>JANOFL010000077.1:0-8987 GCA_031405895.1 Planctomycetota bacterium
TGCTGTTGGACACCAGCACGGATAACGTCGAAGCCCCCGAAAAGTTCGCTCCCTGATACTTCTTCACACACCCTGCAAACCAAATCCACCGCTTCCCCGTACACTCGACACCAAATTGTGGGTAAACCTAAGCGCTAGCCCCGGGTTCTTCGCGAACTCGTGCACACTCGTTCCACGGCTTCCGCCGTGGAATCCCGGCGCGCCGGGATCCAAAGGCTCCGCCTTTCTTCGCCGCACAACCTTTTCTTCCCCAACCCGCGAGGGCAGAGCCCTTGGTCAGTGCGGTCCAGGGCAGGAGCCCCGGTCCGGGTAAAAAGAACCCGCGGCTAGCGCCGTCGGCTCACCACGCGGAGAACGGGTTGGCCTGGCGGCGTTCCATGCAGATCGTGACCGAGAAGCCGCCGATGATCACGGCACCGATCAACATGAGGGCAGTGTAGGTAAACATCGCAGTTTCTCGCGTCACGGGTCCGGTTGACTCTGTTGTTCAACTCACGCAGGTCGTATGCCAGACGCGGCGAAAGATTGGCGAATGCGCCAACACCCGTCCCGTGGCCCCGCACAAAGCCCCAAGGCTCGCGAAACTTGAGCAAAACCCGCTCGTTTCCTGAAATCCGCCGTCGCCAAAGTGATGGCGCGAAAGTCAAACTTGCGACGATTGGCGTGGGATAGGCTTCCAGCCTGTCGTCAGTCGGCGAAGTTTGATCTGAAGTCTGAAGTCTGAGATTTAAGATTTGAGATTTGAGATTTGAGATTTGAGATTTGAGATTTGAGATTTGAGATTTGAGAGTTGAGAGTTGAGAGTTGAGAGTTGAGAGTTGAGAGTTGAGAGTTGAAGAAACGCCCGGGCTTACTGCCCTACGACAAAGGACCAGAATCGCCGCTCTCCATTTCTACGAAAAAAGGGCACCTGAATTGGGTGCCCCTGGCAATTGACTCAGTTATTGTTCGCGACCGATCGCCGGCGATCAGCCCGCAACCTGACCTAGTTCCACGGACCGCGGACCGGGTAGACGCCCAGCTGGCTGGTGCTGCTCGGCCAGTAAGGAGCGTGGGGGAACTGGCCGGCTGAGCCGCCGACCACGCCCGGATGATTGAAGCCGAACTGGTGATAGATCGGCAGGCTCCGCGTCTGGCCGACGCCCCAGTTGTATTCGCTTTGGAAAGCGGCCGTCGGGGGAACGACCAGCGCCGTCGGCTGGTTCCAGCGCCAGTAGGCGTATTCGCCATGCCAGGCGTACTGTTGCATCTGCTGCTGGTTCCAGACATTCGTCCGCGACGCATCGACACCGGCACGGCCGTAGGTGTAAAGCGGCTGGGGCGCGAAATGATCGCGGTTGGCGTAGATTGGGGTATAGATTCGCGGATGATAGCCGCGGCCGTTGGCCGGGCAGGTCGGCTGGGTCAAGCCATCCGGGCCGACCGCTCCACCGCCATAGCAACCACCGGTCGAGCACTGGGCGCTGGCCAGGCTCGCGGTCAACACGACCACCGCGATGGCCAGACTGAAAATCGTTGTGTGACGCATGGGACTGGTCCGTTAGGGATTTTGTTTGAGGGAAACCACGGGGTCTGACCCCCTTCTGAGCCGCGCTTCCTACCGCTGGAGAGTCGCGGGAGCACCGTAGCCAGGCTGCTGACCCACGGCGTAACCGGTGCCGCAGTCACCGGTCGGGCACGTTCCCGAGCTGCAGGTGCCTGTCGCACAGCCGCCGCTGTAGCCACCGCAGTTGCCGCCGATGCACCAGTAGCGCTGGGCCCAGCGATACTGCAACCCGGCGAGCGGCACGATGCTGCTGGGCAAGTTGCCCATGTGGTTGGCACCGCTCTGCCAGACGACTTGCGTCTTGTTCAGTCCGCCACCGCCCGGATAAGCGCGGGCACCGCACTGGTCAGCGTAGAAAGCTTCCGGGCCGGCGTAGTAGTTGTAATAGTTCCGGCGATGCTGCCACATCATTTCGTGCGGCTGAAGCGGCTGGTACGTGTACGACGAGGCACCGACATGCCACGGCACATGATGCGGCGCGGGGTACATGCCGGCCGTGGTCTGGCTCGGACCCTGCGGCGTGACGTACTGCGGGAACATGTAGTTTGGCAGCGTTCCGCCGGGCGCTGTGCCGGGGATGTACTGGGCTTCGGCCTGGCCGGCCAGCAAGGCCGCGACGGCCACAACGATGAGGAAATATTTCGGAATCCGTTCCATACAACTGGCTCCTCTGGCTGGTGGGGGCGAGCACGAACCAGCACGCGTTCCCTCGCGTTCCCGATCCGTCCCAATGCGACTTGTTGGATCGTTTCGGCTTCCGGGAAAAACCGTTTTGAATCATTCATGCCGCACCGCCCGCCAATCCGAAACGGCCCCGGTCAAAACCGGAACAACCGGCTGTAAGCGCATTGCCCGATCAGTTAAACTCGGCCCGGCTTGCCTGGTTTAACAGCCCTCCGCCAACCGGAACCGCTGCCAAAGCCTGGTTTGTCCGCAAAGTTTGCCCGAAGGTCCAGCAATACTAGCCCGCAGCGCAAGCAAGGGATCTGCTCTTACTCGTTCCCGGGCTCCTGCCCGGGAACGCGCTGACCAAAGGCTCCGCCTTGTCCGCGCTCGCGAGTACGGCGGGTTTTGCACAGGTTAAGGCTGACGGTAGCAAGGCAGAGCCTTGAGCACCAAACGCCGACGTTTCAGGGCGTGAGCCCCGGAACGAGCTAAACAGCCGACGTTCCAGGGCGGGAGCCCCGGAACGAGTTGGAAAGAATCCCCACCCAGGAAGTCCGGACTTGGCCAAGAAGCCGTCGCGCGGTCCTTCATCCGGTCCGCCCAGCAAGGAGAAACCCTCCCGCAGCCGCTCCTCCGGCAAGCCCAACCCTTCCGGCCCTGGCGAAGAATCCGGCCTCAGCACGATCGCCCTCCGCGCCGCCGCCCAGTCCCGCTACCTGAACTATTCGCTTTCCGTCATCACCTCGCGGGCACTCCCCGACGTCCGTGACGGCCTCAAGCCCGTCCAGCGCCGCATCATCTACACGATGCACCAGCAGGGCCTCGACCACACCGCCAGGCACCGCAAGTCGGCGACCGTCGTCGGCGATGTGATGGGCAAGTACCACCCGCACGGCAACGACGCGATCTATGACGCGCTCGTCCGGATGGCCCAGTCCTTTTCGCTTCGCGTCCCGCTGATCGACGGCAGCGGGAACTTTGGCTCGATCGACGGCGACAATGCCGCGGCCTTTCGCTACACCGAATGCCGGCTCGCCGAACCGGCCCGCCACATCCTTGCCGACATCCGCGCCCAGACCGTCCACTTCAAGTCCAACTACGACGGCTCGCGGACCGAACCGGTCGTCCTGCCCGCCCGCCTCCCCAACCTGTTGATCAACGGCGCGACCGGGATCGCTGTCGGGATGGCGACCAACATGCCGCCCCACCACCCGGTCGAAGTCTGCCGGGCACTGCTCAAACTGCTCAGCGACCCCGACATCAAGGACTACCAGCTGGTCGCCAACGACGCGATCCAGGGCCCCGACTTTCCGACCGGCGGCGAGATCGTCGTCACGAAAGAAGAACTCCGCGAGATGTACCGCACCGGGAGCGGCACCTTCCGGATTCGCGGCACGACCAAACTCGCCGGCGAAGTCCGCGGGATGAAGCTCCTGCAAATCGTCTCGATCCCTTATGGAGTCAACAAATCGGCCCTCGTCGAGCGGATTGGCGAAGCCGTCCAGTCGGGCAAGATCCCGCTGATCCAGGAGATCCGCGACGTCTCGACCGAAGACATCCGCGTTGACCTGCTGCTCAGGAAAGAAGCCGACGAAGCCAAGGTCCTCGCCTGGCTCTACAAGAACACCCAGCTGCAAGTCAACTTTGGCGCGAACATG
Source organism: Planctomycetota bacterium (assembly GCA_031405895.1). Lineage (GTDB taxonomy): Bacteria > Planctomycetota > Planctomycetia > Pirellulales > Pirellulaceae > BJ22. The sequence goes on from JANOFL010000077.1 coordinate 3,871, forward strand.
ACCTGCCTCGTGCCGACCGAGAACCCGGCGGTCGGCGCGCCCCAGCGGCTCGGGCTGAAGGAACTCCTCTGGCACTTCCTCCACTTCCGGCTCGAAGTCGTCACCAAACGGCTGGAGAACGAGCTCGAGGGGCTGGAGAAGCGGCTCCACATCCTTGCCGGCTTTCTGATCGTCTTCGACGCCCTCGACGAGATCATCCGGATCATCCGCAAGTCCGAAGGCAAGGCCGACGCGGCGCAGAAGATCATGGCCCGCTTCCCGGCCAGCAAGGGCGGGCTCGACGCCGAGCAGACCGACGCGATCCTCGAGCTCAAGCTCTACCGGCTGGCCCGGCTGGAAATCAACCTGATCCGCGAGGAGCAGGAGGAAAAGGAAAAACGGGCCCGCGCCATCCGCCGCCTGCTCAAGGAAGACGCCACAGACAACTACGACAGCGGCCGCTGGAAGATCGTCCGGGAGGAGATTGAGGAGATCGAAAGCCTCTTCGCCAAGACTCCCGCCGGCCGCCGCCTCACCGCCATCACCACGGCCGAAGACGAACCCGAGTTCACCGCCGAAGACTTCATCGTCGACGAAGACTGCGCGATCCTGCTCACCGCCGACGGCTGGGTCAAGCGGCAGAAGCAGGTCACCGACCTCTCCAAGACCCGGCTCCGCGAAGGCGACTCGGTCCGCGCCTGCGTAGCCGGCTCGACCCGCGGCACGGTCGCTTTCTTCTCGTCGCTCGGCGTCTGCTACACGGCCCGGATGATCGACGTGCCCGCCTCAAGCGGCTACGGCGAGCCGGTCCAGAAGCTGTTCAAGCTCAAGGACGGCGAGCGGCTCGTGGCGGTTCTTTCGATGGACCCGCGCGTGATCGGCAACATCGCCGAGAACCCGAAGAAGCCCAACCTCTGCCCCGAAACGCACGGCTTCGCCGCCTCCAGCAACGGCTACGCGCTCCGCTTCGGCCTCGCCCCCTTCGCTGAGCCTTCGACCCGCTCCGGCCGCCGCTACGCCCGGGTCGTCACCGGCTCCGAGATCATCAACGTCTTCGCCGTCTCAGGCAGTGAAAACATCCTCGCGATCAGCCACGAGTGCCGGGCGATGGTCTGCCCGGCCGGTGAGGTCAACTACCTCTCCGGCCCCGGCAAGGGCGTGATGCTCATCAAGCTCGCCAAGACTGACCGCCTGGTCGGCTTCAAACCCAGCACGGGCGACCGTGACCTGCTCGTCGTCATGACCAACCGCGGCGCGAAGAAAACGATCTCCACCGCCAAATACCGCATCACCTCCCGCGGCGGCAAGGGCATCGAAGTCCAAAAAAACGGCTCCATCGCCCAAGTCGTCCTCCCACCCCCGGATGCACCAGAAACTCCAGAAGACGACGATGATTGAACCTTCTGATGGCATGTCGATTCAACGACCCGTCAGGAAGTGATTAAGCGGTGGAATTGACGCGAACGATTGTTTCTTCGGATGGCATGTCGATTCAACGGGGCCAATACCAGCCCGCGGCGCAAGTTTTTGAAGCTGCACTTTTTGCGTTCCGGGAAGACCGACGCCACCCAATGCAATATCTTCCCCCCTCCTCCAAATCGGTTCCGGTCTTCCCGGAACCGATTTGTGGGGAGGGGCCGGGGGAGGGGGCCGCGGCTGGAATCACAGCGGCACGAGTTTCGCCAATCGACTTGCCGTACTTCACGGCCCGACTCGCACAACTTCGAAAAATCGCATTCAAGCTTCTTTACCTTCAGTAGCGGCAGGGCGTCAGCCCTCCGGCCGCGCGCTCAACGGCATTCCAACCCAAACCAGATGATCGCGCCGGAACCGTCTCGCCTCCCGGCTTTTCCCACTTCCCGCTCCCCACCAGTTTCTCTATTGTCTTCCGCCCAATCCACAATGGAGACACTTCATGGCCAGCAAGGAAGCGGCCGCCTGCCAGCCCGTACCGGAAGCCCGGCGATGGAGGCTCGCTCGATCGACGGCGAGGCAGCGTTAACCGGGCGGTTCGCATGGCTGCGAATGCCCGCGCAGAAAGTCGCCGATCAGTTCGATGGACTGTTGACCCGTCGCGGTGCCGAGTACAAGTTCGACCAGCTCGTCGTCCGTGGCTTCCACCGACCAGCCGTTGAGTTCCAGAAAGACCAGCGCGGTTTCCCAGCCCGATCCGCTTGTTGCCATCGAGAAACGGGTGGTTCTGGACGAGGTGGTACAGGTACACCGCCGCCATCCGGAAGAGGTCCGGATGAAGGAACTGGCCCTCAAAGGTCACCGCAGGCTGTGCCAGCGCGGACTCGAGCAGTTTTGGATCGCGCAATCCCGGAATTCCGCCATGCGTCCCGATCTGCCCGGCGTGCATTTCGAGGACTTCGTCCAGGGTCAGAAAGCGGGGAGCATCCATCTACTCGGCAAGTTTCTTGAAAGCCTTGCGGTAGCGGGCGTTGACCTTGCGACTGACAACGCGAAGCCGGTCGCGGCCGGATGGTCCCTGGGCTGGCGTGACATGCAGGACCCTTCCATCCGTGGAGAGTTCGAGTGGCACCGCCGGATCGATCTGCAACAGGTCGAGGATCGGCTTGTCGATCACAAGTGCCCAACTGTTGCCGTGGCGAACGAGGTTTTTGATCATGGGTTCACCGAATGCGGACCATTAATCGAGACGTTAGTACATTGTAGTACCAAGCCGGTCCGACGGTCAGCGCGAAATTGACAACTTTCCGGCAATCAGGCTGAAGGCGAAGGTCGAGACGGGACCGGCGGTGCGGCTGCGGTTTGCGATGCGCGGGCACCAACAGATTGAGAACCAGTCGCGGAGGGGGACGGAAGCCGGCTTCACGCGGATGGCGATGGATACCCGCTCGCCGTGGATCGACCGCCCCCCGCGGCTTGTCCCCGGCCAGCCCGAACTGTGCGAGTTCCGGGTGCGATACTTCGACGACGACAAGCCCTAAGGCGACTGGAGTCCCACGATTCGCGTCTGGGTCGTGGAGTAACCGCCCCTCACCGCCCCGCCGCGCCAGGAAGCAGACACTCCGTCCCTTGGGCGGACAAGAAAAGTGAGCCTGAGGCGCTAGCCGAGAACGCTGATTCGGGTGTTGGCTCGCACTGAGGGGGATCGGCTAGTGCCTCAGGCTCAGAAGAAATTCCCCGTGCTATCAGCGGTGAGTGGGTGGCTGTTGCGCCAACGGCGTAGCATGCAACGGGAAACGATGTTGTAACCAAGTCGGTGGAGTTTCATATTGGCGTTCCACGAGCAGCTGTGCGACGGCGGAAGTAAGTCGCAGTGGCGCAAGGCTTTTCGTGGGAGGCTTGGACATGGAGCGTCAATCAGCAGGGCAAAACCGGCAGTTGCGACGATGCTATCAATCTGGCCGGTTGGAAGATGAGATTTGGGCGGCCGTGTATGAGCAGGTGTACCCGCAACGGAAACGGCCGTTGACCGCTCCCGCCGCGGTAAAGACCGAGAATGACCAGCGACCGACCGAAGCAGAACTGGCACGGAGGGCCTGACGATGGAGCGTCCTGAGAACGTAGCCCTGTATGCCCGCGTCAGCTCGCAGCGGCAAGCGGAAGGATGCACCATTCAGAGCCAGGTCGCGGCGCTGCGTGCGCGGATTGCCGAGGACGGTTTTGAGGTCACGGCCGAAGGTTGCTTTCTGGATGAAGGGCAGAGCGGTGCCCTGCTCACGCGGCCGGCGCTGGAGCGTCTGCGCGACCTGGCCCACGCGGGCGGGCTGGATCGGCTCTATGTGCAGACACCCGACCGGTTGGCCCGGAAATACGTCTGGCAAATGGTTCTGCTTGAGGAACTGACGCGCGCCGGAGTGCAGGTGCTTTTCCTGGACGGCGATCCGCGTTCGTCGACGGCCGAAGGAGCCCTCCTGGTGCAGGTCCAGGGCATCATCGCCGAGTATGAGCGGGCAAAGATCCTGGAGCGCACGCGGCGCGGCCGACGCCACGCGGCGCGGGCCGGCAAGGTGAGTGCCCTCGCCCATGCGCCTTATGGATACCGCTACGTCACGCGGCAAGCGGGAGACGGCGAGGCGCGGTACGACATCGTGCTTGACGAGGCGCGGGTGGTCCGTCAGATCTTCACCTGGGTTGCTGTGGAAGGATTGTCGTTGGGCGAAGTCATTCGCCGTCTGGCCGGGCAAAACGTCCCTACGTCCACGGGCAAGGCCCGCTGGAACCAGGCGACCATCCACGGCATCCTGGGGCAGCCGGCCTATACGGGAACGGCGAAATACGGCAAAACCAGGCTGGTTCCCCGGGAACACGCGCGGCGGGCCAAGCGTGGCGATCCGGCCACGCCGCGACGCCCGCTGGTGACGCAAGACACGTTGCCCGGGGAACAGGAATCGATTCCGGTTCCGGCGCTGATTTCCCCGGAACTGTTCGCCGCGGCGGCGGAACGTCTGGCGCAGAACCGCCAGCGCCAACGGGCCTTGGGCGAGGGCAGCTTTCTGCTCAGCGGCTTGCTGGTCTGTCACCGCTGTGGCTCGGCCTACTGCGGCCGCCATCGCACAGGGGGCAACTTGGCCGAGGGCTACTATCGCTGTCTGGGAACCGACAAGTATCGCCGCGGAGGCGACACCATTTGCGACAACAAGAGTCTCCCGGTCGCGCCGCTGGAAAACGAGGTCTGGGCCGATGTGTCCGCGCTGTTGCAGGATCGCGGCCGGTTGCGTCAGGAGCTGGAGCGGCGTCTGGCGAAGCCTGCGCCCGCCGGCGACGGGGCCCATTGGCAGGCGATCCTCGGGCAGCTCAAACGCCGCCTGGCGCGGCTGGTCGACGCCTATGAACACGGCTGGCTGGAGCAGGCTGAATTCACGCAGCGCAGCACCCATGTGCGCAAGCGGCTGGCGGAGAACGAAGCGGCCATCCGGGAGTGGGAACAAGCGCACCACAGCCAGGAGGAGCTGCGGCTGATTGTCGGCCACTTTGAAACCTTCGCTCAGGAAATCGCGGCCGGACTGGGCGACGCCGACCGCGACCTGAAGCGAAGAATCATGCGTCTACTGATCCACCGGATTGAAGTCGATACAGAGGAAGTTCGGATTGTGTACAGGGTACATCCTCGCCCTTTTGTCCTTCGCCCCGCTAGGGGCGAGTTACAACATCGTTTGCCGTTGCAT
>JANOFL010000115.1:0-18800 GCA_031405895.1 Planctomycetota bacterium
GCGCGCGCCCGAAGCTCTCGTAGCGCACCGCGGAGATCAGAAGATGCGCCTCCTCTCCCACCTCGCGGCCCTCCTGCCGGCTGGGCTGATAAAAAGTGAGCCTGAGGCGCTAGCCGATTACGCCAATTCAACCAATAACTCACCCACCAGGAAATCGGCTAGCGCCTCAGGCTCACAAGAATTCGCTGTTTTATCAGCCCACCTTCCGGCCGGGGTGCGGGGCCGGTACCACGACCTCCACAAGGAACACCGCCATGACCGATCTGCTGGACCGGCTTGAACGCGCGGCGGCACAGTTACGCTTGACCGGGCCATCGGCCGTGGAGCGTCGCGACCGGTCGCTGGGCGAATTCTCGGGGCTTTGGTTTGACGAAATCCATCCCGACTCCGCGGCCGCGCTCAAGGACTGGATGGCCGAACTGAATGGCTGGATGGATCGCGCAACCGCCCGGCCGGACGATGAATCGCGGGCCAACGATGTGCTGGAGCAGATCGGGGAAATGCTCGACGAGCTGACCGACATGGAGCTGGACCTGATCGTCCGGGATCTCGACGCGAGCCGGGGAAAACTGCCGCGCGCGACGATCCAGGCTGCCCGCCGTCATCGCGACCAGATCATTCCGCGCCTGATCGGGGCACTTCAGCAAACAGTGGAATGCGCGCGGAATGGTGAAAAAGTCGAAGGCAATGTTGCCTTCTTTTCCCTCTTCCTGCTGGGGGAGTTTCGGGCCCGCGAAGCGTTGCCGGCCATTCTTGACGCGATCAGCCTGCCGGGCGATTTGCCGGGCGACCTGTTTGGCGACGCGGTCACGGAGTATCTCGCCCCGATTCTGGCGGCGCTGCTCGACGGCGAGACCGGGACCCTCGACCGCCTGATCGTGAATCCGGATGTCAACGAGTACGTCCGCTGGGAAGCGATCCAGACCTGGCTGCACTATGTGCGTGACGGCCAGGCCACCGCCGACGAAGCAATCGACAGTCTTCGCCACCATCTGCGAACCGCGCTTGATCGCCAAGACGAAGCCGTCATCAGTCCGCTGATTGTGGAACTGGCCAACCTTGGCGGAGTCGCCGCGCGCGAGGAGATCGAAACGGCCTTTCAACAGGACGCCGTCGACCTGTACTGCATAAGCCGTGAAGAAGTCCAGAAGGCTCTCGCCAATCCAGAAGCCGAACGGAAGGAATGGTTAGCCAACCTTAAACCCACTGGCGTCGATGACACCATTGCGATCCTCGAAACCTGGGCCAGTTTTCAGGAGCGGATACCTGCGAAAAACAGCCCCCCGCCCAGCGTCCAGCCACAGCTCCCCAAACCTGGCTTCGCCGAATTGAACGCGAGACCGCCTGCCCCCGCCGGCCGGCTCTCCAGCAACCCAGCCCGCCGCACCGGCCGCAACGACCCCTGTCCCTGCGGCAGCCAAAAGAAGTTCAAGAAATGCTGCATGCGCAGTGCGATGGGCCAGGAGTAGGGTGTGTGAAGCGGTCGTGTGGGCGATCGCGAAAATTGTCTTTCGACAAAGCACCTCCCACACCGGAAACCGTCCAAGCCGAAAACGACCGCGAAACACACCAACACGCCCGCCGTGCGACCGGTTGGCGGCACTGCGTGAGCCGTCCGGCTGCGGAGGGAAGGGCGTGGCGGGAAGGGACGGGCTGGTGCGACCGAAGAATTCCCCAATGAACGGCTTTTTGGGCGCGATGTCCGGTTGAGGGATGAAGGGATTCGAGACGCGCGGGCCGAAGGACTTCCGCCATTCCGCTACTGGAGAGACGTGTTCCCGGCCGGTTGAACGACGGAAGAATCTTCGTAACTCTCTAACGGCGGGCAGGCGCAGATGAGGTTGCGGTCGCCGTGGACATTGTCGACGCGGCCGACGGGGGGCCAGTATTTGACGGAGTGGTCGGTGGCCGGGTCGGGCCAGACGGCGAGCTGGCAAGGAAGAGAGCAGGGAATGATGAGACAATCCCTGCAAATCAGGCGGATTTTGATGACTTGACGCCGGGGATCTGGATCCCATTCTTGATCTGGCGGCGATACCGGTCGTTTCCCGTGGTCGGCAGGTGCTTCTCGGCCGGGGAAAAAACTTGTTGATTCGGTGACACGACGCCCTCGCCGTTGGCGCACGTCAGATCGGAGCGGTGGGATGCACCGCCCGGCTGGAAGGGCTGAAAGCGGTTTTCGCAGAATTGAACTTCCGGTCCCACCAATTTCAACAGTCCGGGAGAATGAACATGGGTGCCTCGATTTCACGACGATTGGCCTTGGGTGCGTTTGTTTGTGTGGCAATGGCTTTGCTGGGATCCGGCGAGTTGCTGGCCCAGAATGCCTGGGGGCCAGTACCCGCCAACAAAAACTATTCCGGCAACGTCACCCTGACCCGGGCCGGCCAGAATTTCGTCTATCACTGGAACCTCAAGTTCGGTTCGGCAAGCCGACAGCTCAAACCCTGACAGAAGGATATGTCACCATTTGGTGACATGTTATTGGTCGTCACAGTTAGAGCCGGTCCGCCACGGCGGATCCGCTACTGAAGAGCGGCGTTCCTGGCCGGTTGAACGGCGGAAGAATCATCATAACTCTCCACCGGCGGGCAGGCGCAGTCGAGGTTGCTGGCCAGCCTCTTTCCGACGGTCGCCGGTCCCTGCGACACCCAAGACTATTCCTCGGCGGTGGATCGGCTGGTAACGGACGAAATGGCCCTATTCCTGTTCGATACGGCTTACGATGGCGTCGGGCTGACCGACGCCGCATTCGGGCACATGGGCGAACTTGTCAACCGGGCACTCGAACGGGTTCAGACTTGCTCATGCCCAACGGACACCGGCTGTTTTCGTTGCATCGCCAATCCCCGATCTGACGACCCTTCGAGCAAGGTGGCGACGATCACCCTGTTGAACGAAGTTCGTACCGTCATGGATTCCCGCTCTCCCGAACTCCGCGAAACGGAGCGGGACTGGGATTCGCTGCTGATCGAGTCCGGCAAGCTGACCTGCAAATGCGGTCACCTCCAGGATGTCAGTGCCAAATTCTGTTCGGAGTGCGGCGAACGAATGGGGGCGACCAATGGCTGAAACTCTGTCATGGCTGGAAGATCTGTGCCCCAGCCCGATATTCAACGCGATGCGGATCGCTCGCGTCAACGAGCAGCGGCTGGGGCGGGTTTCACTTGATTCCCGGCTGCTGCATGATTTGGGAAGGGACAACCAGGGATTGCTGATCGGTGGCGAGGTATCGCTGGATTTGGTTCTCGATCGTTTGCTCGAAATCGCGGATCAGCCGGGTTCCGGACGGATTGTGGTCGCGCTGTCCAGTGGAGCGCTGGTGGAACGCCTCTACGTCATGACTGCGTGCAGGCGTCTTGCAAAAGGCCCACCTGATTTCTGGGACTGGGGCCGGATCGTGTTTACCACCCCCGAAAAAATAAGACGGCTTCCAGAGATCGCCGATTGCTTGGCGGTACTCGTTCTGGATCTTCAGTGCCTGGTCCACAAGTCGCGTGGCGGCAATTTCGGACCCTACTGTCGCAACGATCGACCGGGACACGTCAACTCGTTTCGCCAGCGCCAGTCACGACCTGGCTGGACCTTGCCTCTGCTGCTCTGGACGCTTCGGCCCGCAAAGTCACTCAACACGGAACAGATGCTGGTCCCTTTTGGCATCGACGGCTGGATGTTCGTGCGTGGAGCAAGTCTGCAAACCGTTCCCGTGCGCGAGGAACAGTGTGTGGAACCGGTGGGCACGCTCCCACCGCACCATGGTCACCCAGCCGACTCCGACCACCAACGCGATTTGTTCGCACACTTTGCCGAAGTGTAGCGACCGCAGCGTGTGGCCAAGCCTGATTCGAAAACAAGGCGACAACCCAATCTCTGACAGACAAATATGTCACCATTTGGTGACATGTTATCGGTCGTGGCAGTTCGGGCCGGTCCGCTGCGGCGGGTCGGCAACCGATGAACGCGACACGGCGGGAGCCGCCCGGTTGCGGAGTGTTGGGCGTGGCGGGAGGAGGCGAGCTGTTGCGGCCGGAGAGTTCCCCGACAACAGGTTTTTTGGCGCGATGACCGGTTGTGGGATGGAGGCGTTCGCGGCGCGCGGGCCGGGGGGCTTGCGCCCTTCCGCTACTGGAGAGACCTGTTCCCGGCGGGTTGCGCGGTGGGGGAATCCTCGTAGCTCTCCACCGGCGGACAGGCGCAGATGAGGTTGCGGTCGCCGTGGACGTTGTCGACGCGGGCGACGGGGGGCCAGTATTTGACGGAGTGGTCGGTGGCGGGGTCGGGGCAGATGGCGGTTTGACGGGAGTAGGGGAGGGGGGAGGGGTCCGCGAGGATGGAGTCGAGGGTGTGGGGGGCGTTGGAGAGCGGGTTGTTGTCGGCGAGCCAAGTGCCGGAACGGACTTGCACGTACTCGGCGTGGATCAGCCGCATGGCGCGGATGAAGCGGTCGAGCTCCTGGAGCGATTCGCTCTCGGTCGGTTCGATCATCAGCGTGCCGCCGACCGGGAAGGACATGGTCGGAGCGTGGAAGCCGTAATCGATCAGCCGCTTGGCGATGTCTTCCACCGAAACATGGCCGTCCTTGTCCATCCCACGGGTGTCGAGGATGCATTCGTGCGCGACCAGCCCGTGGTGGCCGGTGTAAAGCACGGGGTAGAGGTCGCGCAGCTGATGGGCGATGTAGTTGGCGTTCAGGATCGCGACCTGGGTGGCTTTGCGAAGCCCCTCGGCCCCCATCATCCGGATGTACATCCAGGAAATCGGCAGGATGCTCGCGCTGCCGAACGGGGCGGCGCTGACGAGCGGGCCGGTGCGGGAGGTGTTGACGCCGTCACGCGGCAAGAACGGGGCGAGGTGGCCGCGGACGGCGACCGGACCAACGCCGGGACCACCACCGCCGTGCGGGATGCAGAAGGTCTTGTGCAGGTTGAGATGCGATACGTCGCCGCCAAACTTGCCAGGCTGGGCGACGCCGACAAGGGCATTGAGGTTGGCCCCGTCGATGTAGACCTGCCCGCCCGCGGCGTGGACTTTTTCGCAGACCGCCGTGACCCCTTCCTCGAAGACTCCGTGCGTCGAGGGGTAGGTGATCATGATCGCCGCGATCCTGCCGGCGTGGGCGGCGATTCTTGCGTCGAGGTCGACGAGGTCGACGTTGCCTGACGAGTCGCACTTCACGACGACGACAGTCATGCCGGCCATCTGGGCACTGGCCGGGTTGGTGCCGTGGGCGCTGGAGGGGATCAGGCAGACGTTGCGGTCGTGGTCACCGCGCGAGGCGTGATAGCGCTGGATCGCAAGCAGCCCGGCGTATTCGCCTTGCGAGCCGGCATTGGGCTGGAGCGAAACGGCGTCGTAGCCTGTGCAGGCGCAGAGCCAGGCTTCGAGCTGGGCGATCATTTCGCGGTAGCCAGCCCACTGGTCGGCCGGGGCGAAGGGATGGATGGCGTTGAACTCGGGCCAGGTGACCGGGGTCAACTCGCTGGCCGCGTTGAGCTTCATCGTGCACGAGCCGAGCGGGATCATGGCCCGGTCGAGCGCGATGTCCATCTCCGACAGCCGCCGGAGATAGCGCATCATTTCGGTTTCGCTGCGGTAGCGATGGAAGACGGCCTGGCTGAGGACTGGGTCCTGGCGGAGCAGGGCCGGGTCGAGCAGTGAGGGGCCGGTTTCGGGGGCCGGGCTGGCACCGCCGAGCAGCCGGGCCAGCGAATCGACATCGGCGTCGGTCGCCGTCTCGTCCAGCGCGACGCAGATTTCGCCGTCGTTGAGTTTGCGCAGGTTGTAACCGGCGACGATCGCGGCCTGGAGAATCTGTTCGGTTCGCCCACCGGTCGCGACAGTCAGCGTGTCGAAGAACTGGTTGCCGCGGCATGTGACGCCGGCTTTTTGCAAGGCCCGGAAGAGTCGCGTCGCCAGCCCGTGGACGCGGAGCGCGATCGCGCGCAGTCCTTCGGGACCGTGGTAGCAGGCGTAGAGCGTGGCCATGATCGCCAGCAGCGCCTGGGCCGTGCAGATGTTCGACGTCGCTTTCTCGCGGCGGATGTGCTGTTCGCGGGTCTGCAGCGACAGGCGGAATGCCGGCTTGCCGCGCGCGTCGACCGACTGGCCAACCAGCCGGCCTGGCATCGTCCGTTTAAACGCATCGCGGGTTGCCATGAAAGCAGCGTGCGGTCCGCCCATCCCAAACGGCACGCCAAACCGCTGCGAATTGCCGATCGCCACGTCGGCCCCCAGCTCGCCGGGCGAGCGGAGCAGCATCAGCGCGAGCAAATCAGTCGCCATGACCACCAAAGCCTGGTGGCCATGCGCCTCCTGGATCAGCCGCCCGACCGGGAACCGTCCCGGAAGGGGGTCAGACCCCAATTCGCTCCGAAGACTGCGAGAATTGGCGTCAGACCCTTGCGGCGAGAAATCCCGTACCGAGCCATCCGTCGCCGGGTACTGGACGAGGACACCGAAGACGCCGTCCCAGCTGGCGACCTGTGCGGTCTCGTCGAACAGGACCACTTCGATGCCGAGCGGCAGAGCGCGGGTCTGGATGACTTCGATCGTTTGCGGGTGGCAGAGCCGCGAGACGAGGAAGCGGCTGCCCGTGCCTTTGGCGGCCCGCTGGCAAAGCGTCATGGCTTCGGCCGCCGCGGTGGCTTCATCGAGCAGCGAGGCGTTGGCGATCTCGAGCCCAGTCAGCTCGGCGACGAGCGTCTGGAAGTAGAAGAGAACTTCGAGCCGGCCCTGCGAGATTTCCGGCTGGTAGGGCGTGTAGGCCGTGTACCAGGCCGGGTTCTCGAGCACGTTCCGCAGGATGACTTTGGGCGTGTGCGTGCCGTAATAGCCCTGGCCGATGAACGACTTCAGCACGCGGTTGCGGCCGGCGATGGTTTTCAGCTCAGCAAGCGCGGCCTCTTCGGAAACGCCGTCAACGATGTTCATTCGCGAAAGGTCGAGGATCGCGGACGGGATCACCGCGCGGGTCAGGTCATCGAGCGTGGAATAACCCAGCAGCCGGAGCATTTGCCGGATTTCGTCTTCGCGGGGACCAATGTGGCGAGCGATGAAGGGGGCGGGAGTGGAAGTGGTCATGGCTGGCTCCGGGGGGACAACGCGTGAGGTTGAGAACGGCCAAAGTGCCAGACCGGTGCCGGTGTGGTCGCGGACTTTCGCGGAGCGAAAGGCGACACTGGGCCGATGTGGCAGGTCGTTCACTTCCCGGCTGGTGTGGCCGCGGACGGATGATCCGCGGCTTCCAGACGGCGTTGCCCCTCTGTCCATGGACCTGAGAGATCGGGCGACGGAGTTCCGGACCGCTGCAGTGCGGAATCGAACCTCGAAGCCTTGCCCCTTCGGTGGACTGGAAGCCGGCCGGCTTCAGAGCCTTTCCCAATACCAGCCCGCAGCGCAAGCAAGGGATCCCCCTGACAGCGCTTCGAACTCGCAGTACCCGGTATTCGGACAGTCTCGCAGTCACTCTCCAGAGACGGTGTGTCAAGCCGGTGGTCCTTTTGCCTGAGCGGTTCAGGGCACCTTGCACCTTCGGCGTTCCCGTCCGCGTTCGCACGAAACGCGGTGCAGGACTCTCTCGCACCGGATCTTCACCGTACAGAAGATTGTACCAGACGGCTCCGTTTGGACCGGCTGGGACAAACCCGGCCAGAGGACATGCCCAAATGCCCGGTCAGCAAGAAAGCTCCAGCCTTTTGTTGCATGGCTGCCCCTTTCTCATGGCTTGGCCACTGCGGACCGGAAAGAGGCAAGCACGGCGCGACCTACCGCTCCAGTCTTGGGAGTTTGGGGCGCGGAGGCCGGTGGAGCACTGTCGAATCCGATACCGGCGAAACTCAGGCTGACCGCGCAAAGGGGCGATTCAGCGCCGCCAGAGCCTCCAGCCTGGAAAGAATCGACAAGAACGTCGGTCATGTGATAGCGGGCCGACTTGCCAGAGTCCAGCACGATGTCGAACTGGGCGTCGACAAGGTGTCGGCCTGCTTCACACAATCGATAGAGGTAGACGATCACCGGTTGCTCGATCATTTGGAAGTGCAAGCCGGTAATCCTCGGTTTCCCGGTCCCCTGACCGGAGATTCCAATCCCCATGTTGAAGCCGGAAAAAGTATAGGACGCGACTTCAATTGGCCCCTCGGTCCACCTGCCGCCGCCGCGTTCCGGGCCAAGTTTCAGCGAGACGCGAATCGACATTGAAATCTCCCAAAAAACCAGGAAACGGGGACTGCGGCAAGCTACTTCGACGGACGGTGATCTAGACCGGTGCCTGTGTCACCCGCGTATCAGCCCAGAGCTGGATGTTCGTGGCCCGGTCGAGGTAACCGGCACCGGAGGCCGACTCGGCGCTGAACTCATCCTCATGCCAGAGGTCGAAGTGGCCAGTCGCGTCGCCGAAGCCGATCTCCATGCCGATCACGCCGAGCCAGCCTTCGAATCTTGAGCGGTCGGCTTTTTCTCCCCCCTTCTTGCGAATTTCGATGACTGGTTTGCCAAACGTCTGCAGCATCCACTCGCGGAAGTTCTTGACGCGGATAATGTAGTTCTTGCCGGCCTGTGATTTGCGGTTGGTGATGATGCCCCACTTGGCGGGGATCGTCCGGCCGGCGAGGTTCATCGCGTGGCAGAGCCGGATCGTGCAGGTGTTGTGGATGTCGCCGGCTCCGACGGTGCCGCCGAGCAGCTTGCTGATGCTTTCCGGCGTCTTGTACGTCCAGTAGTCGAGGTGGTTGTCGGCCAGCAGCTTGAAATCGGGGAGCGAGGCCATGTTCGCGTTTGGAGTCTGGGGTTCGCGGACCCGGCACGGGAGCGGTTCGCAGTCCGGCCGGCGTCAACCATCCATGCGTGAAAGAATACCCACTCCCCGGGTGAAATCCGGGAATTTCCGAAAAAAAGGCATCTCCGGTGCCAAGGGAGAGAAAAACCGGGCATCAGTTGGGCTCCGGCGACGATGGGCCGTATGGCAGGGGCTGTCATGCCCAACCCGGTCGATTCAAGACTTGAGCCTGAGGCGCTAGCCGATTTTTTGTTGCCGAATCGGCTAGCGCCTCAGGCTCAGGTCCATATCGGTTAGCGCCTCAGGCTCATCGGATTCCTGTATTTCTGCCGCTCGCCTTTCGTTCCGACAGTGCTTCAAGAATACTATCGCCCGGCGGCAGAGAACGATGGTGCAAAGAACCGGCGGAGCAGTCCATGTGGGGCGTGATTCTCGGCGCGATCGCGATCGGCGTGCTGCTCGGCCTGCTCGGCTCGGGCGGCTCGATTCTGACGGTGCCGATTCTGGTCTATGGGTTGGGGCATCCCGAGCGGGCCGCGATGGCCGAGGCCCTCGCGATCGTTGCGGCCGTCGCCTTTGCCGGTGCCGTGCCCTACGCCGCAAAACGGCAAGTCGACTGGCGCAACGTGCTCTGGTTTGGCATTCCCGGCGTGGTCGGAATGTATGTGGGCGCGTGGCTGTCGCAGTTCTTCTCCGCCGCGATGCTGCTGGTCTTTCTCGCACTCATGATGCTGGTCGCGGCGGGCCTGATGGTTCGCGAAACGCTCAAGCCCTCCTCCGGGCCGGAAGAAGCCAGCGACGACGATTCTCGTCCACTTCATCCGCTCTGGCGCGTCACCACCGAAGGCCTGATTGTTGGAACCATCACCGGCCTGGTCAGTGTCGGTGGCGGATTTCTGATCGTGCCGGCACTCGTGCTGCTCGGCGGCCTGCCAATGCGACTCGCGGTGGGCACCAGCCTCGTGATCATTGGCCTCAAGTCGCTGAGCGGTTTTTTCAAGCAGCAGCAGATCGCCGGGACGGAAGGCTTGGCCGTCGACTGGAGTACAGTCGGCCTGTTTGTCGCCTTTGGCATCGCCGGAACGCTGATCGGCAGGCAGCTCAGCCAGCGGATCAACCAGCGCTGGCTCAAACGGGGTTTTGCCTTGTTCCTCGTGCTCATGGGGGCCTGGATCGTCTGGCGCGAGGCGCCCGAGGTCTGGCCGGCACAGACCACACCGGCGGCTTCCGCCAGCGAATCCGTCGGACAGTTTGCCGAAAACGGGTTACCTGCGGATCGTTCCCCGCTAAACTGAAAACCAGACCGGGCAGTTCGTCGGCCACGGAATCCATCGCATGTTGCTGAAGTACTTTTACGATACCGCCCTCGCCCAGGCGTCCTGGCTGGTGGGTTGCCAGAAGTCGGGCGAAGCCCTCGTTATCGATCCGGCCCGCGACATCGAGCCGTACCTCGAAGCGGCCCGGGCCAATGGTCTGCGGATTGCCGCCGCGACCGAGACCCACATCCACGCCGATTTTGTTTCCGGAGCGCGCGAGCTGGCTGCGCGGGCCGGGGCGAGGCTGTTTCTTTCCGATTGCGGACCAGCGGACTGGAAGTACCGTTTTCTCGACCGCCATGACTGCACGCTGGTCCGGGAAGGCGACGTCATTCGCGTCGGGAAAATCAGGCTCGATGTGCTTCACACGCCCGGTCACACTCCGGAGAGCATCTCCCTGCTGCTGACCGACGAAGGCGGCGGGGCCAATGCTCCGATGGGGATCTTCACCGGCGATTTCGTTTTCGTCGGCAACATCGGCCGGCCCGATCTGCTCGAAACGGCGGCGGGCGAAGTCGGCAGTGCAGAAACAAGTGCTCGCCAGCTCTTCCATTCCGTCAGCCGCTTTCGGGCCCTGCCCGAACATGTCCAGGTCTGGCCGGCTCACGGCGCAGGCAGCGCCTGCGGCAAGGGACTCGGGGCCGTACCCTCGAGCACAGTTGGCTACGAAAAACTGTTCAACCCCGCCCTGCGGTTCAACGACGAACAGGCTTTCGTCGACTACATCCTCGCCGAGCAGCCCGAAACACCGCACTACTTCGGCGTGATGAAGCGGGTCAACCGGGCCGGGCCGGCACTGCTCGCCGAACTCCCGCCCGCCAAACCGCTCGATCCGCGCGAATTGCCGCCCATCGCAATACGCGAGCTGGTCATCGACACTTGTCCGTCGGTCGAGTTCGCCTCAGGCCATGTGATGGGCACGATCAACGTGCCGCTCAAGAGCCTCGTCCAGTGGGCCGGTTTTTTTGTCAATTACGACCGGCCGGTTTATCTGATCCTCACGCCCGACCAGGCCGGCCCCACGCTCAAGGCCCTCCGCGCGATCGGCATCGACAACGTGCCGGGACTGTTCGACGCAGCCGCGGTCACAAAGACCGCGCTGCGAACCGAGTCATATGACGTTCAGCCACCAACTGCCGTTCAATCGGCCATCGCTTCCGGCGAAGTGTTGCTCGTCGACGTCCGCGCCGCGAGCGAATGGAACGAAGGCCACATCGCTGGAGCCGAACACTGGTTCCTCGGCGACCTGATCCGCAACGCCAGCCGGCTCGACCGCGGCAAGACAATCGTCGCCCAGTGCCGCAGCGGGGCCCGTTCGGCGATCGCGGCCAGCATCCTGCAACGCGCCGGACTCGATGTGATCAACCTCGAAGGCGGCATCCTCGGCTGGCAGAAGGCCGGCCTGCCAGTGGTTCAGCCGGTCACCGGCGCAGCGTGTTCAGTGGGGTGAAGGCGGAGCCTTTGGTTCCCGGCGCGCCGGGACGGCCCACGGCGGGAGCCGTGGACCGGGTGATGGTTGTCAGGTTCCAGAGCAATTGAAATGTCCTCACAGACTACCGACTCAGCCCTCGCCTCGATCCAGCAGCTCGCAGCTTCGTTCCCCGATCTGCTGGCCACGCTGACCGACGCGCTCGACGAAAAATGCCGCGAGGCGGACGGACAGGGGATTAACCTGTCCGGTCGCGGCAAGGCGCTGCTCGAACTGCTCGAACTGGCGACCCGGCCCGCGACGATCGAGGCGTTGAAAATCCTGGTCGCAAAGTTACCCGAGGCCGCGCGGATGGCCAGTGTCGCGACAGATACCGGCAACGCCAAACGGGTCGGCCTGTTCGGACTGTTCGGTGCGATGCGCGACCCGGCCATCCAGCGCGCCCTCGGTGCCGCAGTCGCCGCGGCACGACAGGGGGGTGGGGGTCGGGAGTCTTTTTCGTCCGAGGTATCCAGGGGCCGATAGCTGTTCCCTAAAACGACTCCCGACCCCTTCAGTTCCCCTGATCGGAGGTCTCCCATGACCCGAATCCTGATCATCGGCGGTGGCACGGGCGGCATCACGGTTGCTGCCCGGCTGCGGCGGGCCGATCCGGCGTTGCAGGTCACGCTGCTCGAGCCTTCGCGGCGACACTTTTACCAGCCGCTCTGGACGCTGGTCGGTGCCGGTGTTTGTCCGGCCGCAGAATCCGAACGGAACGAGGCCTCGCTGATCCCTGAAGGGGTCGAGTGGATTACCGAGTTCGCCGAGACCTTCGATCCCGACCAGCGGCAAGTGACGACCCGCGAGGGCCGCCAGCTGGACTATGACTATCTCGTCGTCGCCCCCGGCCTGCAGATCAACTGGAACAAGGTCGACGGGTTGACCGAAGCCCTGAAAACACCCGGCGTCGGCTGCAACTATTCGATCGACACGGTCGACAAAACCTGGACGGCGCTCCGCGAGTTCAAGGGCGGCACGGCGCTCTTCACCCAGCCGGCCGGGGCGATCAAGTGCGGTGGCGCGCCGCAGAAAATCTGTTACCTCGCCGAAGACTGGATGCGGCGGCAGGGGATCCGCGCACAGAGCAAAGTCGTTTTCGCCGCCGCCGGCCCGCGAATTTTCGCGGTCGACAAGTACGCCACCGCCCTGGAAGAAGTCATCGTCCGCCGCGGGATTGAAACGCATTTTGGCCACAACCTGGTCGCGCTGCGGCCCGACCGGCGCGAAGCCGTCTTCGCAACCGGTAGCGGTGAGCAAGTCGTGATCCGTTACGACCTGCTGCATGTCACGCCGCCGCAAGGCCCGCCCGACTTCGTCGCCCGCAGTCCGCTGGCCGACGCCGAGGGCTGGGTCGACGTCGACCGCCACACGCTGCAGCACCGCCGCTGGAGCAACATCTTTTCGCTCGGCGACGCGAGCAGCCTGCCGACATCGAAGACTGGCGCGGCGATCCGCAAACAGGCCCCGGTGCTGGTCGAAAACCTGCTGGCGGCGGCGGCTGGCCAGCCGCTGACCGCGAGCTACGACGGCTACACTTCCTGTCCGCTGGTAACTGGCTACAACAGCCTCATTCTCGCGGAGTTCGACTACGACAAGCGGCCGGTGGAGAGTTTTCCGTTCGACCAGTCGCGCGAGCGGTTCAGCATGTTTCTCCTCAAACGCCACGGCCTCCCCGCCCTCTATTGGCACGGCATGCTCCGCGGCCGGGCGTGATGGGATGGCCACAAAAGGCACCACCTACACAAAAAAGACCGGTTTTCAAAACCATCAACAGACCTCACCGGGAGACTGTTCTGGAGTAACCATGAGTCTGGTTCTCGTTGCCTGACTGTGTGAACTTTGTGCCTTTTGTGGCCAATTCCCGGCCCTCGCTTCACTTGGGTCGATCGCTTTCCTTTCCGTATCATGGTTCCTGCTCCAGTTCCTCAATCGAATTCGGCCAGTCGTCCTTGAGCAGCCTTGAAAGCGACCGGTCAGCGAGCAGCTTGCCGCCGGTCTGGCAGCGTGGGCAGTAGTTGCATTCGTTGTCGGCGTAGCGGATGCGCTGGACTTTCGTCTGGCAGACCGGACAGGGCTGGTTGAACTTGCCGTGAACCGCCATGCCGGGACGAAAGGCGGAGACCTTTTCCGGGAACCGGTCACCCGTTTCGGCGATCAGCCGGGCGATCCATTCGGCGAGACAATCGCGGCAGGCGGCGTGAAGGCGAGCGGTGTCTGCGTCGGACAATCGACTGGTTAGCCGCAAGGGCGAGAGTCTTGCGCGATGGAGGATTTCGTCGCTGTAGGCGTTGCCGATTCCGCAGAATCGCCGTGGATCAGAGAGGGCCCGTTTGAGCGTGTTGTTGCCGCTGAGCAAGCGCGCCTGGAACGCGACGAGGTCGCAAGTCAGCGGATCGATCCCGCCTGGATCGAGCGCATCGACCGCTTCGCGCGAGGCCACGATCCAGAGCCCGGCCCGTTTTTTCTGACTCGCCTCGGTGAACCGCATCGTGCCGCGGTCGGTGGCGAGTGCGAGCAGGTCGTGTTTGCCGCGGGGCGGCACAAGCCGTCCTGCGACGCTTCCGGGAAAGGGGTCAGACCCCAAATTGCTACGAAGACTGCGCAATTTGGCGTCAGACCCTGCTTTCCAGTGAAACCGGCCAGCGATCATCGGATGAAAAACCAGATGTAAATCGCTGCCGAGGTGCCAGACGATCCGCTTGCCCCGATGTGAAAAGCCTTCGATGGTCCGGCTCGCGGCCTGCTCCACCGGCGGATCGACGGTCCGCAGAACGAATGGGCTGCGGATCAGCACCCGTTCCAGAATCGCGCCGGTCAGCAGCCGCTCCAGGGCCGAAACATACAACCGGACATCAGGCAATTCGGGCATAGCCAGGCCGTCCTGTGATTGCAACGGGAGCGGTTGCCATTGTCGCCTTTCGCTCCGCGAAAGTGCCGCCCTTTCGCGGAGCGAATGGCCACATTTGATGCCCAGAGCGAACCAATCAGCGACAGGATGCGCCGTTTTGGCCGTCCCTGGGCAGGTTGCCGTTGTCCTTCCGGGGGGGCCATTTATACTCCAAGCTCCCCCGCAGGACGCAAAAAAACGCAGTTGCCGATAACGCGGCCGCGAAAAAGAACCTTGCCCGGTTCCGGCGATTCCGGCCGGCCCATTCCCCAGACCAGCGTCCGCGCCAGCGGACCAGCCAGGCGTTCATGACTCAAACGAAAACCCGGATTTGTTGCATTGGGGCCGGCTATGTCGGCGGCCCGACCATGGCGATGATCGCCAACAAGTGCCCCGACATCGACGTCCATGTCGTAGACATCAACCAGGCGCGTGTCGACGCCTGGAACTCGGACGTGCTGCCGGTTTACGAGCCCGGCCTGTTCGACATCGTTGCGGCGGCTCGTGGCCGGAACCTCCGCTTTTCCACCCAGGTCGACCAGGGGATCCGCGACGCCGACATCATCTTCATCTCGGTCAACACGCCGACCAAGACCTTTGGCGTCGGAGCCGGCCGGGCGGCCAACCTCGAGTACATCGAAAAGTGTGCCCGCCGGATCGCCGAATCCTCGCACGGGCACAAGATCGTCGTCGAGAAATCAACCCTGCCCGTCCGCACGGCCGAAGCCGTCAAGCGGATTCTCTCTTCCGCCGGCAACGGCGCGACTTTTGATGTCCTCAGCAACCCCGAGTTCCTCGCCGAGGGGACTGCCGTCGAAGACCTGCTTCACCCCGACCGAGTCCTGATCGGCGGCGAATCGCAGGCCGCGATCCAGAAGCTGGTCGACGTCTACGCCCGCTGGGTTGACCGCAAGCGGATTCTCACGACCAACCTCTGGAGCAGCGAACTCTCCAAGCTCACCGCCAACGCTTTCCTCGCCCAGCGGGTTTCGTCGATCAACGCGATCTCGGCCCTCTGCGAAGTCACCGGTGCCGACGTTGACGAAGTCGCCGGTGCAATCGGAACCGACTCGCGGATCGGCCCCAAGTTCCTGCGGGCCAGCGTCGGCTTCGGCGGATCCTGCTTCCAGAAAGACATCCTCAACCTGGTCTACCTCTGCGAGCATTTCGGCCTGCACGAAGTCGCCGCCTACTGGGAACAGGTCGTCAAGATGAACGACTACCAGAAGACCCGCTTCGCGCGGAACATTGTCAAGACGATGTTCAACACGGTCTCGGGCAAACGGATCGCGATCTGGGGCTTCGCTTTCAAAAAGGACACCAACGACACGCGCGAATCGGCCGCGATCCACGTCTGCCGCGACCTGCTGCGCGAACAGGCGATCGTCAACATCTATGACCCCAAGGTCTCCGACGAACAGGTCCGCAACGACCTGCGCGACTCGATGGCGAACAGTCACGGCGAACTGAGCGCTTACGACCGGAATCTGATTGAGAAAAACGTCCACGTCGCACCCAGCATGTCGGCCGCCGCCAGCGGGGCCCACGCGATCGCCGTGCTGACCGAGTGGGACGAGTTCAGGAAGGCCGATTTTGCGGCCATTCACGCCTCGATGCAAAAACCGGCCTTCCTCTTCGACGGCCGCAACATCCTCGACCACCGCCACCTCGCCGAAACCGGCTTTGAGGTCCACGCGATCGGCAAGCGGATCTAGCCAGCCGCGCCCGGTCGCCAGATGGGCAGAGCGGGTTCAGCCCGTTTCCGCGGTCCTGCTTCCCGCTGTTTCCGCCACGGCGTCGCGGCCGCCTGGCGGCCCGTCCGGATCTTCGAACTCGACTTTCTCGTAAATCTCGGCCAGTCGCAGGCGGCAACCCGCCGTGGGCAGCGAGATTTCACCGTCAACGCCATTCACGACGGTCATCAGCCAGCCGTGTTCGACCCGGGCAAAATGTTCAATTTGGGGAGCCGACTGCGATACCAGCACATACTCGCGCAATGATTCAAGTCTGCGATATGCCATGAATTTCCTCCCCCGGTCATACGACTCGGTCGACGTCGAAAGAATCTCAATCACGATTTGGGGGTTGAGCAGCGTGTCGACATCGCGGTCTTCGAACCGGGGCTCTTCGCAGGTGATCACCAGGTCGGGATAGAAGTACTTTGCACGACCAGGGATCCGGACGCGCATGTCGCCGGCGTAGCCACGGCAGGGAGAACGCCTCAGGCCGCTCCACAACAGGCCATTCAGGTTGAAGACAATCTGGTTGTGATTCTGGCTGGCGCCCGTCATCGCGACGACCTCTCCCGCGAAATACTCGTGCTTGCCTTCCGCCTTGCGCTCGAACGCAAGGTACTCCACAGGGGTCATGCGAGCCACGAATTGAGGTTGCGATGCCATGCTGGAATTCCTCATCAAGCTGGTCAAAATGGCCGGATTCCAGACGCGAAGCCGGGCCGCCCTGATTATAGCCCGCCTGGCTTGGTTCAATCGCGTCTCTTCCCGTTTCGTAACGGCGACATGGAAACGGCAGCAGTTCGTCGTGGTCGCCGGAAGTGGATTTCAAGGTGAGTGAAGCGCTTCGCGACCGGTTCTCAAACACACGCAAGTCCGTGAATCGCGATCAGAAAATCAGCCTTGTCGCCTGGATCGCCGCAGCAGGATGTCTGCTGCTGCTGACGACGGCCGTCAGCTGGTTTCTTTCTTTCGTCACAAGTTTGCCCGGCCTGGACGGTGGTGCCCTGCAGTACCCCTCAGAGCAGGACAAATTTGATCTCTGGCTGGCCAACCTCATTTTTTGGCTGGGATTCGTCGGCTCTCTGGTCATGATGGTCTGGGGGATCTGGTCGTCCACCAGAAAACAGGCGCCATAGTTGCCGACAGTATGGTCACGGGACCAGAATGCGTTATTGCGACCCGATGACCACATCCCGGCACTCGCTGGATTACGACCGGCTATTTTGTTGGGGTATGCGGGAACGAAGAGAATCGCCGCGATTCCGCTGAAAGGGATTGATTGATGCATCACAGCATTCTGCGCGTCGTGACGTTGGCTTTTGTCAGTGTTGTGCTGGCGGCATCATCGCGGGCTCAGGACCCGGATAACTGGCGCGAAGCCCATGCCGCGACCTGCCAGATTGCGGACGAACCGTGGCGGACAATTCCGTGGCAGACCGATCTGCTCGCGGCCCAGCGGCTGGCGCTGCATCAGGACAAGCCGCTTTTCATCTGGGCGATGGACGGCCACCCGCTGGGCTGTACGTGAAACAACGGCGTGCTCGACCGTGCGTCGACTTTTGCCGATCCTGAAATCCTCGCCTTGCTGAAGGAGCGTTTTGTCCCCGTCGCGATCGACCAGTGGTACACCCGCCGGCAACAGGACACGACCGGCGACTTCTGGCGGCAGATCGCCGGTCAGGGGCCGCGAAGCGATTTTTCGGGGACCACCCAGGGGCTGTACCTGGCTGATCCCGCAGGAAAACTGATCGCTTACAACAACAACCGCGGCCCGGAGCGGATTCGAAAGTTGTTGGCGGAATCGGCAGACAGCTACCGGCCGCCGGCGGATGTCAGCCCGCTGGTCGCCGAAAAGCCTGATCCGCGATTCAATCCGGAACTTCCCGGGGACGCGGCAGTCGTCCGCGTGAGCGCCCGGGTTACGGGCGGCTATCCGGAAACCGGCGATCCGTGGCAGAAAATCTTCCAGCAGGCCGTCTCGCGCGACAATCTCTGGATCAGGGCCGACGAACTGGTTTCCCTGGGCCAAGGTGAATTTCCGGATGCGCTTGCCCGGCGGATCGCCCGGTTTCACCTGATCGACAACACGCGCGGCGAAGCGCCGTCGTGGGAAAAGGATGAGCTTGAGAAGATTGAGCTGACCGCGGCCGGGGGCAAGCTCGAAGGCCGCGTCGTGATTCGATCCGCGTCTGGCGATCGGGGCTACGAAGCCCGACTGACGGGAGAAAGCCGGTTCGATTCTGCCGGCAAGCTCGAACAGTTCGATCTGGTCGCCGAAGGCGAGTACTGGGGGGCTGGCGAGTTCACCCGCGATCCGCCGCCCGGCCGTTTTCCGCTGGTCGTCGCCTTCCGGCTGGCCGATGGAACGGATCCAGGCGATGCCATCCCGCCCCACGGCTCACGCGGCTGGATCGAGGGCTATCTGAACGGCACGGACTGACTCGAGCGGTTCTTTGCCATAAACTGTCCTCCCACAAGTCGCCTTGATTCCCCGCGCCGCCAGAATTGAGCGATCTGGGCGAGCGGCCGGGGGGCCGCCCCCCCCGGGGGGTTTTGGGGACCGGGGGGGGGGGGCCCGCCCCCCCCCCCCCCCCCCACCCCAGAGCCCGCCCCCCCC
>JANOFL010000164.1:0-8421 GCA_031405895.1 Planctomycetota bacterium
ATGGCCCGTTACACCGGCCCAAAAGGCCGTGTCAACCGTCGCCTTGGGGTGATGGTCTATGAAAATGGTGGCGCGTCGCGCGCGATGGAACGGCGTGGCACGCAGCCCCCGGGCATGCACATTCGCCCCAAACGACCAACCAACTACGGTCGCGCTCTGGCCGAGAAGCAGAAGATCAAGCACTATTACGGGCTGGGCGAACGCCAGCTCCGCCGTTATTTCGACCGGGCAACCAAGATCAAGGGCAACACGGGCCAGAACCTGCTGGTGCTGTGCGAGAACCGGATTGACAACGTGATCCGCCGGGTGGGCCTTGCCCAGACCCGGCCCCAGGCCCGCCAGGGTGTTTCACACGGCCACTTCCGGGTCAATGGCGTCAAGGTCACCAAGGCCTCCTACCAGCTGCGCCCAGGGGATGTCGTGACGCTCCGCCCGCACGAGAACGTGCTCAGTCTCTACCGCCACATTATCGGCCGTGGTGTCGAGGGCCAGGGAATCGAATGGGCGACGCTGGACACCGACACGCTGACCGTCAACGTCGTCGGAAACCCCGGCCCGTCGGATATCAGTCTGCCCGTGGATGGAAACGTGGTCGTCGAGTTCATGTCGCGGTAGCCGGAAGGTACCGCGCGTGGCCAGATTTGATCCTGGCGCTCGCGAGAACATCTCAATTGTGGCCGCGAAGTGTATAGTCCGGAATTCCCCGACTGCGGCGGGCACGGTCCTGAACAAAGATTGTCGGCATCAGGCAAGTCCGCCCGCGGGGTGGGCTTGTTTTTTTTTGGATCGGGAACATGCACGCTCAACTGGTGGTGATCGGTGGCGGACCGGGCGGTTACGCAGCGGCTTTTCTCGCCGCCGATCAGGGGATGGAGGTCACCCTTGTGGAAGCGGAGGGGAGGCTGGGCGGGACCTGTCTCCTCCGCGGATGCATCCCGTCGAAAGCCCTCCTGCATGTCGCCCGCGTGATCAGCGAAGTCGACGAACTGGGCAGCGAATGGGGTGTCTCGTGGTCGAACCCGCAGGTGGAGCTGGAGAAACTGCGCGGGAGGAAGGACAAGATCATCGCGACACTTTCCGGCGGTCTCACCAGCCTGGCGAAAAGCCGCAAGGTCCGCGTCCTTTCCGGGACAGCCCGGTTTGAAGGCCCGTCTTCGCTTTCCGTGACTGGCGACGATGCCTCGGTGCCCAAAGATGGGCTGCTGACCTTTGACCATTGCATCATCGCTACCGGCAGCACGCCGGCAATGCCGGCGGCGTTCCGGATCGATTCGCCCCGGGTCATGGATTCCACCGGAGCACTCCAGCTGGACGATGTTCCGGCCACGCTGCTGGTCATTGGCGGCGGGTATATCGGTCTGGAAATGGGTACGGTCTACGCCGCGCTTGGCACCCGGGTCAGCGTGGTTGAGCTGCAGGACGGACTGCTGATGGGAGCGGACCGCGACCTGGTCAAGCCGTTGCACAGGCGGCTGAAAGCGCTGCTGGAAGACCGGATTTTCCTCAACACCAAAGTCGGCAGCATCGGGAAGCAGGGCGAGCAGGTCCAGGTTTCGTTTGAGGGGCCAGGCAAGTTTGGGACCGAACGCTATGATCGGGTCCTGGTCGCGGTGGGTCGCGTCCCGAACACCCGCAATCTCGGGCTGGAAAAAACGGCGATCAAAACCGACCAGCGCGGCTTTGTCCAGCACGACGCCAGCCTGCGGACCGCCGAGCCCAACGTCTATGTGATTGGAGACGCGGGCGGTGAGCCGATGCTGGCGCACAAGGCGACCCATGAAGGCCGGACGGTCATTGAAATCATTCTCGGCCACGAGCCGCTCTTCCATCGCCGCGCCATCCCGGCCGTCGTCTTTACGGATCCGGAAATCGCCTGGGCCGGCTTGACCGCGGATGACGCCAAAAAATCCGGCGTGCCGCACGAAGTCTGCAGTTACCCGTGGGCCGCGAGTGGCCGGGCCCACGCTCTTGGCCGAACCGATGGCCTGACCAAGTGGCTCGTCGACCCGGAAACGGAACGGGTGCTCGGCTGCGGCATCGTCGGCCCTGGCGCGGGCGAGCTGATTGCCGAAGCTGTTCTCGCCATCGAGATGGGGGCCCACGTCCGCGACTTGACGGAATCGGTTCACCCCCACCCAACGCTAAGTGAAACGATGATGAACGCGGCCGAAATGTTCTATGGCACTGCGACTGAAATCCATAAACCCCGCAAACAGCCGGCGGCTGCGGTCTGATGGCGGATGCGGGTACCGCGATCGAGCTCAAGTCTACGCGCGAGCTCGCGGCGATGCGCCGGGCCGGACTGCTCGTCTGGCTGGCTCACCAGCGGGCGGCCAGACTGGTTCGGCCAGGGACAACCACGGCTGAACTCAACGGGGCGGTGCGGGTCACGTTTGCGGAGAGGCAGGCCGAGCCGCTTTTTCTCGGCTATCCCGGCCCGACACGATTTCCCGCGGAGACGTGTATCAGCGTCAATGAAGAGCTGGTCCATGGAATTCCCGGTCCCCGCGTCCTGCTGGACGGCGACATTGTTTCCATCGACACAGGCTGCCGGCTCAACGGCTGGTGCGGCGACGCCGCCGTCACGCACGCAGTCGGAAGTGTTGATCCGCAAAGCCGGTCGCTCTTGCAGGCCACCCGCAAGGCGTTGGCGGTCGCCCTGGAGCTGATCGGTCCGGATGTGAACTGGGGCACCATCGCCCGGGCGATGGAAAGGCCAGTGGTGGAGGCCGGTTTTTCAGTCGTCACCTCAATGGTTGGGCATGGCATCGGCCGCCAGATGCATGAGGCACCCCAAGTCCCCAACTACTGGTCGGCCGACTGGATGCGGGACAACGACTTCGTGTTGCGCCCCGGCATGGTGCTGGCGGTCGAGCCGATGGTCAACGCCGGGCGACCTGAACTGAAGTGTCTCGACGACGGCTGGACCCAGATTGCAGCTGACCGGAGTCTGGCGGCCCACTTCGAACATACGGTTGCCGTCACGCGGGATGGATCCAGACGGCTCACCGGTCCGCCAGAAGATTCCGAGCTGGCTGAAATGCCTGACTGGCTTGGACCTCCCGGGAACTGGCTGCACTGGTAAGCGGTGGGTCAGGCCCGACGTGGGACAGGCTACCAGCCTGTCAGTTCTGGCGAGCGGCAGGGCGTCAGCCCTCCGTGTTTAGGACTCGCGAGACATTAAACTACCGGATCAGCCGCAACGCGTTAGCGTCCGGTTGCCGCAAAAACCGGGTGCTAACGCACGGCGGCTGATGGCAAATTCGGTAACTTATTCTCTCGCAACGCCTTAGGTCCGGACACGGAGGGCTGACGCCCTGCCGCTCGCCAAGATCAAGTCTGGCGGCGCGCGGTATGTGCCAATTCGGCAGTCTCTGCTTGTCCCTGCTCACCAACCGCCGAATTGTCCCGGTTTGAACACAACCTGCTCCAGCCGGAATCCCAGCCGCTGGTAGAGCCGGACTGCACCCGTGTTGCGTGCGGTAACCTCCAGTGTCGCCGTGCGGAGTCCTACCGCGCGAAATCCGGCCAGCGCGCGGAAGACCAGCTGTGAGCCGACTCCGCTGCCGCGGCATTCAGGTGCCACCCCGACGTTCTGGATCGCTCCGCGGCCGGGTCCCGTCAACAATCCCTGGATTGTGCCGATGGCCGTTCCCACGCCGGAAGCATCGTCCAGCGCGAGTGCCAGCCAGGTCGCAGCCGGTACAAATCCGGTCCTCGCAGAGATGTCGGTCATCAAACGGAGACAACCGGCTTCCGTGCCCAGACTGGGAAAGACGGAGGTGTCAGCGGCATCGCGGAAACTCAGGAACTTGGCCCACGCGTGAGCCTCCAGCAGCGATTCCTTCCACCGTTCAAACCGGTATCCAGGCAGCCCGGATGGATCCGGAAACTCCTGGCTGTGGAGGTCAAACTGCATCCGGAACCGGCGAAACCAGATGGGCACGATCGCCAACTCCCTGCACAAGGACTATCGCTGATGAACGCGCCCGGCCGCTGGCCCGGCTTCGTTTGCCGGCCAGCCGGTGGCCGGAGTTTCACGGGCCGCGCCGTCCACGGTGTTCGCGGTCAATTCGGGACCGAGCTGACGGGCCGCGATCTGCAGCCGCCCGCGGACCCATTCCGCGCCGCGCCGGCGGAACCAGCGCCGCACTGCCGGGACCATCAGGGCCAGCCCCGCAAAGTCCGTCAACACTCCCGGCGCTATCAGCAGGCAGCCGCCCAATAGGATCAAAAAACCGTCCGTTACCAGTTCGGCTGGAAGCTCCTGCTGTTCGATCCGGATCCGCGAGCGGGCCAGCAGCAAGTGCCATTGGCGGCGTGCCATCCAGGCGCCGGCCAGTCCGGTCACGAGCACCAGCCCGAGCGTGACCAGCACACCGGTATACCGCGCAAGGACCAGCAAGAGGACCAGATCGGTCAGCGGCAACACGACGAACAGCAGGAGCAGTCGCCCAATCATCAGCGGTAATGTGGCCGGAACAATCGCGGTAGCAAAAAATTCACGAGGACCACATTGCGAACCGGGTGCTGGCACAAACCTCAGATGGCCACCGATCGCCATTCCGGGCGGCGATCGGCGAGTCGGGCGGTTGTCCTCCAGGAATCCGGTCCAGTCGGATCCCAAACCGCTACTGGCCCGGAACGCTCGCAAATCTGCTGGCCTGTTTTATACCAGCCCGCAGCGCAGCGGGGGTAAAGCGGCTTTGATGCCGTCCTTAGCATTCGCTGCGGCTGGCATTTCCGCGGGAAAAACCGCAAGGCACAACTTCAGGAGTTGCGGATTAGTTACCAGCCCGCAGCGCAAGCTTGGGTAAAGCGGCTTTGATGCCGTCCTTGCATTCGCTGCGGGCTGGCATTTGCGCGGGAAAAACCGCAAAGCGCTACTTCAAAAGTTGCACAGGTGAAATGCCGTGCCTGTCGCCGTCCGGTTCACCGGCGGTCAGCTGCCGCGACGCTGGTTGCCGGCGAGTTTTCTTCGGATTCCGTTTCTTGCCGCAAGCTGGGTGGTACAAGCGAGGGCAAGTATTTCTGGACTGTCGGAGCCATGTGGAACGGATCGAGCCCCATGAGCCACCAGATAATCAGCTGGGCGACTGGCAGCGCAGCCAACGCGCCCACGAGCACCTTGGCCACCTCCAGTTGCGGATTTCGAACCCGCGATTCGTTCTTGACGATCCGGTCCCATTTCTCGCCTGCACTCGAGCCACTCGATCGGGAGTGGTGCGGTTTCCGGCGCGGAGGGCCAAGAGGCTGGACAGGATCTGATTCCTGGCTGGTGGAAGGCGACTCCCGACGCTGGCCGCGGTTCCGTTTTCGTCGCGCGCCATTGCGGAGGATTTCGTTGACCTCCAGACGCCCGATCACCACCGGCGGCGGAGGTTCGACGGCCTTGACCGTCTCGCCCATTCCGGCAAGTGGCTGTCGGGGGCCTGTTCCCACCGGGCCAAACACCTGTTCACCGTCCGCCGAGACGACCGTCAATTCGGGAACATCGTCGGGCAGCACGGCCCGCACCGGATAACGGCTTTTGCAGGTCGGGCACTGGACAACCGACTCGATGCTGATCGCGGCGGGCAGCTGCGCCAGCTGGTTGCAGGCGGGGCAAGTCGTGATCAGGGCATCACGGCGACCGGCGATTGTGGGCTGGGGCTTCAGCATGTCAGCAAGTTACCCACCATCGGGCAAGGGTCACCGGGGCATCGTCGTGGGCGGGCAGCCAGCAGCTGAACCTCGGCGTGGCGGGCAATCGCTGGCTGGGGCGGTTTAACTTCGCCCCGAATTATAACACAATGATCGTTTTGAGCAGCCTGCGGAACCCGGGCGCACCCAAGGTTGGGGGCTTTTCGGGGCGCAGGATCGCGTATCCGTTGCGACCGGCAGAACTCCAACGGTAGCGGGGTTTTCCGGGCAGGGGAGCCACGCGGAAAATCCGGTTCCGGCCGTCCGAATCCCGGCACCCAGTGCGAACTCGAGGAGACTGGCTTGTTGTTTCCCGTTCAGCGCAGCCAATTCCTGATGGGGCGAACGAATACCGCCCTGTTGCTCATCGACGTCCAGGAAAAGCTGGCTCCCAGGATTGCCGGCCATGAACGGGTCATCTGGAACGCCGGGCGGCTGCTGGACGGTGCCAGCCTGCTCGACATCCCCGTCGTATGCACCGAGCAGTATCCCGAGGGGCTTGGCCCGACCGTGCCGGAGCTGAAGCGGCGAATCGGCCAGGTCGACGCCAAGCGGATGTTCAGCTGTCGCGAATGCGAAACGCGGATGGCCGCCTTGCGCGAGGGCGGCCGGCACAACCTGCTGCTTTGCGGGATCGAGACCCATGTTTGCGTCCTTCAAACGGCCCTCGACCTGCTGGCCGACGGGTTCAACGTCTTCCTGGCGGTCGATGCGGTTGGCGCGCGGAACCCGCTCGACCACGAGATCGCCCTGCGGAGAATGGAAGCCTGCGGCGCGACGCTGGCGACAACCGAGTCGGCCCTGTTCGAGTGGTGCGAAAGTTCGAGCGCGCCCGAGTTCAAGTCGATCAGCAGCCTCGTTCGCCAATCCGCTCCCGGTCCAAACACCTGAGAAGCTGAAGCCATGCGAGCCAGACTTTTTCACCTGCTCCTGTCGCTGGTGGCCGCACTTTGCGTGACCGGCCTGTTCGCGCAGGATCCCGATTCCAGTCTCCCAGTTCCACCAGTCGGGATACCGGCTGGCATCAACGACGAGTTCGTCAGCCCGGACCTCGACGTTGAAAAGTGGGTGGAGCGTTTTGAGCTGGAGAGCCGGGAAATCTTCGCCGCGCGCGAGGAAATCGTCCGGCAACTTGGTTTGCGGCCCGGCAGCCGAATCGCGGACATCGGGGCCGGCAGCGGGTTCTTTTCCCTCCTCTTTTCCGCTGCGACAGGCGATGAGGGGCAGGTCTTCGCGGTGGAGATTTCTCCCCGCTTCCTGGAACATCTGGCCCGGCAATGCGAGGCGTCGGGAATTGTCAATCTGACTCCCGTGATGGGGTCGGCCACCAGCTGCCTCTTGCCCGCCGGGTCGATTGACTGCGCTTTCGTCTGTGACACCTATCACCATTTCGGACATCCGGCCGAAACGCTGGCGTCGCTGCGCCGTGCCCTGCGCCCGGGCGGGCAACTCGTGGTGATCGACTTCGCACGGATTCCCGGCCAGTCGCGGGCGTGGGTCATCGATCATGTCCGGGGCGACAAGGCAACTTTTCGCGCCGAAATCGAAACGGCCGGCTTCGAGTTCCTCGAGGAAGTGACGATCAGCGGCTTCAGCGAGAACTATTTCCTGCGATTCCGGAGGCCGGAAAACCCTGTGCCAGGCGGTGATTGAACGGCGGACCCGCCTCGCGAAAGTGTTTTCAGTGAACGTAACCGCGCGGCTCGAGCCGATGTCGGCCAGGCCCGTCAGTTTTGCTCCACAGACCCTTGCCTTGCTCGAACCGTCCAATCCGTGTCAGACGGGCGGGCAGGCCGGCATTGCCAATGATCGAATCCGCCGTGGCTTCATCAACAGCCAGGAGCAGTTCGAAGTCTTCGCCATCTCCGAAGGCCCGCGCCAGCGCCGCGGCTTGCGGGTCGGGTTGATCGTGACAGAGTTTCCTGGCCGCCGGGCTGACGGGAATCTTCGCCAGTTCCAGGCAGAGTGCCAGCCCGGACTGGTCGGCGAGATTGGCCGCGTCGATCGAAAGTGAATCCGAGATGTCCGTCGCCGCGTGAACGTCGAAGCGGCTGGCCAGCCAGCTGGCCAGGCGGCAACGCGGCTCGAAATCGAGATGATGGCCGGCGATGCTGCCACCCAGTTCGCCGGACACGAGCAATACATCTCCGTTCTGCGCACCATTGACTCGCCACGGCGACGCCGGCGGCCGGCCCAGGACTGTGGTGCCAATCGCCAGCGGCTTGTCCCAGCGATTCGTGTCGCCGCCGATCACGGCCACGTCGAAGTCGCTGGCCAGGGCGAACAGCCCTTCCTGGATCGACTGGGCTGTCGCCAGGTTCATCGCGCATGGCAATGCCAGCTGCACCACGGCGAAAAGCGGATCGCCTCCCATCGCCGCGATGTCGCTCAGGCTGACTGCAAGAGCCTTGCGACCGATTCGGCGCGGGTCCTGCCGGGCAAGATCGAAATGGACACCGTCCATCAAAAGGTCGGTCGTGACCAGCAGCGAACTGCCGGCTTCCACCAGAGCGGCATCGTCTCCTGGTCCAATCCGGACGTCGCGGGACAGCTGTGGAAATCGACAGGCCCACTCGACGAATTCGGCTTCAAACACGCGACTCGGCTCCATTGCCCATCGACTGCCCGGGGTCGCAAAAGACTATACTCTTCGCGGCCACAAATGAGGTGTTTTGGCGAGCGGCAGGGCGTCAGCCCTCCGTGTTTTGGGCCGGACTCGGAGGGCTGACGCCCTGCCGC
>JANOFL010000190.1:0-2466 GCA_031405895.1 Planctomycetota bacterium
CCAGGCTTCGTTGATCTGCTGGATCGGGATGACTTCGACATCAGCGACGATGTTGTGCTTGCCGCAGAAGGTGGGTAACTCCTGGGTCTCGGCGATGCCGCCGATGGAGGATCCGTCGAATCGGCGGTGGCCGGGCGAGCAACCCTGCCACTTTGCTGCAAGCGGCCGTGCGTTGGCGTACAATGAGGAGGAGTGTTAACCGTTTGGCCCGGCCTTGAGAAACCGGAGCTGGAAGCTCAAACTCCGACAGCGACGCAGCGGGAAATGGTTGATTTTTGGGCGAACGGCCATGGACTCCGCGCGTCCGGAATGGCCATCGAACTTGCCGCGATTCGCCGGAAAACGGCCCATGAAGGCGTGACGTATCCAATCGTTTCGGATATCCGGGGATGCCAACAGTTCTGCGGATTGGCCCATACAGTTTCGTCTTCTTTAGCTCGGATCGTGTTGAGCCCGTCCATATTCATGTGAAACGCGATGGAGATGTCGCCAAGTTCTGGCTGAACCCGATAGAACTGGCAAGGAATCGTGGCTTTGCCGAACACGAGGTCATCGAAATCGGGAAACTGGTCGCAGAACATCGGGAATTGCTGATTGAGGCGTGGCATGAATACTTTGACGCTTGAACACGAGCCGCTGGCGGCGAAAGTGACTTTTTCGGATGACAACCTGACAGTGGAGCTGGTCGACGGCCGGTCCCTGTCGGTCCCGCTGGACTGGTATCCGCGGCTTGCTCACGCGACCGGTTCGGAACGGGCCAATTGGCGCTTGCTGGGCGATGGATACGCCATCGAGTGGCCAGACCTGGATGAGCATCTTGGATTGGCAAGTTTGCTTGCCGGACGGCGCAGCGGCGAAAGCAACGCATCGTGGCAGCGCTGGCTGGCCTCAAGAGCCTGACAGCGCTCCGTATCGCTTTTCCCGGCAACCGTGCTTCACCCCGTCTTGAGCGACGCCATGTCGATCGAGAAGCGGTACTTCACATCGGACTTCAGCACGCGGGACCAGGCTTCGTTGATCTGCTGGATCGGGATGACTTCGACATCGGCCACGATGTTGTGCTGGCCGCAGAAGTCGAGCATTTCCTGGGTCTCGGCGATGCCGCCGATGGAGGAACCGGCGAAGCGGCGGCGGCCGAAGATCAGGCCGAAAACGCCAACCGGCAGCGGCTGGTCCGGCGCGCCGACCATCGTCAGAGTGCCATCGCGGGCCAGCAGCGGGAAATAGGCGTTGATGTCGTGCGGCGCCGCCACGCAGTTGAGGATGAAGTCAAAACTGCCCGCGTGACGGGCCATCTCGTCGGCGTTTTTTGAGATGACGACTTCATCGGCCCCGAGCCGGATCGCGTCCGCTTTTTTGTTGGCCGAAGTCGTGAAGACGACGGTGTGGGCACCAAATGCGTGGGCGAATTTGACGCCCATATGGCCGAGACCGCCGAGGCCAACCACGCCGACCTTTTGCCCCTTGCCGACCTTCCAGTGTCGCAGCGGCGAGTACGTCGTGATGCCGGCGCAGAGCAGCGGCGCGGCCCCGGCCGGATCGAGGTTGGGCGGAATGCGCAGGACGAACGCTTCGTCGACCACGATGCTGTCGGAGTAGCCGCCGTAGGTCACCGGGGCGGTTCCATGCCGGTCGGGCGAGCCATAAGTCAGCACCATGCCGGGACAGAACTGCTCGAAACCGGCTTTGCATTCCGGGCAGGTCCGGTCCGAATCGACCATGCAGCCAACGCCGACCAAATCGCCGGTCTTGAAGCGGGTCACGGCAGAGCCGGTCTTCGTCACCCGCCCGACGATTTCATGGCCGGGCACGCAGGGGTAAACCGCGGCCATCACATCGTGCCACTCGTCGCGCGAGTAGTGCAGATCGGAATGGCAGACGCCGCAGAAGAGGATCTCGATCTGCACGTCCCGGTCAGTCGGCGCCCGACGGGGAATGGTCGCCTTTGCCAGCGGGGCTGTTCTGGAAGCGACGGAATACGCTTTGGCCGGATTCATGGAATGCTCACGCGTTGTGATCTGGAAGACTCACGATACCAAATGCGTGAAGCGTGCACCCATTGGGTGATGGACTTGCGGCTACCGGGTCTCGCCGGTCTGGAGTCCACCTGGTTCAGAAACCCGTTTGCTCCCGGGGCGAAAGTGCTGATTTCTCGTTGTCAGGCGAGCGGCAAATGAGCCGCACGCGCTAGCGTCGGGTGGACCACAGGCAGAGCCCGAGGCTAGCGCCAACGGCTCAACAAACTGGAACCGGAACAACTGCCACTCGATTTGCCAAATAACCGAACGCGCTAGCGTCGAGTGGACCGCAACAGGCAGGACCCGAGGCTAGCGCTTAGGTTTACCCACAATTTGGTGTCGAGTGTACGGGGAAGCGGTGGATTTGGTTTGCAGGGTGTGTGAAGAAGTATCAGGGAGCGAACTTTTCGGGGGCTTCGACGTTATCCGTGCTGGTGTCCAACAGCAC
>JANOFL010000235.1:0-13565 GCA_031405895.1 Planctomycetota bacterium
CCCCACCAAACCCCCCCCCCCCCCCCCCCCCTTGGGTGGCGTCCTTCGCGGCCCGGGGGGGGGGGGGCGGGGCCGGGGGAGGGGGCCGCGGCTGGAATCCCAGCGGCACTCGTTTCGCGAGTCAGCCTGGTTCGCCGCAAGCCTCGAATCGCGCATTTTTGAAGTTTGCGTTGGGCCGGAGTTGATCTTTACCTTTCAGCCAGATCTGACGGCCCCCCTACAACCCGTGACGATGGCTCAGCATGACCTCGCCGAAACAAGCCGCAATCGCGGGCCGCCAGCCAGCTCAATGCCGTAAGGAATCGCGCCGATGATCGCGTCGAGACACACGGCGATCGCGGCGGGCTTGCCCGGCAAGTTGACAATTAGCGTCTTGCCGCGGAAGCCGGCCGTCTGGCGCGAAAGGACAGCCGTCGGAACAGTCAGCAGGGACTTCGCCCGCATGGCTTCGGCAAAACCCGGCATCAGCCGGTCGCAAACGGCAATGGTCGCTTCGGGCGTGACATCCCGCGGGGCCGGACCTGTGCCACCGGTTGTCACGATCAGGCAACAGCCTTCGCGGTCGGCCAGTTCGATCAGGTTTTGTTCGATGACGGGCTGCTCATCCGGTACAACGCGGCGGATCGCGTGCCAGGGAGGTTCAATTGCGCGTTGCAGGTAATCGAAGATCGCGGGCCCGCCCAGGTCTTCGTATTGGCCCCGGCTGGCGCGATCGGAAACCGTCAGGATGCCGACCCGGGGATCGGAAAGTTCGGCGGTCACGGGGAATGGTCAGTCGAAGGAAAAACGCGCCGCCGGGCATGACCATTGCCACTGGACGCAATCGCTGCGGCCCGGGCATCGTCGGCCGTCGCACAACCAAACACAGAATGCCCGGCGAGACTCGCCAGCGTTGTCAGGCAGGTCAGGTCGACCGACAGCGGGCTGATCGTGATCCAGCCGTCAGCCGCCAGCCGCACGTCGCAGCAATCGGCAAGCGGGGCCGGGGCCGGGTCGTTGGTCTGCCAAAGCCATGGGCGACTCTTGGGGTCGAGGCCCTGCTGAAAGTAAAAGCCCATGTTGTTGCAATTGACCGGCGTGAGGGCAAAACGCGGTTCGCCCTCGAGCGCCGCGGTCGGCACGTTGACGTTCAGGACTTTGCCTCCCAGTTCCGTTGAACGGATCAGTTCCGCGCAGGTTGGCCAGACCCGAGTGATCGCTTCGCCGTAATTCATCTCGCTGTTTTCTTCCAGCGACAGGGCCACGGCGGGCAGGCCAAAGACACTGGCCGCGAGCGCCCCAGCAACCGTCCCGCTGTGACCGACGTTGAGGCCTACATTCAAGCCGCTGTTGATTCCGCTGACCACCACCTCCGGGCGAAACGGACAAAGGCTGTGCAGGGCGACTTTCACACAGTCGACCGGATAGCCATTGATCGCGTAGCCCTCAATCCCGCCGGGCAGGCGAAAGCTCTTGTGAAAAACGGGCCGCCGGAAGGTGATCGATTGCGACACGCCGCTCCGCTCGTTGTCAGGCGCGACGACGAAGACTTCGTTTTCCGCCGCGAGGTAACGGCACAGCGCGCCCAAGCCGGGTGCGAGGATTCCATCGTCATTTGTGACCAGGATTTTCACAGGCCGGTTCCAGCGCGGGCGAATCAATCAACCCCGGGGTCGGGCCGGGCTGGACCCAGCCTAGGGGAAACGCGGCTTTCGCTCAACGACAATGCGTCCCGGTTCCAGGGCAGGCGGCAGCGCCAAATGTCATTTCCGGCTCCCTCCCACGCCGCTGCCTTGAGCGGTGCGGGGCGGGCGGGGGGAGGGCTGATAAAAAGTGAGCTTGAGGCGCTAGCCGAGAACGCTGAGCCAACCATTAAGCCACACCCAAGGGAATCGGCTAGCGCCTCAGGCTCACAAGAATTCGCCGTTTTATCCGTCCAGGCGGTGGGAGGGGGCGACCGCGCATCGGGGAACGTCGCGGCTGCACCTCCGACGCCACTCAATCCCGGCAAAACGTCCCTTCGAGGTTCGAGAATTGCAGTGTGCGAAATGCACCCGTAACCCGCCCGTGGTGACCAGGCTCCTGCCTGGTCAGATCCCCGCGACCCCCGCGTCAACACCCCGCCGCTCAAACCCCTATAATCTTCGCCTTTCCAATCCCCGGCCAATCATGGCGACGGAAACAGGAAACGCAATTCAGGCAAATGAACCGGGCCGACGCTCCCGTCCGCCCGCGGCGACCACCCGCGACCAGCGGATTCTCGTGCTGGATTTCGGCTCGCAGTTCGCCCAGCTGATCGCCCGCCGCGTCCGCGAGCAGAACGTCTACTGCGAGATCGTCCGCCACAACGTTTCGCCGGAACAGATTCTGCGGCACCAGCCGGCGGGGCTGATCCTGTCCGGCGGACCGAGCAGCGTCTACGAAGCCGGCGCTCCGCGCTGTGACCCGGCGATCTTTCAGCTGGGCTTGCCGGTGCTCGGGATCTGCTATGGCATGCAGCTGATGTGCGACAACCTCGGCGGCAAGGTCGCTGGTGTCCCCACGCGCGAATTCGGCCGGGCAATGCTGGAAGTCACCCACGACGATCCCCTGTTCGCGGGTTTTCCCTGCAAGGCCCAAGTCTGGATGAGCCACGGAGACCAGGTTCAGTCGGTGGCCGGCGATTTTTTGCCCTTGGCGAGTACCCCGACCTGTCCCGTGGCCGCAGTTCGCCATCGCAGCCTGCCTTTCTACGGCCTGCAGTTTCATCCCGAAGTGACCCACACACCGGAGGGCCGGGTGCTGCTCGGGAATTTCCTGAAACGCGTTTGCCATTGCGATGGAACGTGGCGGCTGGGTGACTTCGCGGCCGACACGATCCGCGAAGTGCGGCAGCGGGTAGGCGACAGCCGCGTGATCTGCGGGCTGTCGGGCGGGGTCGATTCCTCCGTCGTGGCGGCGCTGCTTTACCAGGCGATTGGCCCGCAGCTGTCCTGCATCCTTGTAGACAACGGCTTGCTGAGACGCGGCGAAAAAGAACTGGTCGTTGAGGAATTCAGCAACCATTTCCGGACCGACCTGCACGTCGTCGATGGCCGGACCCGTTTTCTCGATGGGCTGCGCGGCATCACCGATCCCCAGGAAAAGCGGCGGCGGATCGGGCATTTGTTCATCGACTGCTTCCGCGACGAAGCCCGCCGGATCGAGGGCGCCCGCTTCCTGGCCCAGGGGACGCTCTATCCCGACGTGATCGAAAGCGGTGCCGCCGTCGATGGCCCCGCGGCGACGATCAAGCTGCACCACAACGTGGGTGGGCTGCCGGCCGAACTGGGCTTTGAGCTGATCGAACCGTTGCGCGACCTGTTCAAGGACGAAGTCCGCCGGCTGGGCCTCGAACTCGGCCTGCCCGAGTCGCTGATCTGGCGGCATCCGTTCCCCGGCCCGGGCCTCGCCGTCCGCTGCCTCGGCGAAGTCACGGAAGAACGGCTCGAAGTCCTTCGCAGTGCCGATGCGATTGTGATCGAGGAAATCATCCGCGCCGGGCTGTACCGCCAGATCGGGCAGCTTTTTGCGGTCCTGCTGCCCGTGCAAAGTGTCGGCGTGATGGGCGACGCGCGAACCTACGAAAACGCGCTGGTGATCCGCTCGGTCGACACCGACGACTTCATGACGGCCGACTGGACACGGCTCCCTTACGACCTGCTCGCGCACCTCTCGACGCGGATCATCAACGAGGTCCGGGGCGTCAACCGCGTCTGTTACGACATCAGCAGCAAACCGCCTGCAACGATCGAGTGGGAATGAGCGGAAAGAAAGCTGGATTTGAGATTTGAGATTTGAGATTTGAGATTTGAGATTTGAGATTTGAGATTTGAGATTTGAGATTCTACTCTGCCACGATCGAGTGGGAATGAGCGATTCCGCGACTCCGGATGATCGCCACACAACCGTCGCCGACCTGCGGGCCGCAATGGCTGCTTTCGTCCGCGAACGGGACTGGGAACAGTTTCACTCGCCCAAAAACCTCGCCCTCTCCCTGGCGATCGAGGTCGGCGAGCTGCTCGAGCATTTTCAATGGATCGACGTCGCGGCGTCGCGGCGGGAAAAGCTCGACGCTGTGAAGCTCGAACAGATCGGCACCGAAGTCGCCGACGTGCTGGCCTACCTGTTCGCCCTCGCCAACGCGCTCGACCTCGATCTTTCGACCGCCTTCACTGCCAAAATGGCTCACAACCGCGCCAAATACCCCGCCGACCAGTTCCGCGGCCGGTTTGGCGCCGATGATCCCCACGTGGGATAGGCTTCCAGCCTGTCACCGTCACAGCCTGCCCTGACCAGGCCCGTCCAAACTCCAGCCAATGCGTCAATCACGGCCTGAAAGCGTTCCTGGTACCTGTCCTGTCCTTGGCAACTCTCCATCGCTTCGCCGCGCCGCGTACACTCATTGACCCCAGTTTTGGTGCCCAATGCCCTTGCGACATCTTGCCTTGCCAGCTTGCAACATGTCACCAAATGGTGACATGTCCCCGAAGCTCATTCAGGGGCGGGCTTCAAAAAGCTGGTTGATGTCCCAGGCCTGACTTTCAGGGCAACCTGGACCTGCCCACTTTTCGTAACTTTTGTCGCGGGCTCCGGGTGATCAGCCATTGTGCGTGAAGCGTCCTTTGCCTGAGCCCGACACGAAGTTGACGAGATACCAGGTTCTGCCACTATCGCCTGCCACGCGCCGGACGGAAACTTGCGCCTGTTCAAGTTCAAGATTGGCGTAGACAGCACCCGCTTTCGGGGCAAACGACGGACCCTGTCGCTTGGCGAGGAGGTTGACCTGACGAACCGTGCTGCCTGAATGGGACATCAACCTGTGGAGAACCGTCAGGTCGGATGGAGCAAACGCCGCGAACACGACGGTCGTTGTTCCGTCGTCGGCACAGGCCCGGAAGTAGTGGAGGATTCCATTATGGCCGCCGACGATTCCGTCGATGCCATAATCGATCTGGCCGCTTTTCTCCACGCCAAACATTTCAATCTCGTTGCGAACCTCGCCGTTCAACACGGCCGTAAGTCTCAAGGCCATTTTCTCTTCCTTCACTGGTTGCCTGGATTGTTTACGACATCTGGTTGCACCGGGTGTGCCGTTCTCTGCCCTGGTTTGCCAAGACGATCTTCAGGATCACTTGCCCGGTCCAGATCGTGGGCATGACGCCCATGCGCTGGTACAGCCCGGGTCTATCCGGCTTCCCAGGCTAGGCGCAATCCATGTCCCATCAGCTGCCAATGCGAAAAACGAAGCCTGACAGGCCAGGGAATTCCGGAAAGTTTTTTTGGCTTTTCAGGGTGATGTCCACAGCAGCCGAATCCGGGAGCCAGGTCTTTTTGGTCAGAAGATCTGGAGCCTGCGGGGGACTGTCCTGCCGGCGTAGAGCGGATTCGAGGCATAAGCGCCGGGCGGAGACGGCCGCTGGTTCACGAAATCGGGGTGATGCCCCAAGGGCTGGGGGGTGCCAACAAAGTGGCCGCAGGACCGGCGGAGGCCTTGGGGCCGGCGATTTTGGAGGGTTTCACGTCAGCCGGACCGCAGTTAGAACGCCCGGCTGCAGCCAAGTCGGCCCATAATCGCCTTTTTCTAACATGACATAGGGCCGCAATTCTGATACTTCCCTGGGCACATCGGACCGCGAGGGAGCAGACCCCAAATCGTTCCGGGGACTCCACTATTTGGCGTCAGATCCCGGCCGGCGAAGGTGCGGCGGAATGGAAGTGCTTAAGGAGGACACAGCTTTGGGGCAGATTGACGACATGCCGTTTTCGCGGCGGGAGTGGATGGTTGCGGGGGGCGGGATGTTCGCCGGAATCGCGCTCGGTTGCGGCTGCCATTCAGCACCGATGACGGGCCGGCCGCAACTGTTGATGATGCGCAGGGGCCAGGAGCTGACGCTTGGTGCCGAGGCCTTCGACCAGACGCTTCAGGAGCAGCCGCGGTCGGCCAATGAAGCGGCCGCGTCGATCGTCCGGCGCGTCGGCCAGCGGATCGCAGCGGTCAGCGGGGCGGAGGGCTTTGAGTGGCGGTTCG
Source organism: Planctomycetota bacterium (assembly GCA_031405895.1). Taxonomy (GTDB): domain Bacteria; phylum Planctomycetota; class Planctomycetia; order Pirellulales; family Pirellulaceae; genus BJ22. Next base: position 6,029 of record JANOFL010000235.1, read on the forward strand.
AGTTGCTTGAGAGTATGCAGCAAAACGCTTTCTGTCTGCCCGGCGGCAAGGTCGCGGTGTACGAAGGCATTCTGCCCGTCTGCCAGTCCGAGGCCGGGCTGGCCGTGGTGATGAGTCACGAAGTGGCCCACGCGATCGCCCGGCACGGGAGCGAGCGGATGTCGCACGGCATGGTCGCCGATTCAGTCAAGCAGGGAGTGGACCTCCTGGTCCAGCACAAGATTCCGGACCGGCGCGAACTGGTCCTGGCCGCCTATGGAGCCGCGGCCGAGTACGGTGTAATCCGGCCCTACAGTCGCAAGCACGAGTCCGAGGCCGACCAGATCGGGATCATGATGATGGCGGACGCGGGCTACGATCCGGCCGAGGCCCCGCGATTCTGGAGTCGTTTTGGCCAGCTCAAGAGCGGCTCACAGCAGCCGCCCGAGTTCCTCTCGACGCACCCGTCCGACGAACGCCGCAGCCAGGACCTGGAGGGCTTGTTGCCCGAGGCCCAGCAACGGTTTGCGAAATGCCGCGAGACGATCGGAATGGGCGAGACGATTCCGGTGTAGGACGGCGGGAAGGGTCGGGAGTTGTTTTCGGTCCCGACGTACCACCTCGACTGTCGTCGACGAAAAAAACTTCCGACCACCTCAATCTTCCGCTGTCAACAAAGTCAATTACGTCAATTACGTCAACCAAAAAACGACCGTCATCGTGCAGCCTGACATAGCAGAGCTTTGTCACCACGCTACTGCAGTGGCCCGTGGCCAATCACAAACTCCAGCACCACGGCGATCGCAACCCCGACCACGAGCATCAGGCTCAGCCAGACCCGGTCGTGCGAATGGAAATGGACTTCGGGCAGCAGGTCGCCCAGCGAAATGCAGAGGAAGAATCCGGCTGAGAGGGCGAGCGAGACACCAATCGCGTAGCTTCGCCACTCCGACCACTGGCCAACGGTTGAAACAAAGAGCAGCGCGCCGAGCGGGCACATCAGGGCGAAGATCACGTTGACCGCCATCTGCCGCCCCGTGCTCCAGCGCTGGGCCGCCATCAGGCTCGTGATCGAGATCGCGTCGAGCGGCTTGTGGAGCGCGACGGCGAGAAACGTGCCGAAGCCGGCCAGCAGGTGGGCTCCGCGCTCCGACTCCCACGCCGCGGCGAGCGCGATCCCGTCGAGCAGCGTGTGCACGGCCAGCCCGAAACAGAGCCCCGCCCAGCCCAGCTCCGAAGAACGGCGGGCCTGATCCTGGCCGAGGGGATGTCCGTGGTCGTGCCTGTGACCAGGTTCGCGCGAATGAACGTGGTCGCAATTGCCGCCGTGACCGTGGGCATCCCCCGTGTCGTGCTGATGGAAGTTGAAAATCCGGATCATGAACAGCATCACCAGCAGCCCGCAGAGTGTGAGCAGCGTGGCCAGTTTTTCGCTCTTCAGGATCTGGATCGAGTGCGGCAGCAGATGAAGCAGTGCCACGCCAAGCATGACGCCGCAGACGAGGCTGAGGACCATCTGGATCCGCGCGTGCGTCATCCGGATCACCGACGGCAGCGTGCCGCCTACCGCTGAAGCGATCGCGATCGTGACGCAGTACGCGATCAGCAAGAGGTACATGGGCCGTCGATCGGGCGGGGGTGGCTGTCCGGGCGCGAACAGGCCATTGTCGCACGCAAGCGGCCGGTCCAGAAGATCGGGCGGGCCGGACGGACCTATTGGGCAGCCACTTCCGCGACCAGGTCGGCGGCACCCGACTCCAGAACCAGCCGGCGGATGGTCCGGACCACCGTCGGGCTGGAGTAGTACCGTGATATGGCGTGTCGCCCACCGACTTCGCGGCTGATCTCCAGCACGCAGGGCTCAAGGCCGCCCTGGCGGAGCAGCGGCAGGACCGAAAACTGGTCAAGCGGCTGGCCGCAGCCGTCGATGGCCAGACAGCGCAAACGCGAATACTTAAGCGCCCGGTCGCGTTCGTTGGTCAGGACAGTCAAATGGCCGACCGACGATTCGGTCAGCGGATACTCGCAGAGCCGCGGGCCGAATTGGCATTCGAGGGCGGGTGCCATCAGGACGACGTGCCAGGGAGTTGCGACGTCGCCTGCCGGCTGCGTCAGGGCCGAGAGGATCACCTGGCAACCGAGGCTGTAGCCGACGACGGCCGGACGCTGAAGCGGCAGCTGGTTGAGGACCGACCCGAGCCGATCGCCTTCTTCGACTGAACGGGCGAGCTTGATGTCAAAATCGCAGACCGGCCCCGACTCCCGCTCGGTCTTCCACGACCAGATGATGAAGCGGACCGGTGCGCGGCAGGGAGAGTCCCGGAAGATCTTGCCGTAGACTTCGCAGCCCCGCTGCAACGACCAACCGAGGTCAGTGAAGTTGCCGTGGACGTAAACCATCGTTTGCAGATCCGGCCGGACGGCGATCTCTTCACGCAGCAAGTCAAGACTGCTGAGCTGAAAGCCGCAACCCGCGTACTGGCCAACGCGCAGTTCGCCACAACCGTCACCAGCGGCAAAGTCGCGGGTGTTGATGACCCAGAGCTGGTCGCCGGGACAGATCTCGCAGGTTGTCTGGCGGGAAGGAACGGCCTGCTGGATGAATTCGCCGCCGGGCAGGACCGCGCGCGAAAGGACTTGGGCCCGCGCCGTACTGGCTCCGCCCAACAGAAGGCAGGCGAATACGAGAATCCGGGCGCGACAGGACGAAAGTGCCGGCGTTCGACAGGCATTTTTCATGGCGACGCGCGATCCATCGCACGGAACCGGCACAAGTTTCCATTTCGACCGCGGCGTTCGCGGCTGGCATCCATGCCAACAGTATGGGAATCGGACCGGTGATGCGGGCGGCACAAGTTCGCGGGATCTTGCCAGCGCAACTGGAACGCGGTGACCGGGGAATACCGTCTGGCAATGCTCCCGGCATTCGCCGCCGATCCGGCGGTCCCGAGGATTTTCGCGAATCTGCCAACAACCTGGCTTCACCGCGCGGAACCGGGTGTACGTTACTGTGCCCGCGCTGGACTGCCGGTCGGGCGCCAGGAGTCTCTCTCGCCAATGGAGTTAGCGAACATGAAACGTGTAGCGTTGGTGCTGGTGGCGGTGACTTTGCTGGCTGGCCTTTCCGGATGTGCAAACGGTCCGTTCCGGCGATTCTTCCGCGGTGCTCCGTGCAGTACCTGCAACCCGCCCCTTGGCCAGTCATTTGACAATGGCTGGGGCGGTTCGACCGCCACCAATTGCGAATCGGGAACCTGTCCGGCCCCCGACATGACGGCTCCGCCAATTGCCGGAAACACGACCGCAACCGACGCCTATTCAACGGCCAAGTATCCGACGGATGGCTACCCTTATCCGGGAACCAGTTCGGCTAACGCAGCGGGCAATGCCGTTGGCCTGACGCCGCTCGATGCAGCTGTCAGCGATCCCTGGAGCAACACGGGTGCCGTTGGAACTGGTGCCGGCGGGGCCTTGGACGGCTATGTCAACCCGCCCTCGATCGGCCCGCTGCCTGGTCCGGCAAGGTAGAGCAAAAGCAGAGCAGTTGAGGACAACTGCCCTCCATTGAAATCCTGAAACGCCCCACCGCAATGGGGCATGTTTTCTCCTGCCAGGGCGACCGGGTTCTTCCGGTCGCCCTGTTTTTTTCTGGTGGGCTGGCCCTCGGCAACTTCAGCCGACGTCATGATCGCTGCAACCGCTTCATTGCAAAACACTGGTGGGCAGCAGGTTGTCCGGCTGCAAAGCGCGGCCCGGATTCGCGCCGACTAGGATATAGGTGTCTTGCGCACCTGTTGACCGTTCACCCGTTCGATGTGCCGTTCCATGTCTGCCCGGTTCCGGCATTTTCAATGTCGCGCGAGGCGTGAGCCGACGCTGCGCTTCCCGATCCGGGTTTGTCTGATCGTCGGCGCGACCATGCTGGTGCCTGCCAGCCTGTGGGGCCAATCGCCGGACCAGAGCGGTTCCCGGCAGGATGCCGCTCCAGCAACCAGCGCGGCCGAACCGGTAGAACCAGCAGTTCCTTCTTCCGCCTCCGGTCTTGCCCAGGCAGGTGGTCCGATCCTGGGTGATCCGGTGGAAACCCGCTGGCGGGTTGCAGCAAAAATGATCGCCGTGGAGGGTGATGCGAAGGACATTCTCGTCACGCTCCCGATCCCACAGGACTGGCCCGAGCAGTCGGTCGTCGTCGAAGAAGAGATTGTTCCGCCGGCCGTGTTTGAGTTTGAACCACGTGAACTGAAGACCGCCCCGCGGCAAATGGTGGCCCGGATGAGCGCGTTGCCCCAGGGCGACACCGCGATTTTTTCTCTCACCTACAACGTTGCCGTCCGGCCGGTCAGCCCGCCTGCCGATCCCTCGATTTACCGGATTCCGGCCAAGGTCCCGCGCGAACTGGAAGACTGGCTCGACGAAAGCCCCGGGATCACCCATCGCGATTCCAGGATCCGGAACCAGGCCAGGGAACTGGCGGAAGGGTCCAGCACCGCCTGGGAACAAATCGCGGGGTACCGGCTGTGGATTCGAGAGAACATCCAGCCGCTGAGCGAGGACCAGGAAGACACTACAGCAACGCTCAAGTCCAGATCGGGCACTTCCGAGGACCGCGTCCGGCTGATGGTGGCCCTCCTGCGGGCAAGCAAAGTTCCGGCCCGGATGGTCTGGGCTGACTTGCGGACCTTCGCCGAATTCTGGCTGGAAGATGACGAAGGTCAGGGCTACTGGTTTCCATGTCATGTTGACGGGGACGACGCGGTGGGCGCCAGTTCCCGACCGGAAGTGATTTTGCAGAAGGGCGACCACTTCCGCGTGCCGGAAAAGAAACGCGAGATTCTCAACTTCGTCAACGGATTCGCTTCGGCCAAAGGTTCGGCCCGCCCGGAAGTTGGATTTGCGGAAGGACCGGTGAAAAACTGACCAGCGCCATCCCAACGCGGCTTCCACTGACAGGTTCAGGCCCAACGAATGCCCGACCAGTTGGCCTTGCCTTCTGCCTGCCGGCGAGCCTGGTCTTCGTTTTTACTCTCGCGACTGCCTTTCCTGCCTTTGGTCTGCAGACGACCACGGAAGAGACCATCGAGGCCGAAGTGCATTCGAGCCGCGTGACGTTTCGTCCGCATCCCCAACAGGTCTGGGAGATCGGGATCGAGATCACGGCCACCGGCAACGCGAGCGGAATCACGGCGGTGTTTCCGCTGCCGGTCGACTGGCCCGAACAGAAAGTGCGGATCGTTGGCCAGGAAGCCGAACCGCCGACGGCCGAAGTTGAGCTGGACGAAAGCGAACCGGAAGTGCGGCTGGTGAAGGTCGCCATTCCGGGACTCGGAGCTGGACAGACCGCGCGGATTGTCGTGCGGCTGGCCGTCGAAAAATCGGACATCATGGCCCCGTCCGGTCCTGCCGGGCTCGTGTTTGCCGAACGGGTGCCGAAAAACGTCAAGACCTGGCTCGCACCCAGCCCTTTCATCGAGAGCCGGCAGAAAAAGATCGTCGAGCTGGCCAAGTCGCTGCCGGTCGACAGCAGCCTGCCGGCCTGGCAACAGGTCGCGGCGATCTACGATTGGGTCCGCGAGAACATCGAGTACAAGTTCGACCCGCAGATCCGGACTTGTCTGGAGAGCCTTGAGGCGGGGCAGGGCGACTGCGAAGAGCTGTCGTCGCTATTCATCGCACTTTGCCGGGCGCGTGGCATTCCGGCCCGCGCGGTCTGGATTCCCGAGCACACCTACCCCGAGTTCTATCTGGAGGACGGCGAAGGTAACGGCTTCTGGTTTCCCTGTCAGGCGGCCGGTTCGCGCGAGTTTGGGGCAATGACGGAAACGCGGCCCGTGTTGCAGAAAGGGGATCGTTTCAAGGTCCCAGGCAACCGCAAGGAGCTGCGCTACCTTCAGCCGACGCTGGTGGCGCGCGATGTGGAGGCGGCTCCGACGATGCGGTTCATTCTCCAGGCGGTCGATGATGCCGGTGCCGCATCCGGCGGAAGGTAGTCCGCGTTCCCCCACTCCCCACCCGTCGCTGACGCTTCCGGCTCGTCGGCGCGAAGTCGGGCGGATCGTGGTCCGTTTTGCGCGGCCGTTCGGATAGAATGTCAGGCAACCGGCGCGAAGGTTGTTGCCTTCCGGGAACGCCGGTGGACTTCACGATCCGGCCCGATGATGAACGAGACACCCCGGCAGAAGATGACGGCCCCGCGGCTGGCCCGCCTCAAGCAGGAGGGGCGGAAGATCGCGATGTTGACCGCTTACGACTACGGCATGGCCCGGATGCTCGACGAGTCCGGGGTCGACGTGTTGTTGGTCGGCGATTCGCTGGCGATGGTCGTTCAAGGGGCGGAAAACACGCTGCCCGTGACGCTGGACGAGATGATCTACCACGGACGGATGGTGGCTCGCGCCGCGCGGCGGGCACTGGTCGTCGTCGATATGCCCTTTCCCGAGAACCACCTCGGTCCGCAACACGCGGTCGCAAGCGCCGCGCGGATCGTCAAGGAAACCGGGGCCCAGGTCGTCAAACTGGAAGGTGGTGCCGACCAGGCCGGTGTGATCCGGGCGATCGTCGCGGCCGGCATTCCCGTGATGGGCCACGTCGGCCTGCGGCCACAAAGTGTCCACCTGATGGGTGGCTATCGGGTCGAACGCGACCGGCAAAAAGTCCTCGACGACGCGCTTTCAGCCGAACAGGCGGGGGCATGCGCGGTCGTGCTCGAGTGCGTGCCAGCAGCCGATGCCGAACATGTTTCGCGGCAGCTCAGAATTCCGACTCTTGGAATCGGTGCGGGGGCCGGCTGCGATGGCCAGGTGCTGGTGCTGAACGATCTGCTGGGGCTTACGACCGGACATGTGCCGAGCTTCGTCCAGCCCTACGCCCAGCTGGGTGTCGCGATCCGTGAAGCAGTCGGCAAGTGGTGCACCGATGTCCGGGCCGGGACTTTTCCCGACGCGGAACATTCGTTCTAGAGGTGAGTCAACGCTGAATTTTGGGTGAGCCGCACGGCGCTAGCCGCGGGTTTGGGTGAGCCGCAAGGCGCTAGCCGCGGGTTTGGGTGAGCCGCACGGCGCTAGCCGCGGGTTCTTCGCAGGGCCCGCGGCTAGCGCCTAGCGGCTCACGCTGAAGCCAGCCTGTGACGCGGGCGCGCACTTAGCGGGCCGTGCGCGGCGCGGAGGAGTGCCGGCCAGGCCGCGATCCGGAACGACCGTGCGACGGGCGACCGTGCGGCGGGCGACCGGTGGGCTTGTTGCTTCCGCGAAAGCCCGGATGGTCGGCAGCGGGAATGGCTCCACCTGGACCGCGGCGCGGGCGATCAGCGCGGGTACCGCTTCCGCTGGCACCCACCGAAGCAGGGCGCCGGATTGGCCGATCGAGCGTCTGCAGCGCCGGCGGACCGTCCTGCAGGATTGTAAGCCGTTTCTTCAGATGCCGTTCCAGCGCGGCGAGCAGCGGCCGTTCTTCGCCTGAGCAAAGCGAGACCGCGTTGCCGGCATCTCCGGCCCGGCCGGTCCGGCCAATCCGGTGGACGTAGGCTTCCGGCGTGGCCGGAAAGTCATAGTTGATCACATAG
>JANOFL010000241.1:0-6716 GCA_031405895.1 Planctomycetota bacterium
GGGCTAACGCCCTGCCGCACGCCAAGACCAAATCTGGCCGCGCGCGTTGTAAGAGGCGGGACGAGGATTCCTGCTCCTGGCCTCTCACCTCTCGCCTCCGGTCGGACGCCTGCTCAGCTGCCCCAGCTGCCGCGGGCCGGATCAACGTCTTCAAACTTGTGCCGCCGCAACTGGTCGGCCAGGGGCTGGCGCGCGAAGGCGACCAGCCGGGGGCGGGTCCCGGGCGTGCACATCAGCACCCCGTTGAGCATGTCGCCGAACAGCTGCTCGCAGGTCTTCACCCCCGAATTCCGCGCAATGGCGATCCATGAAGTCGGCCAGCAGAAGGGCAGAAAGCCGTCCGTTTCGGAGAACCCCTCCACCGCCGCGCCGAGCATCTGGTCGATCTGCCGGTCCATCAGCTTGCCGTTGATGCCGAGAAAAACCATCAGCGCGTCGGCCCGGCAGAGTCGCGGGAGAAACTGCGCGAAATCCGGATTCTTCCACGCGGTCCAGTCGACCAGCATCGGCACATCGCCTTCAGCCGAACCGCCGCCGGGCCAGCCATTGAGCGGGTGCATCGTGCCGATTCCAGCCGGCGGCACGACCCGGATTTTGCGGAAGTGGACCAGCAGCTTGAGCGAGTAGTGTTGCGACAGGATGTCGACAACCACGTCCAGCGCCTGCCAGATCTCAGTTTCCGGCCGGCGTTCCAGCCAGGCCACGGCGCCAGCCGCGATCTGGGAAGCTGTCGGCTGGGGTGCAACCGGCGCAACCGGCGGTGCCCACTGGCAGGACTCGCTGAACGGGCTGACATTGCGACCCGGTTCGGCCGGTGGAAGCGGCGCGACTTTTCCGCCCACCATCCGGATGATCCGCGAATCGGCCGACTCGATCGGCGAGCTGCCCGCGGCCGGGTGGGCGGCACTTTCCCGGGGCTGGGGATAGTCGGGGGTGTCGACCCGTTCACGTGGGGCAACCGGCCAGGCAAAGACCGGGCTGGACGGCTGGGAGCTGGGTGCCGGGGGCGCGGGAACGGGCAGGAATGGTTCGGGGGGCGGTGCCGGCTGGCTTGGCCGGGGCACGATCGTCGAATCGGAGGTCTGGCGGATGGCAGGGCCGTTGGAGACCGCGGCCGCGACCGGGCTGGCGATCTCGACCCGAAAGACCGAAGTGCCGGCCCGGATCGAATCGCCGTTGTTGAGGTTGGACGCGTCGACCTTGTGCTGGTTCAGCCAGGTGCCGTTTGTGCTTCGCAAGTCGCGAAGCAGGATGTCATGCGGCCCCGCGCGTTCCACGCTGAAATGAAGGCTCGACATATGGAGGTCGCCGTCGAAGCGGTTGGTCGCGTCGCGGGTCCGGCCAAATGTCACCGGGGCCGAGCCTTCGATTACGAAGGTCTCGCCCTGGCGGCAACCGGAAACAGCAACCAGCTCGACTCTCACTGCGATCCTGTCCGCTCAAAACTGAGAGCCTGTCCGAAAAGGGGTCTGACCCTCTACCAAAACGGGCACTGCAGTGGCATGGTCTGATTTTTCGTCACGATTTCGCGTCGGCAATGACAACTTGACAAAGGGTCAGACCCCTTTTCGGACAGGCTCTGACTGCAACCCGGATGCTGGCATGGCGGCGCGAACGACAAGCGGGGCAGCCTGGGCGAATCGGCGAAGCCGGCTGGCTCCGGGAATTTCAGCCCCTGCATCGTGATTTCGGCATTCAATGGCCGATAAACACAGTATAGCCCGCAAACCGCCCCTGTCCGGAAAAACCGTTTCAGACTCCGCGCGACGGCGGGGTTTTCGTCGTTTCCTGCGAGGCCGGAGAGGACGGAATTCGGGTCCGACAAGCGCCACCGACTTGCTTTTTAGCGAGTCCCGGCGAGGTTTCAAACGCTGGAGTCCAAGGCATGAAACGAACGGAAACCTGGACGCTGGCCGTGGGCTGGCTGTCTCTTTGCGCCGCTCCGGCTGCCTGGTCAATGCCGCAGGACGACGCCTTGTCGGCGACTGCCTCCAGCCGGCCTGCGGCATCGCGCTGGAGTGCCATGCCTGCGCTCGATCAGTGCCTGACCAGCCCAGCCGCTCCGCGCCTTCAGCCGCAGCTCGCTCCGACCGCAATGGTTGACGTGCGCCTGGCCGGCTGGCAAAACCAGCCCGACGCGAACAACAGCGTCGTCGCGATTCCAGCCATCCTGAGCGGAATGCCCGACAGCCCCATCAGTCATTCCGTGCTGCAGCCGCAATCGGCACCGGCCATCGCGACCGACGAAACAGTTCCCGGTCCGGGCGCGGGCAACGACCTTGCGAACCCGCTGGTTCCCGCCGTGTTGAGCGGACTTGAGCCGCTTCCATCACCGCTGGTCGATGCCACACCGCTCAACCCGGCGGGTACCCATCCGGGCAATCCAGCCGCCCACGCTCCGGCGTCGGCCCAGCCCTTTCAGCCACTTCTTCCAGCCGCGGGAAACCCCGCGCTGTTGGCAACCGCGCCGGCAACAATATCGGGTCAGTCCAGCGCTCCCGCGAACCCGCAGCGCGCCGCGGCGCTGGCCGAAGTTCCCGTGCCGCCGTCGCTCCAGTGGTTTGGCGAGACCGAAACCGAAATCGGCCAAAGCTTCCTACAACAGCCGCAAAACATCGCGGCCAACAATCCGGTCGCCCAGCCGGTGCCCGTGCCGTCGATCCTCGCGTCGCCTCTTTCGCCGCTGGCTGTACCGCAGGACTTGCCATCCGTCGGCCAGAACCTGTTGACCTTGCAGGCGATCGAGCCGCTGGGAACCGGCGGCCAGCCGTTCCTCGATGAAGTGAGTGGTACGCCGCGCATACCGGCGGGCAATGCCAGCCTCGTGTTGGGCGAAATCCAGCCGCTGGGCCGCTCCAACTCGTCGCCCGGCGGTCCATTCCGGCTGCTCCAGCTCGACGAATCCAAACCGGGTGCCGGGCAGGACGACACCAAGCCGACCAGGGGCGACAAGTACAGCGTGGCGGCGATGACCGGCGGGATGGCCGATCCGTCAATGCTGTTCGCCAGCACACGGCTTGAGCAAGGCTACAAAAACCAGGCCGGCGTAGTCGTCACTCCCACCCGGATGCAAGTCGACTCGTACGGGACGATTTCGGGCTGGGCACCCGTCAGCTACTCGTGGATCACTCCGGCCTTTTCCCACAACCGGCTCTACTTCGAGCAGGTGAACTATGAGCGGTACGGCATGACGCACGCCGCGGGCTGCGAGCCGGTCGTGTCGGCGGCCCACTTCTACGGCACCGTGCTGCTGATGCCTTTCCGGCCGCTGTGCGAACGGCATTGCGATGAAGTCTTCACGCTCGGTCACCAGCGCCCCGGCGACTGTGCGATTCACCAGGTCCACGCCGACAACCGGCTGGGCATGGGCTGGTGAACGTGGGACAGGCTTCCAGCCTGTCGTATCGGAATTGTCTGGCCAGGCCGATGACAGGCTTCCAGCCTGTCCCCACGTCCAACAAAAACGGCCTGCCGTCTGACGGCAGGCCGCGCGTGTTCGGGTTTGGAGTCCTGGATCAGCCGGCAGCCGGCGCGGGGGCCGCAGCACCTTCACCGCCGCCTTCGCCTTCCTTCGGATCCTTGGGCACCTTTTTCCACGGTCCCTGGCAGGCTTCGACCCCGCCGCCGAAGTACAAAGTGATCGACGCACCGGCCGAGAGCATCTCGGTCTTCTTGATTTCAAGCTTGACCTTGGCCGCGTTTTCCATTTCGGCGCGGAAGTCGAACTTGTATTTCTTGTCGTTGTCCATGCACTTGACCACGAAGTAGCGGGTCTCGCCGGTGCTCGCGGTTGGGTCGCCGTTGACGAAGAACTTGGCGGCTTCGGGCAGGATCACGGTGACGTGGGCTGAACCGGCGTCCATCACGTCTTCTGCACTGCCGGGGCCGTAGTCGGGAACGGCCGGCGACGCGCCAAAACAGTTGCCCATCGGCACTGGATCGCCTTCGTAGGGAATCCAGCCGGGAGCCGGACCGGCGTCGATCATGGGTGCCGCGCCCGCCGCCGCCGGAGTTTCCTGAGCCGGTTGGGGCGGGGTGTCGTCCTGGGCTCCGGCGGCCGCGGCCGGATCGGGCGTCAGGGCCGGGTCCTGATAGCTGATCGGGCGGCCCTGGATGTTCCAGCTGGATGGCTGCTGGGCCGAGCCGGTGTCGGCAACCAGGAACACGGCCAAGGTGGCCAACATCGCAAACAAGCGGAATTTCATGACGCCGTGCTCCAGTCAAACGGGAAGGCAGTTTCAGCCGTTGGGTCCATCGACGACCAGCGGGCCAACCGTTCGGTCAATTCATGAGCGAGCGTGGCTTTGCCGGCTGGACAGGGCCAACGGCGCGGAAATTGCCGGTTGAACAGCCGCGATTCCATGCCAGGGTCGTTGGCGGAAACGGCCACGGAACGCGCCATCCGGAATTCCAGCAACAACCGCTCCGACCCGCAGATAACGAGATCAACCTCTGTTGCCTGCCACTCTTTCCGCGCGAGTCCGGTCCTATGGCTATTGTCTACGGCATTGACGGCACAGGTTCCGAGGCGACGCCCGGCAAGTCCCGCGACTCGGCGTACGACGTCGCGTTCAAGGACAGCTTCGTGCGGCGGATCTGTCTGCGGGGCGGAGGCGACGCGCTCTACAACCGCGGACCGCTGCTGTTGGGCGGCAGCCTGGTGGATGCGATCCGGACCGGACTCCGGCATATTGAGGGCAAACTCAAGGCCAAACCAGGCACGCCGGTGGTGCTGACTGGCTACAGTCGCGGCGCGGCGGGCGTCGTGGCTCTCGCGGCCGACCTCAAGGCTCAAGGCATCCCGGTCCTCGCAATCATGCTCTTCGACTGCGTCGACCGGCATGTCGCGATCGACGCCGAAACGATTCCCGACAACGTGGCCCACGTCCGCCATGTGATGCGCGATCCGTTGACTTCCTCGCGCGAGAGTTTCGGCAACGACGGCCGGCTGTACACGAGTAGCAAGACGCAGTACTGGGAAAAATACTACATGTGTACCCACGGCGGGATGGGTGGCGTGCCGTGGACTGCCCCCAAGGGTGCCAAGCCAACCGACTTCATCGACGAAGGGATGGGCGTCCTCTTCGGTGCCGGCGTGACCAACGTCCGCGACGGGATGACCAACGTCTCCTACCGACAGGACGAGTTCGCATCGCGCAAGGTCTGGATCGAATCCCAGCCCTTTCTCAACAAACACGGCTTCTTCGGGAAGTAACCCGCCGCGCCGTCAAACGCGGGCCGCCGGCGCGGAAGCCATCCGCCCGCTCAGCCGGACAAGATCGCCGGCCGCACAGCCGGGCAGCCCCAGAAATGCTCCGCGCTGCGTCAAATCCCAGCGCGACGCCAGATCGACCTGTTGCAGCAGCCCCGGCAACAGCTCGTCGGGCACGTTGATCCCGCGACAGAGCCGGGGCGCGTCGCGCCACTGGGACTGGTGCCGGTCCAGCGCGGCCTGGCAGCGCGCCGGATCGGGCCGTGTCGCCGAGTCGAGAAACTCCTGTTCGAACTCATCGGGCGCCGAACCGTCGGCTGGTGGCAGGGTCACCTGCTGGTCAGAATCGACGTCACAGCCCGTCATGCGCACCAACGCCTGGCCCGCGGTGACAGCCAGAAGATCATCCGGATCAGCGGCACAACGGATGAGGAGCGGCAAGTGGCCGGGATGTCCGTGCACGGCCGCCAGGCGCAGCCGGGCGGGACCGAGTCGCTGTTCGTCCAGCATCCGCGCGACGAGTGGCTGTTCGCCAGGCGCGGCGACCAGAGCGAGTGTTGAGCAACATTCCATCCGGCCGACCCGGCTTTCTCCCCAGCGCTGCCGACAAGAGTCTGCGAGCCACATTTGCCGGGACCAGAGAGCGGCGGACCAGACTTCCTGTCGCAACACCGGATCATCGTGATCGAGCAGCGGCTCCACGGCATCGCGCGGCCAAGGACAGCTTCCACTGAAACTGACTGCGCGCCAGCCGCGTGCCTGGTCGCCGGGTTTCCCGCTGGCCAGCAGCGGTGCAAGACAGGCTCCCTGATCGGGCAACCGGCCGTGGAAGGCGAGGACTTCACCGGCGGCCGCGGCGAGTGCCGGTTCCTTGCCACCCAGCCAGGCGAGCAGCTGCGGCCGGACGCCGTCAATCGCCGAATGGCAGAGCGCGTCGACAAAACCCGCCAGCACCGGTGGAGCAGCTTTTTTCATCGTGCCCAGCACTTCGGCATCGAGGTCCGTCCGCCGCGCCGAAAGCAGAGGCCAGGCAGCAGCAAAGACCTCGGCCCGATCGGCCAGCTTGAGCTGTTTCCGCAACAGCGGCAGCGCGCGATCGCCCGCCACGATCAGCCCGTCCAGTTGGGCCTCGATCCGCCGGTCGAGCTTGGCAAGGTCGGCGGGAAACCATTCCGGACTGCGGAGCACCGCCAGACGCAGGTCCCAAAGCGAGGCCAACTGCTCGACATGCTCTTCCAGGACATCGGGCAGCCATTCGCTGGTGTCGACAAACATGGAAGACTGCCCGAGATCGATGGAATGGCCAGGTCGTGTCGCTTGCCGCGGCTTGTATTGCGTCAGGACTGTTCGATGGATGAGCCGACGCTAGCCCTTAGGTTTACCCACATTTTTTCGTTCGTTTGGCGATGCGGGCCCCGGTGAGCATGGCCTGCAGTTCGTTCCATCCTTTCCACAGTTTTTGCCAGCCGGGGGGATGGTCGCCGCGCCGGTTCTGGTGGCCGCT
>JANOFL010000280.1:0-15511 GCA_031405895.1 Planctomycetota bacterium
CTCTTGCCGCCGACCGGCAGGGTCTGACGCCGAATGGCGCAGTCTTCGGAGCGATTCGGGGTCTGACCCTCTCTCTTGCCGGTCGCAGATTGATACGAAACCCGCCTCATAACAGCCACTCCGAAACGGTGCCATCGGTTCCCAGTTGCCGCACCCGCTCGGACCGGATCAGCTCGCTGCTGCTCCATTCCAGCACCGAGTCGTGGTCGAGCGCCAGGCAAACGTCGGGCTGGAACCGCCGCGCCAGCAGTGCGACTTCAATCTGGCTGTCGAGTTTGATCCGTTCGTCGGCCCGCGGAAACGGCAACAGGGAATGGAACCACTTCATTCCGTGCCGGGAAAGTTCCGCGTCGCCCGTCGCGTGGGGGATGAACTGGTGGTAGAAGACCAGCCGGTCCCCCATCGCCATCGCCCCGCCCGACCAGGCGATCACCGGTACGGCCAGGTGCTTCAACAGCCGGCTGAGGCTCAGCCGGTTGAGCAACACGCCCACATGGCCGCCCGCGATCAGAAGGGCTTCGCAGCGATGAACCCGCTCCAGCACCTGGTCGCGGTAGCCGCAGACGCTCGGCCGGGCCTTGGGATCGATCTGCCGGTCGTAGCGGGAGATGACTTCATCGGTCAGCACAAGGTACTCGCGGTCGACGGTCCGGACCTGCTCCAGTGTAGTCTTGACCGGGACGCCGACGTCTTCGCCTGCGAACTCGCGCCGCAACAGCTCCCTGGCAACCGCGAGCAGATGATCAAGCTGGACCTTGTTGACTTCGCGCAGCCGCCGCAGTTCGTCCTGGCGGGTTCGCAACAGCTGAAGGACTTCCGGATCGGCCGCGAAAAGCCTGTCTGCCAGTTCGTAGAGCAGCGCATTGACCACCGTCCGGCCGGCAGCCTGGCGGACCCACTCGTCGTCGGTCTCGTCTTCCTCCCAGCCCGCCGAAACCAGCGCCACCGGCCCGGCAATCCCGAATCGGTCGAGGACTGCTGCGAAGTCAGGCCGTTCGAGCTGCTCTCCAAGCAAG
Source organism: Planctomycetota bacterium (assembly GCA_031405895.1). Taxonomy (GTDB): domain Bacteria; phylum Planctomycetota; class Planctomycetia; order Pirellulales; family Pirellulaceae; genus BJ22. The sequence continues at coordinate 1,017 of JANOFL010000280.1, forward strand.
GCCAGCGGCTGGGGCCGGTCTCCGTTTCGGCCAGGCTTCATGCGCTCCGATCAGCAGGCAGCGAGTGGGTTGGCTGGGGGAATCCACCAATCGTAGTCGCGACTCCACCGTCAGTCACGCCGGGGAGCCCGACTCGACATGTGACTTCAAGCCCGTGCCGAAGAGCTGGCTCCAGCCTTCGTGCAGCGAGCGGGCCATCGCTTCGCTGACATTGCCAAGCAGTGCGTCGGAGATCCGCAGGCGGCAGCCAGTTTCACCGTCCGGTCCGGCCTCAAGTTTGAGCATGCTGGTCGCCGGGCCGCCGAAGTCGGGGGCGATGTGGCCGACCAGCCAGAGCTGGTGCTGCGCGGGAGCGTGCATCTGGACCGAGTACCAGAGCAGACTTCCGCCGCCGGGCAGTTCTTCGACCAGCCCCCGTCCGCCGGCGACAGGATCAAGCGTCACCACCGATTCCGGGCCGACCATCCGGAAATCGGGCAACCACCACGCCTGAGTCTCGTCCAGCAACGCCCGCCAGACGGTTGCGGGTGGCGCGGTGATCGAGATCTCGAGTTCGTATTGCAGCCAGCCGGACTGGCCAGTGCGCGAAGCCTTCATTTGCTTTTGCCCCGGCCGGGAGCCTTGTGTCGTTTCGGTCGCGCGGCTGCTTCGTCAGCCGCCAACTTCTCGGCCACGGTCTTGAGCCGCTTCATCGCGGCAAACAGCTGTCGTGCGTGTTGCTCGATCCAGGCGACGCAGACTTTCCGGATCGGCGCGGAGTCGAGCTGGTTCCAGCGAACCCTTCCCGCCCGGCGGACCCGCACGACGCCCGCCGCCTCTAGCAGCCCCAGGTGCTTCATCACGCTGGTCCGCGACTGGCCGTCAAACTGCTCCACGAGCTGACCGGTCGTCCGCGGGCCAGTCACCAGGAGTTCCACCAGCCGGCGGCGGGTCGCGTCGGCCAGGGCCTGCCAGATGACGTCGGGATCGGGAACGCGGCGATTCATGTCACTAAATGGTGACATGTTTTCCTGGGCCAGTCAACCCCCTGCAGTTCTCCCCTGCTCTTTTTTCTGCTCGTACTCGTGCTCCTGTTCGCCTGCCCTCGTCGCCGGGGGCGAGAATCGAGTGCGAGCACCGTCCCGCAAAGCCGGGACTGAGCGCGAGCACGAGGTGGGAAATGCCATTCGTAGTCTCGGGGCTCACGGACGGATTCAACGCAAATCGATCCCGTGTTCCAGCCAGGCCTTGAAGCACAACGCCATATGGGTCCAGCCCTGGCAGTTGTCGTGGGAGCCTTTCAGGCCCGGCGGATCGGTCAGCCAGCCGGTTTCGCTGATGCTGAGCAGGGTGGAATTTTCGTCCAGCCGTTCAAGGCGGATCGTGACCAGCACCGGGTAGCCTGGACCGGTGGTCTTTTTCCAGACCGTCGAATCGAGCTCCAGTTCGATCAGGCTGTCGGCCACCGTCCGCAGCACGCGAACGGGATAGTCGCCCCATTCCTCCCAGTGCCAGACGACGGTTTGTCCGTCCGCGAGCGGACCGCTGGATCGCTCGACGAAGTACCGGGCCATTGCGTCCGGATCGATGAGCTGGCGAAAGATCTCGGCGGCCGGGCGGCGGATCCGGGTCTGGACGGTGTAGGCGGGCGCGGTCATGGGGCACCTTGCGGAACGGGAAATACATGTTATAATTAAATAACATATTGAGCGCGGCCACTGTCGTCAAGTGGCTGCCGTTGGACCTGCCGTTCGGTTGAGGAGTCCGCGCCGTTGATCAAGCATGCCCGCCGGAGAAACAAGCCGGCCGGTTCACGCAAGAAGAACCGACCGGCCGATCCGCTCGATCCGCTGTTCAAGGCGCTGGCCAACAGCGACCGGCGGGCAATTCTCGACCTGTTGCGCGACCGGCCGCGAACCACGGGCGATCTCTGCGAACGGCTCGGCTGGCTTGATCGCTGCACGGTCATGTTGCACCTGCGGACGCTGGAAAAGGCCGGGCTGGTGATTGTCCGCCGCGAAGGACGGCAGCGCTGGAATCTGCTTGACCATGAACCGATCCGTCGCGCCTGGCGGCGCTGGATCCGCGAGTTCGCCGAACCGGCCGCGGATCTGCTGGTAAAGCTGAAAGCCGGACCTGAGAAAAAGGGCTGACGGGCGCAACGTGGCGACGAAGCTCCGCTTTGTCGTTCCGCTCCCTCCATTTTGCCGCCAGGGTTTTTACCCCACGCAGCGGCATTGCCGTTGCCACACTCCATCGCCCCTCCGGGGCGAAGATGTCTTTGCGACCGGCATCCACGGGTTCCGCGACGCCCAAAGCCGCGTCGCTCCACCCGTGGCTACACTCCAGCGCCCCTCCGGGGCGAAGAGCGGCCCGCTGGTCTTCTCGGCGGCCGGTCCGCGCGTTTGTTCGTGTTCGTGTTCGTGTTCGTGCTCGTGCTCCTGCTCCTGCTCCTGTTCGAAACACCCTCCCAGTCCCTGAAGACCGAGTACGACTACGAGTACCGTCCCGCAAAACCGGGGCTGAGTACGAGTACGAGATCGTTTCAGACCGTTTGGCATCCCAGCAAATTTTCGGGCCTCGAACAAGCGATGGGACTCGAAACCAAAACCACGGCCATCAGGAACGGCGAACAGTTCACCGGCTGACTGGGGGTCGACAGCCAGAAACTGGAGTTCTCGGGCAAGGGATTGAAGTGGTCAGTTCCGCTTGGTCCGAATGTCCGCGACCATCCGCAACCCGACACGTAAGCGAGGAAGGAACGCGGATTACCTTGCTCACGAGGCGGGTTTCGGCAAACACTCACCCGCCGCTCGCCTGACCGCGTTTCAATTGCCGGTTGGGCGATTTGCAGGGCAGTTTGCGGGCTTTGCGGAGGATTCTGCCAATTCCGGCTGAAACGGTCGATCTGGTTTCAGGTAGGCGTGGAATCGCGCCAATCCGGCCAGTTTAACTGGCTGGTCATCTGCAGGGGGAGTGCTTGTGCTCTCCTGCTGTCATTCGTGCCAGGTCGAAAGTCATGATTGAAATACGATCGCGATCAGGGTTCCTGATGGCCGGTCTGTTGCTTGCCGTCTGTCCATCGATGCTATGGACCGGCAGCACCAGTGGACAAGAATCTGAATGGCTTCCATGGTCGAAGAATCCGCTTCCCGGGTCGGTGAACCTGGTCGAACCCGGCGGGAGCTCATCCGGCGCGGAAGGCCTTCAGGATCCGTTGACTCCGCAGTCCGGTTCTACGGACCAGCAACAACCATCCCTCGAGCCACCCGGAACCGACGAGCCGGCCGACGCGGCGCAACAGCCGAAAGAGGACGATCAGGAACCAGCAGGATCCGACAAGATCGATGCTGGCGAGGACCCGGCCAAAGAGGCTAACGACGAGCCGACTGGTGTCGATGGTGGTGAAGGCGAGTCCGGGAAAGAGGACGGCGACAAGGACGAAGAAAAATCGCTGGCCGACCGGATCAAGGAACTCGAGGACGAGCGGGAAAAGGCGGCCGAGGACAAGAAAAAGAAAGCCGAGGAGGATGCCGCCAAACCCACCGTCAAGCCGCGAGGCCGGCTGCACCTCGATGCCGGCTGGTTCAGCCAGAACGATGCCAACCGGATTGCGGTTGGCGATCTGCAGGATGGCGTGATTGTCCGTCGCGCACGGCTGGGCTTTGACGCCAAAGCCTTTCAGATCAGCGAGTACCGGCTCGATTTCGAAATGGGAACCGCAGGTGGCCGGCCGAGCATCTTCGATGCCTACGGACGACTGACTCAGATTCCTGGAATCGGCAACTTGCAGGTCGGGCACTTCCGCGAGCCGTTCAGTCTCGAGGCCCTGACCAGCTCCAACTGGCTGACCTTTATGGAGCGGGGCTTCAACACCACCTTTGACCCGGCGCGCAACCTGGGTGTAATGGCTTTTAACCACTCGCAGTCGGAAAACCTGATGTGGGCGGTGGGAGTCTTCCGCGAGGGCAGCGATGTTTTCGGCGACGACATTGGCGACTCGGGCGAGCGCGCCGTAACCGGGCGCGTGTCATGGCTTCCCTGGTTCGAGGAATGCGGTGATTCGCAGCATTTTCTTGCCCTCGGGACCTCCCTGAGCGATCGCGACCCCGACAACCGCTTTACCGCCGGACCGGGTAGTCCGGAAGAGTCCCTGGTCCGCTATCAGGGGCGGATCGCGGCGACCAACGAAGACGGAATCGGTCTGACTCCGGCCTTCATCCAGACGACCGTTAACGACGCAACTGGCATTCAGCTGGTCGGGTTTGATGCTTCCTGGAACATCGGCCGTGTCAATCTGCAATCCGAATACACCGGCTCACTCATCGACAGACTGGGAACACCGTCCGTCTGGTTCCACGGGACCTATGTTCAGGCCAGCTGTTTCCTGACCGGTGAAAGCCGGCAGTACGACCGCAAGATCGGGTTGTTCACCCGGGCCAAAGTCGCCCGGCCCTACATCCATGCCGCCGTCAGCGAAGACGGTTGCCGCGGACCCGGCGCTTGGGAGGTCGCCCTGCGCTGGAACTACCTCGACCTCTCGGACAAAGACATCAGCGGCGGCTACATCGACGGCACGACAATCGGACTCAACTGGTACCTCAGCCCTTACACACGGCTGATGTTCAACTATGGCCTGAACGATCTGCATGATCCGGTCGATGGCCGCAGTGCCGCCCAATGGCTGGGCACGCGGCTGGATGTGCATTTCTAGGACCGGGGCAGCCTTTGGCGCGACCGAGGCGGAAGCGACCGCGCCGCGGACCGGAACACCGCGTCACCCTTCCGGGTCGTCGATCAGGTCCTGCAGCCGTTTGGCAAGCCGCTCGGGATAGCGCGCCGGCCAGGTCCGGTCGATCAGGCCAAGCGAGATCATGTCCTGCAAGTGTACCTGGTCTTTTCGGCGATAGGCATTGAGTTTCATCCGGACCAGAGTCTCCAGCGCCACGGTCTGAAAGTCATTGGCTCTCGCCGAGGGCTCGATATCGGGATTGGGTTCGCCATCGCGCTCGACCCGGCCAACCAGAAGCACATGCACTGCGTCGCGCGCCGACGCGTCCGGGTCTTCGACGAACATGTCGAGACCCGCTGTCTGGCGATGATGAAACCCGGCCGCCAGCATTGCGGCCGTGAGGGCGGGCAAATCCGCGGGCCGGACGAGCAAGTCGACATCCTGGGTCGTTCGCAGGGCGGCCTCGTCGACCTGGGCGACCCACGCCCGGACCGCGTGACCGCCAATGATGGCGTAGGGGACCTGGGCTTCCTCGAGAATCCGCACCGTTCGCCGCAAACGTGCATTGACCTTTTCCACGGCCCGCTCCATCCGTGCGTAAAGCTCTTCGCCACCAATCTTGAATTCAATCATCGGCCAACCGCCTCCGGTCCCAATTGTAGCGGGCGGCCGCCGGAGAGCGTTACATTGGATTCAAGACAGGTTCAGTGGAGGACTGTTGACCAGCGGGGAAAGTGGAGAACGGTGACCGGGGAATGAGCAATTGAGGACAATTGCTCTACGTTCGACCTGAGCGTGTCGAAGTGGGCTACCGCCCCGTTGTCCATGGCAGGCCGGCTTCGTCGAGCTGGCGTTTGAGGGCCGGGAGGCGGTTGTCGATCAGGTCGCTGATCGCGGGACGGAGTTCGTCCAGCTCGCGCCGCGCGATCTCGGCCTGCTCGCGGTGGGTCTTCGTCGGCCCGTGGGTGGACGAAGCAATGTTGAACAGGGCCGAACCCAGCCGCTGGCGTGGAGTCGGCACCGATTCGACAAATCGCGACGACCTGTTCGAGTCGCCATCCAGCTTGAGCCGCAGGACCTTGAGTTCGGTTTCGGCCGCGAGCGCCGCCTTCATCAACTCGGACGGGGCGGCGGCTGACGACGCGATGACTTCTTTCGCCGCGGCGATTTCGGTGGCGGCCCGTTCCAGCTGTTCGTCGATCTTGCCGAAGTTCGACTGCACCTTGAAGAGGTCCTTGAGAAACGCTGAATTGTCGGCCTGGCTCTGGGCGGGCAAGGCCGGATTGCTGATCGACTCGACAACGAACGGCTGTTCGCCGCCAATTGATTCGGCTCCATCAGCCGTCAACCGCAGGACCCGGGCGCGATAGTCGCCCGGGCCGGCCAGCATGCTGAAACCGCCCATGCCTTGCGGTGCATGGCGGAAGTCCCAGGCAACGCGATGAATGCCGGCTGAGCCCGGGACGTCGATCCGGCGGACGAACGAGCCGCCCGCATCAACGATTTCGACGCAGTAGCGCGGCAAGACCTCTTCGTCCTCGGCCCGCAGGTCATCCCAGGTCGGCAAGGGAGTGTCTTCGCCGGATTCCTTGAGCTTGGACTCGGCTTCCTTCCGCTCTTCCTTTTTCGACTTGATCGATTCCTTGATGTGGACCGTGAAGACAGCCCCGGACTGTGGGTTGTCAGCGGTGAAGTATCCATGCCCCTGGGAAGCCATCCGCCCGCCGAGCCGGTCAAGCGGGATGTACCAGAGCGCCCTGCGGACCGGGAACAGATGGGCCGCCGCGTCGAGTTTTTCCGCGGTCAGGTCGCGGAGCGGCGCGTAGTTGTCCAGCACATAGAAACTGCGGCCGAACGTGGCTGCGACGAGATCGTTTTCGCGTTTCTGGATCGCAAGGTCGCGAACGGGAATGGTTGGCAGACCGGCAAGCTTGTGCCACTTCTTGCCGCCGTCGAGCGACGTGAAGGCTCCATACTCGGTGCCGAGAAACAGCAGTTCCGGTTTGACGTGATCCTGTTCCAGCCGCCAGGCGAGGTGCCGGTCGGGCAAATCGCCGGTGACCGGTTCCCAGGTCAGCCCGCGGTCAGTGCTCTTGATGACGTAAGGCTTGAAGTCGCCCGTTTTGTGATTGTCGAGGCAGGCGTAAACGGTGTTCGCGTCATGCCGGTCGGCCTTGATGTCGTTGATGAAGCAGGACGCCGGGATGTCAAATATCTTCTCGATTTTCCGCCAGATCTGGCCGCCATCCTCGGTCACCTGGATCAGGCCATCATCGGTGCCGACATAGATCAGCCCTTCGACGACCGGCGATTCACTGATCGACGTGATGTTGCCCCAGGCGCTCATCGCCTCAAGGTCAAAGCCGGCGTCGATCCCCCAGACGCGGCCCATGATCGGCAGGGTCCAGCGGTCGGTGTTTCGCGAAAGGTCGGGGCTGACCGTGGTCCACGAGTCACCCAGGTCGTCGCTGCGGTGAAGCTTCTTGCTGGCGAAATAGACCCGTTTGCTGTTGTGCGGGCTGATCAGGATCGGCGAGTCCCAGTTAAAGCGGAAGCCTTCCTCGCCCGCGGGTGGCTGCGGGCGGACATCGACCGATTCACCGGTCCGCCGGTCGTAGCGGCGGATGTAGCCTTCCTGCGATTCGCAGAAAAGAATGTCCGGGTTGTCGGGCACGATCGCGTTGTCGTGTCCGTCGCCGCCGATCGTGATCCGCCAGTCTTCGTTGGTGATCCCCTGCTCGAAGCGGGTCGCGGCCGGGCCATACTGCGAATTGTTGTCCTGCGTCCCGCCAACGACGTGGTAGAACGGTGTGTCGTAGTCGACATCGACCTTGTAGAACTGGGTCAGCGGGAGGTTGGCAAAGAACTCCCAGGTCCGGGCCTGGTCGCTGGAACGGTAGAGGCCGCCGTCGGTTCCGACGAGCAAAAACTCCGGATCGGCCGGATGGAAGGCGATGACGTGGTTGTCGCTGTGCTTGTGGTCGCCTTCGCAGCTGATGAAATTCCGGCCGCCGTCGACACTGCGGACCAACACCACGTTGGCGTGGTAGATCACGTCAAAGCGGTGCGGATCGGCGTAGATTTCCTGGTAATAATGCGGCCCGGTTGCTCCCGACACAAAGTCGCTCATCTTTTCCCAGCTCTCGCCAAAGTTCTCACTCCGGTAGAACCCGCCCGAGCGGTTGGGCAGCTCGATCGTGGCATAGACGACATTGTTTTTCTGCGGGGAGACGGCAAGCGAGATTTTCCCCTTGTCTTCACCCGGCAAGCCGTTGGTCAGCTGACGCCAGGTCCGTCCGCCGTCGACCGATTTGTGGATGCCGGTTTCGGGGCCGGTGTTGAGCAGGGCCCAGATTGTCCGGTGTCGCTGGTGGGTCGCGGCGTACATCACGTCGGGGTTGACCGGGTCGATCACGACATCGGTCACGCCAGTCCATTCGCCTTTGCTCAGGACGTTGGTCCAGGTCGCGCCGCCGTCTTCTGTCCGGAAGAGGCCCCGTTCGCCGCCCTTGTTCCAGAGCGGGCCCTGGGCGGCGACGAAGACGACGTTCGAGTCGCGCGGGTCAACGACGATTTTGCTGATGTGCTCCGTGCCCTTCAGGCCGAGGTTCTCGAAATTCTGCCCGCCATCGCGGCTGCGATAAACGCCGTCGCCAACGCCGACATGCCGGCCACCGACGTTCTCACCCGTACCGACCCAGACGATGTTGTTGTCGTTCGGGTCGATGGTCACGCAACCCATCGAATAGGACGACTGGCCGTCAAAGACCGGGCTGAATGTCGTCCCGGCATTGGTCGTCTTCCAGAGCCCGCCCGAGCCGACGGCGACATACCAGATGTTGGAGTTGCGCGGATCGACCGCCACGTCAGCAATCCGTCCCGACATCAGGGCCGGCCCGATCGAGCGGAACTTGAAAGCCCCCAGTCGCTCAGGAGTCAGCAACTCCTTGTCCTCTTCAGACTTGGATTCGTCAGCCGACGGTTCCTGCGCCGCGGCTGGATCGGTCGCGGGAGCCGGCTCCTGGGCGGTTGAAATTCCATGCGTGAGAAGCAGGAACAGTGCGAGCCATGGGAGATTGCACGAGAGCATGGAGGCCTCAAAAATGCGGAACACGGATTGTCATGGATCAGTGAAAAAATGGCCGCGCTGGCTTTCAGCTGGCTGAGCCAGCGCTGGTTTGAGGTTGGGTTCCCCGTACTCGTAATCGTTCTCGTTCTCGTGCTCGTGCTCGTGCTCGTGCTCGTGCTCGTGCTCGAATCGACTGCCCGGGAAAAGTCAGGAATTCGAGTACGAGCACCGTTTCACTGAGCACGAGCACGCATCTGAGCTGATACTCATTTCTGTCGTCGTCTGGTCAAATCTGGAGTAGCTGGTTCATTTTCCTGGAACCAGGCTGACAGCGGGAAACGGCGGAGCGCTCAACGCTCCCTTCATTCGGCCGGGCCGAGGATTTCCCCGATGTATTGGGGCAGCATTTTTCGCCAGGTCGGCCAGTCATGTGGCCATTCTTCGCTCCAGAGGTCGACCCGGTTGGGGACGCCGCGCGAACCGAGGGCATGGGCGACTTTCCAGGACTCGGCCGGGTCTTCGTTCTTGCCGCGACCGGTAGCGATGATCACCATCCGCTGCCGGAGCCGGTCCAGCCGCGGGCCCTCGGGCAAATCGGGCATGAAATGCAGGGGCGAGTAATGGAGGTACTCGTCGAACCACTGGCCCTGCAGCCACTTCTGCAGATCGTAGGTCCCGCTCATGCAGATCGCGTGCGAGAAGACGTCGGGATGGCGGCAGATGGCGAGCAACGAGTTGAAAGCGCCAATTGACGCTCCTGCCGTGATGACTTCAATGTCGCCGGAGCGACAGTCGTGCCGGATTGCCGGAACGACCTCTTCGCGGAGGTAGGCGTCGTACTGTTTCTGGGTCCAGACGCAGTGGGCGACGTTGTCATTGGTTAGCCAGGTCCGCCCGGCAATACTGTCGACGGCGTAGACCTTCAGGCGGCCGGCGTGAATCAGCGGTTCAAGAACCTTGACCAGAAAAAACCGCTCGACTTCGCCCGCGTCGCCCCCGGCGGTCGGGAAGAGCAGCAACGGCTGGCCGAAATGGCCCCAGCGGATCAGCTGCGTATCCTGTTTCAGCCGCTGGCTGTACCAGGACGAGGTCTCCTTCATCTTCTCGGTGGCCGGGTCGAGGTACTGGAGAGTCATGGTGTGGTGGATGGGAACCTGGGACGCTCCGGACGTGGGCTAAGCTTCCAGCTTGTCGTGGAGCAAATTCCAGGCTGACTGACAGGCTGGAAGTCGATCCCACGTCAAGCGGCTGAAAAGCCCATCGAAAACAGTTTAGTTCGCGTTCCGGGCTGCGCCCCTCGCGATCATTGGGAAGGCGGTTTTTCTGCCTTATCCCGTCCCGAGCAAACCCCAGTAGAGCAGTTGTCCCCAACTGCTCGCCCGCGCAACCTGCCCGATTCGGAGCATTCTCGCCGGGTCGCCGGCCGGAACGGATGTTTTGTTTGGGGGGAGTGTTCGACATGCACGAGCAATTGGGACAATTGCTCTACGATTACCGTGCCCGGACTTTGGCCGTTTGGCCGACGTCGTCCATGATCACCCGCAGCTGGTCGAAGTCGGGGTGGCGAAACCGCATCCAGGCGTTGGCCATATAGCCGGCCTCGATCGGCTGGGTGGGCGTGCCTTCGGACGGCAAGTGGCAATCGATCATCCACTCGCCGTAGCGTTCGCCGATCTCGCGCATCCCTTCGTAACCGGCGATCACGCCGTCGCGGTCGGGTCGGAGGGCGATGATTCCGGCACTCATCCGCCGCGAAGGCTTGCCATCCGGCCGGCCATACACGATCGCGCTGGCCCATTCGTGGTAGAGGTCGATGTCGTTGCCGGCGTTGTAAAGGTCCCAGGCCCGCACGCCTGGTGGCCGGCAGCCAATCTCGGAAAACCGCAGGCCGTTCTTGCCAAAAAACCATTCCATGTGGGTCGCCGCTGTTTCGATCCCGAGCGTCTCGATCGCCTGACGGCCCATCCGCCGGACCTCGTCGTACTCGGGCACGCCCTCGATCCGGTTGGTGGCGATGAACTGGGGCGAGATCCAGCGCTCGCGCATCGCGACGAGGACATTGGGAAAATAGTGCGTGATGAAATCGTGGACGACACGACCGCCGATCGTCAGCGTGTCGTAGAAGGCTTCGTGGCCATCGTTGAACTCTTCGACCGCAACCTGGCCGCCCTGGCCGATGCGAGCGCCGTTGAGGACCTGTTCCAGGTGTTCGGCCGACTCGACGCGGTGGGTGCCCGACGCCCCGGCCCCGGCCCGCGGCTTGACGATCAGCGGGTAGCCGCAGTCGGCCGCGAACCGGCGGATTTCGTCGCGATCACCGCTGCCGATCGAGCGGGCGCAGGCAATTCCGGCCGCACGGAGGACCTCTTTCATCGCCGGTTTGTCGCGACAAAGGTAAGCGGTCCGGGGCGAGATGCCGGGGATCGAGCAAGCTGCCCGGACGCTGGCCACTGGCTCGATGTGGGCTTCGATGGTCGCTTCCAGGCGGTCGACCCAGGTTTTGCCCTGAACGAACTTCACGGCGCGCGTCATTTCAGCTTCGTTGCAGACCGAGCCGACCTGGAGGTAGTCAAACATCCAGTTTTTGACTTCGCTGTCGAGCGATTCTTTGGGCCGTTCGCCGATCCCGACCACCGTCGCGCCGGTTTCGCGCAAGGCCCGCACGAACTCGCGCTGGTTGGCGGGAAAAGATGGCTCCACGAAAATGACGTTCATGAAATGGCCAGGATCGTCGAGGGGCGGGCGGGTGCGTCAAAGCGGGGACTTGCGGAGCGATTCCGCAGCAGCCGATTATATTCGGAGTTGCCGTGTTCGCCCGGTCCCCTGCTCTGCCTGTCCACCGCGGAATGGTGAGCCGTGGGCGCTAGCCGCGGGTTGCGCTGCCGCGTCCCCACTACCCGGCTCTGCCAGTCCAAACACCCCGAAACGACCATGAAGAACGTCGTCTTTGTCGCCCCGTATTTCATGGAAGCGACCGAGCGGTTCATTCTCGCCGCGGCGACGACGACCGATGTCCGGCTGGGCCTGGTCAGTTGCGACCCGGAAGAAAAACTCCCACCCCAAATCCGGCGGCACCTCGCCGGGCACTATCGCGTGGACGGGGTCACTGCAGACGCGATCCTGCCGGGGATTGTCGCGTGGCAGCGGCATTTGGGTTCGGTTGACCGGCTGCTGGGGATGCTGGAGCAGATCCAGGAGCCGCTGGGCGAACTGCGCGACCGGCTGGGGATTCCCGGCATGGGGGAAGCGGTTGCCCGGAACTTCCGCGACAAGAACCAGATGAAGTCGGTCTTTCAGCGGCACGGCATTCCCTGCGCGGCCCATCAGCTGGTAGAGACTCCCGCCGCCGCCCATGAATTCGCCCAGCGCTTGGGGTTCCCGCTGGTGATCAAGCCTCCTGCCGGAGCCGGGTCGAAAGCCACCTACCGCTGTGGCGATCCGGGGCAGCTCGCAACCTGCCTCCAGCAGCTGCGTCCCGCGCCCGGCAATCCGGTTTTGCTGGAACAGTTCATTTCCGGCGAAGAGCATTCATTTGACAGTGTCTGCCTGAACGGCCAGCTGGTCTGGAGTTCGATTTCGCATTACGCGCCGGGGCCGCTCGAGGTCATGCGCGAGCCGTGGATCCAGTGGTGCGTGATGATCCCGCGCGAGACCGAAGCGCCGCGCTATCAGCACATCCGCCAGATCGCCGGGCCGGCCCTGAAAGCCCTTGGCATTGACACCGGCCTGACCCACATGGAGTGGTTTTTGCAACCCGATGGCTCGGCGATGATCTCCGAAGTCGCGGCCCGTCCGCCGGGTGCCCAGTTCACGTCGCTCCTCTCGTGGGCCCACAACCTCGACTTCTATCACGCCTGGGCCCGGCTGATGATTTTTGACCAGTTCGATCCGCCGGCCCGCCAGTTTGCGGTCGGCGCGGCTTATCTCCGGGGAATGGGCAACGGACCGGTCGAGAGGATTCACGGGCTGCAGCAGGTTGCCAAAGACCTTGGCGACCTGATCGTCGAAGCCAAAGTCCCCCAACCAGGCCAGACGCCCTCAGGCAGTTACGATGGCGAAGGCCATGTCATCGTCCGCCATCCGGAAACGAAGGTCGTCGAACAGGCCCTGAAACGAATCGTGACAACGGTGCGGGTCGAACTGGCGGCGGGGTAGGAGGTTGCATCCCAAGCCGTTTTCCGTTCGTGCTCGTGCTCGTAGTCCTGCTTTTCTTCGGACGATTTGGAGTACGAGTACCGTCCCGGAAACCGGGACTGAGCACGAGTACGATAAAGAAAAGACTTAAGAGCGAAAGACCGTCATGAACGTTCTGATGATTTCCCCCGGTTTCCCGATCGAACAGCCGCTCTTTACGCGTGGCTTGGCGAAGCAGGGGGCCAAGGTCATTGGCCTGGGTGACCAGCCCCGCGACGGGATGCCGGAAATGGCTCGCGCGGCGGTCGCGGACTACATCCAGATCCGGTCGTTCTCCGACGAGCAGGCGATCGTCGACCAGGTCCGCCAGTACGCGCGGCATGTTCCGATCCATCTGGTCGAGTCGACCTGGGAGCCGACGATGCTTCTCGCCGCGCGAATTCGCGAGGCCCTCGGCATTCGCGGCATGACCGTCGCCGAGACAGTGCCTTACCGCGACAAGGAGGTCATGAAGCAAATCCTCGACCGGGCCGGAATTCGCACGCCGCGGCATGGCTCGGCCACGACCAAGGCCGGAGTTCGCGAAGCAGTCGCCCGGATCGGCTATCCGGTCTGCGTCAAGCCGATCGCGGGAGCAGGCTCGGCCGACACTTACCGCGTCGATAATGAAAGCGAGCTGGAGGATGTGCTGGGCAAGCTCGGTCACATCGAGGAAGTCAGCATCGAGGAGTTTGTCGAGGGCGACGACTACACTTTTGACACGATTTGCGTCGACGGCGAGATCAAGTTCTGGAACATCTGTGTTTATCGTCCACGGGCGCTGGATTCGCGGTCCAACGAGTGGATCAGCCCGCAGACGATCGTGGTCCGCGACGTCAACCACCCGGCGCTGGCGGCCGGACGCGAGATGGGCTTGGCCGTGCTCAAGGCGCTGGGTTTCAAAACCGGCTTCACGCACATGGAGTGGTATCGCAAGGCCGATGGCGAAGCGGTCTTCGGCGAGATCGGTGCCCGGCCGGCCGGCAGCCACACCGTCGACATCATGAACTTTGCCAACGACATCGACTTGTTTGAAGGCTGGGCCGAAGCGGTCGTGCATGGCCGGTTTAGCCAGCGGGTTGACCGCAAGTACAACGCGATCAGCATCTTCAAACGGGCCCAAGGCGAGGGCCGGATTCAGCGGATTGTCGGCCTCGAAGGCCTGTTGGCCGAGTACGGCCCGGCCTTTGCCTGCATCGACCTGCTCCCGGTCGGCGCACCGCGGCGGAACTGGCTGCAGACTTTGCGCAGCGACGGCATGCTCGTCGTCCGCCACCCCGACTTCACCACGGCCTGCGAGATCGCCGACCAGGTCGGGACGCGGTTGCAGCTGTACGCAGGTTAGTGAAGAAGCGGTTGGCACCGCCGTTTGCCCAGAGTTCTTTACGCCAACCGCGTTGCATGCAACGGCAAACGATGTTGTAACTCGCCCCTAGCGGGGCGAAGGACAAAAGGGCGAGGATGTACCCTGTACACAATCCGAACTTCCTCTGTATCGACTTCAATCCGGTGGATCAGTAGACGCATGATTCTTCGCTTCAG
>JANOFL010000323.1:0-3160 GCA_031405895.1 Planctomycetota bacterium
TCCGGGATGGCACACGGAGGGCTGACGCCCTGCCGCTCGCCAAAGCCCCTCAAACCTGACGGCGCAGAGCATGCCTCGGGAAACAAACACACGTCACGGTTTCCGCTCATGGCAGCGGATCGATTCGGGCTGGCAGCCTCAGCGCCTGCGCTTCCTGCCACGCGTTTTGCAACTCGACCCGATGGAGCGTGGCCCATTCCTTGACCAGCCCCATGGCACGGGCTGGCAGGCGGCCCTCAATCACGGACAAGGAATGGATGTCCACGACCGCTTGCTGTCCGCCGTATTCCGCATGAAAGTGCGGGGGATTGTGATCACTGAAGTACATCTTGATCACGATTCCGTAGAAGCGGCTCAGCTCAGGCATGGGCCGTGATTTTCAGGACTGGAAACAACGCTTCGACCGGCTTGCCGGTGAGTTGGAGGTAGAGCGCGTCGCCACACAACTCGACTTCGTCAGACCACCGGACCGCACCATGGGACCCGACCGAAAGCGACTCAAACCGCCCTGGCTCTTGCCAGAGTTCAAAAACACCCTTGCCCACCAGATGGGAGAGATCAACGAGCCCCGTGGCCCCATCGTCATAGATCAGGAACAGCCGATACTCCGGGCGAGCAACGGCACTTAGCAGCTTGACCATTTACTGGAACAATCCCGTTTGCAAACAGCTAACCACATGACCGAGAGGCACCGGTCCATTATTGCCCAGCGAACTGACGAAGAGTATGGCGAATCGCCGGCAGCGCGAGCGAGTTGCCGAGCAGTTGCCAGCGGCGGCGGGTGGAGATGGAAGCGGGCCAGCGAAAGGTGGCGGGGAAGCCGAGCAGGGCGGCGACTTCGGCGGGCGAAAAGCGGCGGAGTCGGTCGCCTTCGGCCAGCCAGGAGCCACTGCGGACCAGCGTCCGGCCGTAGCTGCGGGTGAAACAGGCGGTTACAGCGTGTTCGTCGGAGAAGCTGACCCGGTCGAGTGCGTCGAAATAGCGGCGGGCCGTATCCGGATCGAGCCAGAGCGAATCGAGGTCCGCGATGGTTGATGGTTCAATGGCCGCAAGGACTTCCCGAAATGACACAGGGTTGAGCTGGGGCGGCTGAAAGGCGGGCAGCGGCTGCTGGCTGGCGAGGACGTAGATTCTCGGCCGGCGGTTGGGCCAGCCGAGTTCGGTCGGGCAGAGCTGGCACCACTGGACGTGATAGCCGGCGATGGAAAGCGATTTCTGCAACCGGTCGAAGGTCGCGCTGGTTTCAAAGCCCACGACATTCTCAATCGCGATGGCCGGCGGGCGAACCGTTGAGATCGCGTCAATCAGCCGAAGCAGGCCCCGATTTCGCGGATCGTCGAGATCGCGCTGGCGGCCCTTGCGCGTGAACGGTGTGCAGGGTGGGCTAAGCCACCAGACGTCGGCGTTCCACGCTGCGAGCCATTCATCGGAGAGCGACGCGATCTCCTTCTCGAAAACCGGGGCCGCAAAGTTGGCCCGATAAACCTCGGCGGCCGAATGATCGATCTCGACCGCCGCGACGACTACCGCCTCCTGCCACGCCGCCGACATCCCGCCAATTCCGGCGAAGAATTCGAGGACCCGGCAACGCGGCGATTGGTCCCGAGATGAGTTGTTTGCCATTGGCTTGATCGCCTACCGCTTGCGGATCGCCAATCTTAGGGCGGCTCAGGATTCGCCGCCCTCGTCACCTTTTTGAAGCGAGCGACGGGGGAACATTTCGATCTGTTCGACGAGGCGTTCGAGGTCGAGGGGGAGGGGTTCGACGAGGCGGTGTTCGCCGGCGGCCTGGTCGGGGAGGCGCTGCAGGAGCTGCTGGCCTTCGACTTCATCCGTCATCGCGACCAGCCATTCGGGCAGGTCGACACCCACGCCCGGTGAATGTTCCATGAAGACCCGGCATTCGAGCTGGAGCATCTCGAAAGCCCGTTCGGAATCGCCTTCGCCCGGCGTCGCCATCGCCTTGCCGACCAGCGTCACCAGGCGGTCGATCATCATCGGCTGGACGAAGCGGCCCTCGAGATGCTGGCCGATCGAAGCCATTTGGACCGAATACTTCTCGCGCAGCTTCTTCAGCATCGTGAGGTACTTGTCGGTCTCCGGCCCGACCCGGTCGATCAGCGAGCGCCGCCAGTCACGGGCGACCGTGTTCTCGTCGTTGCGGACCAGCATCTGGTGGGCCCAGACGACGGGCTTGAGGTGCCAGTTGACCCGGTCGTAACGGCGTTCCAGGCGCAGAAAGTCGAGCAACACATAGAGCAGGCTTCCCTGGTCGGACTGCGTCGTCGTGGCGTTGTAGTCGCGGTAGCGGCTGTAGTTCTCGATGATCGATTCGAGCACAAGGGTGAGGTACTGGACCGCCTGACGAAAAGTGATCGCCGTGCCGATGTCCTTGAGCAGCCGGATCGATTCGGCGTGCTCGGAGCTTTGCATCCGGTAGAGCCACTGGTCGACTCCCTGGTGGAGAATCGCCCGGACGTTGGAGAGGTTGAGGAATTCCTGGGTGAACAGGTCGTCACCGTAGGTCTTGATAAAGCGGACCAGTGGCAGCCAGCGGTGCGGCTCGTGAACTTTTTCCAGCACGCTCAGCCGCAGGGTCCGGCTGTGGTCGAGCCAGAGGATCAGCATCGATTCGGTCAGGTCCTCGATGCACTGGAAGAGCTGGCGGTCGCGGCGGGACTGGCGGCGGCCGTTCTTGCGGGTCGCTTTGGCGTCCGTCTCCTGCCGTCGCGAGGCCTCGATCAGCGTTTCGATCATCGCGCTGTAGGCCACGCGATAGACTTCGTCAAACTCGGTCACGGCCCCCTGGTCGGCGGGCGTGTTCCGCTCCATCGCCATCGCCGTTTCGGTCAGCTCAAACGTCTCGATCAGCAGTCCCAGTCCGGGCAACGAGGCGAGCAGTTCGCGGATCGCGGCCTGGGTCGAGCGGAACTGGACGATGTCGCCCGGCTGGCCGCCGCCGCGTGAAAGCGGCACATAGAGCAGACTCTGCTGCTGCAACGCGTCGTTCAGGTCGCTGAACAGGTCGACGATCCGCCGGGCATTGCGGAGCAGCAGGGCCGCGAAGACCGAGATCACGGGCTGCCACTGCTTCATCCGCGAGTCGACCTCGTCGATCGGCTGGCGTTCGAGCAACACGCCGATGGCGAGGTTGGCCGCC
>JANOFL010000047.1:0-4107 GCA_031405895.1 Planctomycetota bacterium
ATGGCCAAGCTCGGCGATCATGCCGCATCCCAGGACACCAATTTTCTTCGCGCTCATATCAAGAGTCTCGATCCATTCGAAGGTGAACTCGTCAACCTACTGTCCGGACATCGAAGTCCCCTGCGAATCCCGAAGCCGATCAAGGCGTCTGGAAACGGCGAGAACTGCTCGATCAGCGCTCTTCTGCCAGGGCGGCCCGCAGAGCCAGGTGAGTCAGGCGTTTTCGTATCGCTGGAACTTCCACTTGATGGGGTCCAAAGGCTACGTCGTGATCGCGCCGAACCGGCGCGGACTGCCGGGCTTTGGCCAGGCGTGGAACGACCAGATCAGCGGCGACTGGGGCGGGCAGGCGATGCGCGACCTGCTCTCAGCAACCGACCACATCTCGCGCGAGCCCTGGATCGACACCGCACGGCGGGCGGCGGTCGGGGCAAGTTTCGGCGGCTACTCGGTTTACTGGCTGATGGGCCGGCACGAAGACCGCTTCGCCGCGATGATCGCCCACTGCGGAGTCTACAACCTCGAATCGATGTACGGCAGCACCGAAGAACTCTTCTTCGTCAACTGGGATCTCGGCGGGCCGTTCTGGCGTTCGGGCGAGATCGCCAACCGCTACCTCAACTTCTCGCCGCACAAGTTCGCCCAGAACTGGGAGACGCCGCTGCTGGTGATTCATGGCGAAAAAGATTTCCGCGTCCCGGTCAACCAGGGAATGGAAGCCTTCACCGCCGCCCAGGTCCAGAACGTGCCGTCGCGATTTCTCTATTTCCCCGAAGAAGGCCACTGGGTCACGAAGCCGCAAAACAGTGTCCTCTGGCAACGCGTCTTCTTCGACTGGCTCGCCACCCACTGCGGACCGAAGTAGTCGACAGTAACTGCGGGATTGTAGGGCTTCATGATTCCACCGTTTCGCGCTGACGGTTACTTGCCTGATGGCGTTCACCGAGCGACTGAATCCGAAGTAACGTTTCGCTTTGGTTCTGCCAACGCAGTGCGACGACGCATGGCTTTGCGGCTGCGCCGGTGGCTCGCGCTGTCGAGGGCAGTAAATGCAGTTCGTTTTCTGGTTGATGGCAGTTTTGCAACGGCCAAGCCTGAGCCAGGAGATGTTGATGCGGTGATCTGGTTGCCACACGACTTCGTTTCTCACGTCGCGAACGGCGTGCCAGAAGCAATTGAACTCGAATCGATGCTCCTGAACCGGTATCCAGAAGAGATCTTTGCCGCCGAAGATGGCCGCGACTGGAAAGAGTGGGTAGAATTCTTTGGAAGGACGAGAGAGCCGGACGGGCGGCGAAAAGGGCTGGTGGAGATCGAATGGTAATCACGACGGTGGCCGAATACGAAAAAGCCCAGTCTGAGCTGCGCGATTTACAGACGCGACTGGAGGTGCTGCAGCAGGCTCACCCGGTCGGCGAAAAGGGATTTACCAAAGCCGGCATTCGCAAGCTGATCGCCCGGCTCAATGAAGATCTCGGTGTTTACGAGGGCAGCGAAGAGGCCCGGTCTTCCTCGATCCAATAAAAGCCTGTCCCCGAACCGGCGGGGTCTGACCCTAAACCGGGCAGTTTTCGGAGCGGTTTGGGGTCTGACCCCTTCTCCTGCCGGTTCGGGGACAGGCTCCACGCCGGTCAACGATTGTCGCCGGCTAAATTGGAATCCCCATGCAACTCCCCGTCATCGCACCCGGCCAGACCGACTCAGGGCGGCTGGAAGCCTTGCCGGCGATGCCGCGCGCGGCAGGTAACGGGCGAACCTGCACCGGTCCGGTCGCGCCCGTCCCGCTGCCGATGAGCATGGCCGAAGCCGCGGCCCGTGGCTGGGACGAGCTGGATGTCGTCTTCGTCACCGGCGACGCCTACCTCGACCACCCCAGCTTTGCGATGGCGATCCTCGGCCGGACCCTTGAGGCTGCCGGCTTCCGCGTCGGGATCATCGCCCAGCCCGACTGGCACAATTGCGAAGCATGGAAACGGTTTGGCCGGCCGCGGCTGTTCTTCGGCATCAGCGCCGGGAACATGGACTCGATGATCAACCACTACACGGCCAATCGCAAAGTCCGCAACAGCGACGCTGACTCGCCGGGCGGGCGGATCGGCTTGCGACCCGACCGGGCGACGCTCGCTTATTGCCAGCGGGCCCGCGAAGCTTTCAAGGGCGTCCCCGTGATCGCGGGCGGCGTCGAAGCCTCCCTCCGCCGGCTCGCCCACTACGACTACTGGAGCGACAAGGTCCGCCGCTCGATTTTGCTCGACTGCAAAGCCGACCTCGTCGTCTTCGGCATGGGCGAGAACCCGATCGTCGAAATCGCCCAGCGTCTGGCGGCCGGCGAAACGGTTCGCGACCTGCGCGACATGCGCGGGATGGCCTACGCCCTCGGAGCCAGCGAAGCCCCGCCCGACGACGCGCTCCGGCTCCCGTCCTTTGAACAGGTTGTCGCCGACAAGGCCGCTTTCGCCGAAGCCACCAAGATCATCCACAACGAGACCAACCCCTGGAACGCCCGGCGGCTGGTCCAGCTGCACGACCGCCAGGCCGTCGTCGTCAACCCGCCGCAGTTCCCGATCAGCGAAGCGGCGATGGACCGCATCTACGGCCTCCCCTACACGCGCCGGGCCCACCCCGACTACAGCGAGCCGATCCCCGCGTTCCAGACGATCCGCGACTCGGTCACGATCATGCGCGGCTGTTTTGGCGGCTGCACGTTCTGCTCGATCACCGCCCATCAGGGTCGCACGATCCAGTCGCGCAGCAAGCAGTCGGTGCTCGACGAAATCGGCGGCATGGCCGCCGAGCCGGGTTTCAAGGGCATCGTCAGCGACATCGGCGGCCCGACCGCCAACATGTACCAGATGCGCTGCACCCGGCCCGAGGTCGAAGCCATCTGCCGCCGCCAGTCCTGCGTCCACCCGGGCATCTGCAAGCTGCTCGGCACAGACCACGGCCCGCTGGTCCAGCTGATGCGCGAATCGCGGGCCATCCCCGGCGTCCGCAAGGTCCTTGTCGCCAGCGGCATCCGGATGGACCTCGCCCATCGCTCGCCCGAGTACATGAGCGAGCTGGTCCGGCACCATGTCGGCGGGCAGCTCAAGGTCGCCCCCGAGCACGCCGACGACCGCGTGCTGAACAACATGCGGAAGCCCCCGGCCGCCGAATTCGAGAGCTTTTCGCGCGAGTTCCGCGAGCAGTCCGAACGGGCCGGCAAGAAACAGCACCTCGTCCCCTACTTCATCTCGTCGCATCCGGGCAGCGACCTCAACGCGATGATCGACCTCGCCGTCTTCCTCAAGCGGAACGGCTACCGCCCCGACCAGGTCCAGGACTTCATCCCCGCGCCGCTCGACGTCGCGACCTGCATGTACTACACGGGGATCGACCCGTTTTCGAAGAAGCCCGTCTACATCGCCAAAACCCTCCGCGACCGCAAGCTCCAGCGGGCCTTGATGCAGTTCTTCAAGCCCGCCAACTGGTTCGAGGTCAACGCGGCGCTGCGTGAAGCCAACCGGACCGACCTGATCGGCGAAGGCTGCGACTGCCTGATCCCGTCGAAACCTTCCAAAGAAGCCCTCGAAGCCCGCCGCCAACACGCCAACGACCGCTTCCGCGGCGACTACGTCCACACCATCCGCAATCTCGACTCCTCCGTAGCGGATCCGCCGCGGCGGACCGGCCCTACCACCCCCAACCGCAAACAATCCCGCCACGCCCCTGGCACCGGTTACCGGCCCAATCGGCGAGATGCAAAACGCCCAGGTCGTCCCGATCGACCTGACGCCTGAACTCCCCACGCATTTGCGCCAAGAATTCTTCGCCCCGGATGGGGCGACGGAGTGTAGCCACGGGTGAAGCGATCCCTGCCTTGAGGGATCGCGCAACCCGTGGAAGGAATGTGCTCTGAGCTCTTCGCCCCGGATGGGGCGGCGGAGTTCCGGATGCACGGCCTCCGAAAAAACGCTCGAGCCGCACCGCCGAGAAAGAAACTCCTTCGCCCCATTCGGGGCGAGCTGCGCAAGAGCAGACACTTTCCACGGGTTCCGTCCCGGCGCGCCGGGACTCCACCCGTGGCTACACCTTAGGTTTACCCACATTTTTTCGTTCGTTTGGCGA
>JANOFL010000051.1:0-7188 GCA_031405895.1 Planctomycetota bacterium
CAGCGGCAGCGCGGCGATTGGTTCGACGATGGCCGGCGAGCTGTACGACGTCCGGGTCCTGTTCGAGAAGATCGAGGATGTGCCCGGCAACGTGACCCGTTTTCTGATACTTTCGCGCGAGCGGGCCAAACCGAGCGGCGACGACAAGACTTCGCTGATGTTTACCACCGACGACCGGCCCGGCTCGCTGGTCGATGTGTTGCACGTTTTCAAGCGGCGGAACGTCAACCTGAGCCACATCGACAAGCGCCCCAGCCGACAGGTCAACTGGGACTACACGTTTTTCGTCGACACGGCCGGCCACGCGCTCGATCCGCCCTTCGCCGAAGTCCTCGGCGAAGCCCGCGCCCACTGCAAACAGCTGACCGTCCTCGGCAGCTACCCCCGCAGTCGCCAGGTGCTCTAAAGTGGCGACAAAGCTCCGCTTTGTCATTCTTCTCCCCGGGCAGGCATCCGTTGTCGCCAAGTGCTGTAGGATCAGAAAGTGGTGCCGGGGAAAGAAAAGGAGATATCTTGCCCCCTCTCCCCCCGTTGCTTTGAACGGTGGGGAGAGGGTCGGGGTGAGGGGGGCGAATGCGGCTGCAAACAGCGAGAA
Organism: Planctomycetota bacterium; assembly: GCA_031405895.1. Taxonomy (GTDB): domain Bacteria; phylum Planctomycetota; class Planctomycetia; order Pirellulales; family Pirellulaceae; genus BJ22. The sequence goes on from JANOFL010000051.1 coordinate 596, forward strand.
ACTTTCAGGTCGAAAAAAAGATGCGAAGCAGGGTCCTTCCAGCATTGGCCACCGCCTTTTTTTTGGCGTTGCCTTCCTCCGTCCTCGCCGCCTTCCAGGATCGCGAAGTCTGGTCGCTGCAAACTTCCGGCGTGACCGCCAGCCTGCGCGGCATTCACGCGGTCAGCGAAAACTGCTGCTGGGCCAGCGGATCGGGAGGAACGGTCCTCCGCACAATTGATGGCGGTGAGACCTGGAAGTCAGTGGGTCCGGCGGACGGCGCCGCGGCCGACTTTCGCGACATCCATGCCTGGGACGAGAAGACGGCGGTGATCATGGCCGCGGGCGATCCCGACCGGCTCTACCGGACCGAAGACGGCGGAGCGACGTGGATCATGGTCTACGAGCACCCCGATCCGGCGGCTTTTTTTGACGGGATGGTGTTTGACTGCTTTGGCGAAACGGGCTGGTTGATGGGTGATCCGGTCAATGGCCGGGTGATGCTCTTGCGAACCACCGATTCGGGCAAGACCTGGCAACAGCTTGATCCGGCGCTTTGCCCGGAAGTACCCGAAGGCGTCGCTGGCTTTGCCGCGAGCGGCACCAACCTCGTCCGGTTGCCCGACAATCAGCTGATGATCGGGCTGGGCGGAGGAAAATCACCAGATGCGAAAGCCTGCGTTGCCAGCTCAGTTTTTGATAAAAGCCCGGGGTTGTGGGCCTTGCACGAATCTCCCCTGATCGCGCGCGAGTCAGCGGGCATTTTTTCGCTGGCCCTGTTCGGCCACAACGGTTTGCGAGTGATGGCAGTTGGAGGGGACTATTTGCAACCCGAAGGCAAAGCGGACCATGCGGCGATTTTCAATCCGGAAGATGAAAGCTGGTCGGTTCCGGCAGGCAATCCGCCCTCGGGTTATCGGTCGGCGGTCGCCTGCGCGGCGGATGACGCCAGGACACTGGTTGCAGTCGGGCCCAACGGAACGGACCTGTCGACGGACGGCGGAGATTCGTGGTCGCGAGTCTCGGAATCCGGATTCCACACGCTGTCGTTTGTTCCCGGCACAGACATCGGCTGGGCCGCCGGTTCGGAAGGCCGAATTGCCCGCTGGCGGGGAGCAACAGATTGAAAAATCAACCCGGTCAATCTCGTCAACGAGGTCCTTTGAATTCTCTGCGGACAGGGATTGCCAGGACCCGGGTTCCTGCGCGGGACCGGGGGCCGGAGCAGAAAAAAGGCGGAGCCTTTGGTTCCCGGCGCGCCGGGATTCCACGGCGGGAGCCGTGGAACGAGTTAAACGAGTTAAACGAGTTAATCTCAAATCTCAAATCTCAAATCTCAAATCTCAAATTTGAAATTTGAAATTTGAAATCTCAGATCTCATCCCACCTCCCATAACCCACCTCCATCACTCCCGGCCATGAACGCTCACGACATCATCCGCTACGACGTATCGACCGCCGACATGATTTGCATGGGGCTGGTCAACGATCTTTCCGACGCCGACCTGATGCGGCGGCCGGCACCCGGCTGCAACCACATCAACTGGCAGCTGGGGCACCTGATCGTCAGTGATCACGAAATGCTCAACGACATCTTCCCGGGCCGGTTGCCGCCTCTGCCGGCCGGATTCGCGGCCCGCTACGAACGCGACCGGGTTGGCAGCGATGATCCGGGCCAGTTTGCCGGCAAGGACGAACTGCTCAATGTCTACCGCGGGCAGCGTGCCGCGGCGCTGGCGATTCTGGAAGGACTTGCGGCCGAAGACCTGGCCAAACCGGCGCCCGAGAAAGTAAAAAGCTACGCGCCGACGGTGGGTTGCGCTTTCGCCCTGCTGGGCTCGCACTGGCTGATGCACAGCGGCCAGTGGAGTGTGGTGCGGCGACAAAAAGGCCTGCCGCCGCTGTTTTGAGCGGTTTTCCGCCTCGTTTTCGCCGCTTTGGTTTGCGGCTCGCCAGCCCTGTTATTACCATCGACAGCATCGTGCTGGATGCCGGAAAGCCCCGGTCCCACAGTCGAAAAGGTGATGCCATGCTGTTCCGCAAATCCGGCCGTGCCGCACATTGGGCCACCGGTGCCGCCGTGCTGATCCGCATCTACGCCGCCGGCACGACAGGCAGCGAGTCGATGGAGCTGATCGTCGACGATGTCGTCGTCGCGAGCTGGATCAATGTCGGCGGCAGCGCCCAGGCGGGACAATTCCTGCCGTTTCAGGCCATCGTCGACGGACCGGTCAGCCCAGCCGACGTGCGGGTTGCATTGACCAACGACAACGGGCCGCGCGACCTGCGGATCGACCGGATCGAGATTGGCGGACTGGTCTTCCAGACCGAGGCACCCAATGTCTGGTCGACCGGAACCTGGACAGCGAACGGCTTTGTGCCTGGCTTTTGGCAGTCCGAGTGGCTGCATGGCAACGGCTGGTTTGAATACGCCGAACCGGAGCCGGGCCCGGTTCCGGGCCGGCTGGGAACCGCGGACTGCGACGACCAGTGGGCGGTGGTCAGCGATCCGGTCGCGGCCCAGCAGGTTGTGGCGATTGCCGGCCCCGCGACGTTGCGCGAAGTGGATCCTGGAACGGTGGCCCTGCGGCTGGTCGATTCCTATGGCTTTGACCTGCGGCTCGACGAGTGGGTTGGCGAAGACGGCCCGCACGCGACCGAATCGGTGGACTGGATGCTCCTGCCGCGCGGCCGGCATGTGACCAGCGACGGCAGCGTGTGGGAAACGGGAGTTTTTTCCGTTGCCGGCAATGGCCAGTGGACGACCCGCGCGTTCGGAACCGAATTCAGCACGACGCCTTATCTGTTCCTGACAATTCAGACCAGCAACGGCAACCAGCCGCTGGTGGTCCGGGCCCGGAATGTGGACGAAAACGGTTTTGAGGCGGCCCTTTTCACGGCCGAGTCTCTCCTCGGCACGGTGGTCGGAGCGGAGATGGTGGGCTATCTCGCGATCGAACCGGCGGCGGAATCGGGCGTGGTCACGATCGGCAATGTGACGGCACCTTACCGGTTACAGCGCCTCTCCGTCAGCTCGGCCCTTTCAGGTGCGGGCGGCGGATTTTCGCTGCTCGCGCAGGAAGACCGGTCGCTGGATGAAGAAGCCGATCACCCCGCCGAGCAGGCCGATGTGCTTCAGCTCGGCAGCCTGGTCTTCGCTCAGGATACCGTTTTCGCCGATCCCGATCCGTTTGCCTTGCGGGTCGAGAAAGTCCCGCCCGGCGTGGTTCTGCCCACCGGCTTTCGCATTCGCCAGATTGTGCCCGGGGTGGAACTGAACGACGCCGTGGCGATCGATCTTGCGGCCGACGGAAGGATGTTCATCGCCGAGGAAGGAGGCCTGATCCAGGTCGTCGAGAATGGTGTGTTGCAGCCGCAACCCTGGCTGGACATCTCGGCCGAGGTCTTTCGGGATTTCGCCGACGAGGGGGCGCTGTCGGGATTTGCGCTCGACCCGAACTTTGCCAGCAACGGTTTCGTCTACGCGTTGTACACGACCGGCTCGGGCAACAACACCTTTGGCCGCCTGGCCCGATTCCGGAAAAGCACGGTACCTGGTGCCGGGCCGCTCGACTGGCAGCGGACGATCCTGGTCGGCAACGCCAAAGCCGACGGGCTGATTCATGAGACGTTCCACAACGTCGGCGACATCGAATTTGCCTTCGACGGGAGCCTGATGTTTTCGTGGGGCGACGCGGCGGGAAACGCGGCCGATGATCCGGGCCAGCTGCGTTCACAAGACCTGAATGCGCCGGCGGGCAAGCTGTTTCGGGTCAACCCGGCCAATGGCGCCGGTTATACGAACAATCCTTACTTCCAGACCAGCGTCAACTCCTGGCGATCACGCGTCTGGGCCTATGGCCTGCGGAACGGGTTCCGGTTCGAAGTTCATCCCTACTGGTCCAATCCGTACCCGGCCTCGCTGTCGCGAAAGCCCTGGCCGGGGCGGGTCTATGTCGGAGAGGTCGGTCGCTACCTGTACGACGAAATCGACATCGTGAAAGGCGGCGAGAATTTCGGCTGGCCCCGGTTCGAGGGGAACGAGCCCTACCGGCCGGGCGAACCACCGATCACCCACACGCCGCCCGCGATTGTCTTGCCTCATCCCCAGAACCGCTGCGTCATGGCGGGAGCGTTCTACCAGGGAACGGCCTGGCCAACCGCTTACCTGAATGGCCTGTTCGTCGCTGATTTCGTCGAGGGCTGGGTGCGCGTCTGTCGCCCGAACGGCCTCCACACCACGCTGACCGAAGTTCCGTTCGGCAGCGGCATCCGCGGCGTCACCGACATGCGTTATGACGCGGCGACCGACAGCATTCTTTTCCTCGGGCGCGGTCAAGACATCATCTTCAACAACAGCACCGGCTTCGACGGCCTGTTCCGGCTGGAGTATGTGCCGGAGTAAGAATCGCAGGGCCGGGCAATAGGGCCGGTCGCGAAAAGGTCAGCCTGTCTGACAGTCATTATGGTAGACAGGCGGTCAAGGCGGAGCCTTTGGTTCCCGGCGCGCCGGGATTCCACGGCGGGAGCCGTGGAACGAGTTAACGCCGGGTCGCCGCGCACGCTGGATCAGACCACCGCGGCCCGGACGCAATAAACCGGCGGGAGGGAATCGAACAAGCACTCCCACGCTTCGCCGCCGTCACGGCCGATCCAGAGCTGGCCCGTCGTTGTACCGAAATAGAGCGCCGGGGACTTGAGATCGTCCGTCGTCATCGCGTCGCGGAGGACGGTAAACCAGGCTTCCTTCTTGGGCATGCCCTTGGCCAGCTTCTTCCACGACTTGCCGCCGTTCTCGCTCCGCCAGACGGCGGGGATGCCGCCCGGGCTACCGCGGGTCATCCCCTCAAGCGGCACGACGTAAACGACATCCGGGTTGTGCGGATGGACGACGATTGGAAAGCCGAAATCGCTGGGCAGTCCCTCCGCGATCGAGTACCACGAGTGGCCATGGTCGTCACTGCGCAGCACGCCGATTCCGGGGCGGTCGTCCCAGCCGCCATGGTTCTGCATGTAAAGGCGGCCGGGAGCCTTGGGGTGGCGGGCGATCTTGTGGACGCACTGGCCGAACTCGGGGAACGGCTCCGGCACGAAGCCGGCCCCGACGCCCTTGTTCGACGCGGTAAAGGTCTTGCCGCCGTCTTCGCTCAGGTAATGTCCGCCGGTCGAGATGCCGAGGTGCATCCGGTTGCCGTCGCGGACGATCGTGTGCATGCAGAGTCCGCCGTTGCCGGGATGCCACTGCCGCGCATGTTCGTGGTTGCTGATCCCGCCGACCATCTCCCAGGTGTTGCCGAGGTCTTCGCTGCGGAAGAGCGACGCCGGTTCGACGCCGGCCCAGAGTTCTTTCTTGTGGTCGCCCGGTTCGAGCGACCAGATGTTGGCGAGAGCCCGGCCGTCGCCTTCGGGAAAAGCGGGGGCCGATTTGGTCTCCTTGAACTTCTTGCCCAAGTCGGTCGAAACCAGAATCTTCATGCCAAAGAAAGCGTTGCAGCTCGACGCGAAGATTTTTGGCGCGCCGCGGTCGTCGATCAGCGTTGAGTTGACGGCGACGCCGGGACCGGATGGGCCGCGCAGCTCGAACCGCTTGCGGGACTTGCCACTCTCGGCGACGAAAACCCCCTTCTTTGTACCCACGGTCAAGACCACGCGATCAGCCATTGCTCAGCCTCCCGAAACGGCGGGCCAGATGGTCAGCACATCGCCCGGCCGCAGCGGCTGTCCCAGTCCCGCCGGCTCGCGCGTTACCCACTCCGAGTTGACAAACAGGTTCACATGCCGGCGGACGGCCCCGGTCTCGTCACAGACGCTGCGGTGCAGGGCCGGAAAACGCTCCGCCAGTTCACCCAGCGCTTCCTCGACCGACCCGGCCGCCACCGCGATCTCGTCCTGTTCGCCGCAATAGTCGCGGAGCCGGCCCGAAATTTCGACGCGAACGGACATCATTGTCGATGGAAGGGGAAGTTTGCCATAACCCCGGACGAGCCGCGCGGCCCGAAAGGGGGCTTTTCCGTCCACCGGCCCTGGTTTGCACTGCGGGCTTGGTACTCGCCGGTTCCGGACAGCCACTTCAATGCTAACACCGGGTCGCCGCGGTGCCAGCCGGATCGGCCGGCCATTTTTTCCATCCGGTGGCGCAATGTTCTCCGACGGGACCGGAGATGCCTTCCTGGCATTCAACTGCGGATCGGCGATCGCTGAAAAATGGTTGCGACGGCATGGTTCGTCAAGAATCCGGGTGTCGGCCGCAGGTCCGGCGGCCTGCGTTACGATGCCGGAAACAACGGCCCGCCCCCAGCACCCCGCATTCCGAAACGGGCAACTTTGCGGCGGCCGAACGTAGAGCAATTGTCCTCAATTGCTCTCTTCCCGGCCGGGGTGCGAAACAGCCAGTGAAGCTGGCGGGAGTGTGCCTGTGAGATTGTCCTCAGAGGCCCTCCTGCCGGCTGGGCTGATAAAAAGTGAGCCTGAGGCGCTAGCCGATTACGCCAATTCACCCAATACCTCACCCACCAGCATTGCGCCTTGCGCCGCTGGCTCACAAGAATTCGCTGTTTTATCAGCCCACCTTCCGGCCGGGGTGCGGGGCCGGTACCACGACCTCCACAAGGAAC
>JANOFL010000052.1:0-6008 GCA_031405895.1 Planctomycetota bacterium
CGGGCGTAGGCCCAGTCGTTTTCGGCCGTTGAGACCGAAACTCCGAGGGCCACGGCCGCATCGTTGACCGTCAACCCGGCAAAGTACCGCAGCTTCACCAGCTGGGCCTTGCGCGGATGTTTCTGTTCCAGTTTTTGCAGGGCCTCGTCGAGCGCCAACAGGTCGACTTCGCTCTCCGGTGCCGCGACTTCGACTTCGTTCACATCGAGCCGCGGCTGACCGCCACCGGCCTTGAGCGAGTTGCGATGGCGGGCCCGGTCGATCAGGATCCGGCGCATCGCTTCTGCCGCGGCGGCAAAGAAGTGCCCGCGCCCATCCCAGCGGATTTCTTGTTCGGGCTGGACAAGCCGCAACCAGGCTTCGTGAACCAGGGCCGTGGCACTCAATGTCTGCCCCGGCTGTTCGTGGGCCATCCTGGCCGCCGCCAGCTTCCGCAACTCGTCGTAGACCAGCGGCAAGAGCTGCTCCGCCGCGCGCGGATCGCCCCCGTCGATCGCGACCAGAACCTGGGTCACATCGCTCATCGCCACCAAGCCGGTTCAGCACTGAATCGCGGAACAGATTCCGCGGCAACCATTGTGAGCGCTGTTTCGGGGCGGGACTACTGGCAGGCATGGTGGAAACTGCAATGATTCCAGTGAAGTTTTGCATTCAGGACCAGCAGGCGCGAACTTGGGACCTGCAAAAAAGTCGGGGCTTCGTCAAAAAGCCCGATGGTTTTCCGGCTCCTTCACCGCTCACATGTTCCGCATCATTTCCAGCATGATCTTGGCGGTGCCCATGGTACTGTCGGCGGACTGTGATGCTGTTTCCGCGCGTTTCCGGTCGGAAAGAAAATCGCCCAACGGATTGAACTCGGTGTCCGGAACGTTGCCCATCTTGACGAACAACCCGTAGTTCTCGTCGTAGAGCTTTTTGACCAGCGAATAGACTTCGGTGCCCCGGGAAAAGAACTCCCAGCCTTTGGTGAAACCGGGACCGAGCGGGCGATAGTTGGCATGCGACGAACGCAGCCCGGATTTGTTGCGATTGGTCGCATCCGAGATGTAGATGTTGCTCACCATGACGGCAAGGAACTCCTCGCTGTCGGTGTAGTGGGAAAGCTGCCAGTTGACGGCATTCTTGCGGAACTTGCCCGACACGCCGCGGAAAGCGTGGAACAGTTCGTGAAAAAGGTCTTCGTCGCCGAGCACCCCGCGACCGCCCTCACGGCGGGCCGCACCACAGGCACCACCATGGCCAAAGGTGCCGGGTGAATACCAGACCACACCCCGCCGGACTCCGCCTGGAGAGTCGAATCCCCCTACTGCATTGCATCCGCCGCCAGTGTACGGCTGAATCAGCATGTCGCGGTTGTGATACTTGATCGAGTCCAGCAGCACCCGCCCCGTTTTTGTGGCATGGACCCAGCCGAGGTGCTCTTTGACCTGCCGGTCATAGCGGACCCGGTCGGCTGGTTTGGCAAGGCTTGAACCATCAACCTTGATCTTGTAGGTCGTCTCGAAATTCATGACCGGTTTCCCTAGCACTGGACCACAGAAAAAGACCTGGCAGCCGTCGGCCGCCCCACTGACAGTCATCCATGCGAAATCGGGGGGCCGAACCCCTGGTGGTTGCGCGTTTTTTTCGAAAGGCCATTCGCGGCTCCGCTATTCCGCGACTGGAACCCTCCGGTGCCTTGGTCGGGCCAGGCCGGCAAGAATCCTGGCGCCGCGACGAATAGTCCGGGACAATGCCTGGAAATGAACGGGAAAGTTCGATGGCGGGAAAGCTGAATCCCCAGCCACAGGCCGGTTGGTTGCGCTGGGTGGCCCGCGGACTTGGCGGCCTGATCGTGGCCTTTTCGCTCTGGATGATCGTCGGCCACCTGACTGGCGATGCGGGCCGGGCGACGCGAACGCTCGTCACAGGAGATTATGTCGGCATGGTCATGCTGGGCGTGGCGCTGGCCGGGCTGGTGATCGCCTGGTGGCGCGAAGCCGCTGGGGCCACGATCACTTTGCTGGCAATCGCCATCGCCTCATCGCTCAACTGGCGAATACTGGTTTCACCCTTCGCGCTCTTCCCCGTCGCGGCCGCACTCCATCTTCTCAACGCGCGGTTGTCGGCTGGAAGCCAGCGGAGGACTTGACGAGGGAGCAGGCAGCATGAACGTTGGCGAGGGCTTCCGCCAGTCTGCGGAAAAACCTGAGCCGCTACTTCGATCCGGATTCAGCTGATCCGGGCAACCCCTCAGCCGCGCCTGGTGCATCCGCCGGCAGACAGCGCTGCAAGGTCATGACGGCATAAGCCGTGCCATAGGGCTTGTGGTAGCCATACATCGGGTAATCCCACCAGGAGCCATCCTTTTCCTGGTACTGCAGAATGATTTTCGCCAGATGAGCCTGGTAGGGCGGCTGATCCGCAGCGGGGAGCATCTCGACACACAGCGCCGCGTAGTAGTGGCCGTAGTAATAGAAATAGCCGGCGACCTGGAACCAGGCTTCGTGCGGAACCGGGCGTTTGCGGCCGATCCCCAGCCAGTCGTTGCGGACGTAGAGCCGGTAGAGCCAGTTCTTGAGCACATTGTCGGTGATCTTGCCATCGCCCCACAGCCGCAGGGCCGCGTTGCAGGCCTGGCTTCGGCCAAGACTGCCGGCCGGGCGATTGATCCCCATCACCGGTTCGTCGTCGAGGTACTCGCCGTAGAGATAGGTGAAGTCCGGCTTCTGCTGCCGCAATGTCGCCGCAACGGCCCGGTCGAGCGTTTTCTGGTTGATCGCAACGCCGATCTGTTTCGCTTCATACAAGGCAATCAGACAGGTGGCGTTGACAAAGCTGGTCGATGAACTGGTCGGCTTGCGGAGCCGGTGTTCGAAATCGTAATAGCCCCAGCCGCCATCGACCGATTCGTAGCGGTCGAGCATGTCGAGCTGCTTGACGATCAACGCCTTGATCTCCCCCCGCTGGGCATCGTCGGTCGCGATCTGGTTGTGCAGCCGGACGAGCGCCTGCGTGCAGTAAGCGTGAGCCCAGACGTTGTACATCGTGTCGCCGGTCGCCCGCCGGACCCGATGCAGGTTTTCCTTCATCCACTGGTAGCCGCGATCGATGGCGGGTCGCACGCCTTCCGCTGTCGAACCGGACTCGATCAGGGCCGAAACGACCATTCCCGTGACCGCGGCCCGGAAGCCGTGATGGGCACCTGGGATCGGTGCGTAAATCTGGAACGGCCGCTGGGCGTCATGGGTGCCCCACGACCCGTCGGAGTTCTGGTTGCCCAGCAGGAACGCGATGCCCTTGTCGATTGCCGCGCGGACGACCGCCTCGTCCAGCGGTTCGATCGGCGGCAATTCGGGGGCAAGGGTAAAGTCAAAGGCGTCGTCGAGAATCGGCTGGCGTTCCACGTCGCCAGCCACCGGATCCTGGCCGCTCTCCTGTTGTTGCGGCAGCGGGTCCTGATCGGTCGCGGGAACCTGCGCGCGGCAAACGACCGCGCCAAGGCCCATGAAAAACAGGCCGCAAACAGCCAGCCAGAGGGCTGTACTCCAGCGTCCCTGTTTTCGGGAAGCCCGCATCCAGCCAGCCGATCCCGGATTCATTGTTTGTTTCGCGCGCATCGGCATGATTCCCGCCTGGTAGCCAGTCCAACCAATTTGCAACACACCATCACGAGCCGGAAGCGCAATTTTTGAAGTTGCGCTTTTTTTCCAGCCCGCAGCTCAAGCAAGGGAAAAACAGCCCCCGGGCTGGTCCATGCTTGCGCTGCGGGCTGGTATTTTCCGCGGGATAAACCACCAAGCGCAACTTCAAAAAGCGTTAGCGACGGGAATTTCCTGTGTCCAGCCGTCGCTTACGCTTCCGGCTCGTTGCAAGACTCGACCGGACCGCTTACTTGTCTTCCGGCTTTTCGTCTTCCGGCTTTTCGTCCAGGACTTTGTCGCCCGCCGAGAGGCCGGAGAGGATCTCGAACTTCTCGTCGTGTTCGCGGCCAGTGGTTACTTCGCGCTTGGCAGGCTTGTCATCGGCCAGCACCCAGACGTAGTGCGAGATGCCACCGTTGTCGCTGAAGACCGCGGACTTGGCGACCAGCAGGGCGTTGGGCTGTTCGTAAACCACCAGTTTGGCTTCGCCTGTCATGCCGGGGCGCAAGCCCTTGGGCATCTGGTCGATCACCAGCACGCCGTCGTGGTTCTCGCCTTCGACCGGAAACTGGCTGACTTCCTGGACCTTGGCAGGGACCTTGATGCCGGGCAGGGCCGGGAACGTCACCTGGGCCATCTGGCCGGCGCGAACCTGGGCGGCCTGGGCCTCGGTCAGGTCACAGCGAAGCTGGAGCTGGGCCGGGTCGAGAATCGTCATCACGATGGTGTCGTTGGTCAGTTCGTCCTCGGCCCGGATTTCCCGCAAGTCGCTGCCGGACGAGTTGCTCCAAACGCCGCGTTTGAACTCGCCGTGGTAAACGATGCCGTCGGCGGGGGCCTTGAGGATCATTTTGGCGAAGTCCTCGGCGAGCTTGTTGAATTCCTCGGCCTGTTTTTCGTGTTCGAGGCGGCTCTTCTGGTACTCGACTTCGGTTTTCTGCTGGTTCGTCGGCAATTCGATCATCGCCTTGTTGTAGTCCAGCTCGCCGCGGCGGAGACGGCGTTTTTCTTCTTCCACGGTCCGCGGAATGTCGATCGTGAGCTCGCGGTCGGTCTCGACCCGGTTCCGCTTGAGCCAGAACTGGCTCTGGTCCAGGTCGCGCCTGGTCCGCTCGAGGACGATCTTTTCCGATTCCTCGGTCAATTCGTCTTCCTCGTACATTTTCGCCAACTGGTTCAGTTCCTCCTGGGCGTACTCGACCGAGAACTCGCTGTTCCGGAGCGAGCGCTGCGTGGTTTCTTCGTCCATCGGCTTGCGGACGTCGAGATAGAACTGGATATCGTCGCGGGTGTTGGCCCAGGTGGTCTCGGCGATTTCGCGGTCAAGGTCGCCGGTCCGCTTGGCGTAATCGAACTCGGCTTCGGCCAGGTTGCGGGCCAGCTCGGCGATCTGCATGTCGAGCTGGGCCGCCTTCATTCGCTTCTCGAAGTCCTCGGTGTCAAAGCGGAGTACGGTGTCGCCGGCCCGGACCGCGGTCCCCTGGGGCACAGCCTCGGCGACCTCCAGCTCGGTCCACTGGTCCATGTCGATCCGGAGTTCGGTGGCCTGCTTCGATTCGACTCGGGCGGGCATGGTTTCGGTAATTACCAGCGGCGCGGCTTTGACAACCGTATTGGCCGGCTCTTCCTTCTCTTTTTTTTCCGCCTCATCGTCGGTTGCGTCCTTGTCGCCGGCCGCGGCGGGTGGGGTTTCCTCTTGGCAGGTCGCGGCCGCCAAAAAGGGGCCGCTCATGGACAGGACCGCCAGGACCGCCAGCAGGCGGTTCATCCGGATGGAAGTGTTCATCAAAACCTCACAGAGTCGGGAAAACGGTTGGATTGTCTGGTGAACTGTTCGGTCGCAGGCGCGGCCAGCCCGAGTCGACGCCCAGAGTATATCCGGCCGGGAATTCCGGTTGGCGAGGCATCCCCTTTTACTCGGTCCGGGGCTCATGCCCTGGACCGCAATGACCAAGGGCTCTGCCCTTCCGCGCGGATGGCGACGGATGCCGGTCAAATGACGAAGGCGGAGCCTTTGGTCAGCGCGTTCCACGGCAGGAGCCGTGGAACGAGAGGAACCTCGCGCCACCCCCAAACTGGCTTTTTTCGCGTCGCCCGGCAATATTGTGCGTCGGCCGCCGAACCAGACCCTGAATCCCGGTTTTTGCACCACCCCACGCAGACCCGTCCCCATTGGAGCCGCCATGACGACAGGCACCAGCACCGACCCCCGCCAGGGGACCAAGGTATTTTTCCTTGACCAGACCGGGGCCAAGAGCGTGGAGGCCGTCGTTGCCCACACCGTTTCGGTCCGCAAGATTCTCCCCAGCATCATCACCCGCATGAACCTGCCGGTGATCGGTCCCGATGGCCAGCCGATGAGCTATAGCCTCGATCACAAGGAAG
>JANOFL010000113.1:0-14119 GCA_031405895.1 Planctomycetota bacterium
GATCGTCGTCGAGCACTTCCGACAACACATCGCACCGCTCCTGAACGGCCAAGCCAAAGCGATGGTCGTCGTGGGCAGCCGTGTTGAGGCAGTCCGTTGGCAGTTGGCAATCAACAAATACATCCAGTCCCGCAACTACGCGATCCGGACCCTGGTCGCGTTCTCTGGCGAAGTGAAGGACGCCGAGTCGGGGCCGGACGGGTTTACCGAGCACAGCACGACACTGAATCCAACCCTGCGCGGGAGCGACATCCGCGAAGCCTTCAAGGGCGACGAGTACCAAATCCTGCTGGTCGCCAACAAATTCCAGACCGGCTTCGATCAGCCGCTGCTCTGTGGGATGTACGTTGACAAGCGACTGGCCGGCATCCAGGCCGTGCAGACGCTGTCGCGGCTGAATCGCAGCTACGAGAACAAAGGAGTCAAAAAGGAAACGACATTCGTTCTCGACTTTGTGAACGATCCGGCCGAAGTGCTGGAGGCGTTCAAGGCGTACTACACGACTGCCGCACTCTCGGACGTAACGGACCCGAATCTGGTTTTCGACCTCAAGGCCAAACTTGATGCCGCTGGCCACTACGACGACTCTGAGGTCAACCGTGTTGTCGAGGCCGAGCTGAAGCCAGGCGCGAAACAAGGCGACCTGGTTGCGGCAGTGGGTCCGGTGGTCAGCCGGTTGCACCAAAAATACAAAGCGGCTCAGGACGCACTGCAAGCGGCCACCGCGACGAAGAACAAGGATCAGGCCGATGCGGCAAAGAAGGCGATTGAGGCACTGCTGCTGTTCCAGACCAACATGGGGACGTTCCTGCGGCTCTACACATTCCTTTCGCAGATTTTCGACTACGGCAATACGGGCGTGGAGAAGCTGTCGATCTTCCTGCGACACGTCATGCGGCTGCTGGACTTCGGCCGGGAGCGTGAGGGGATCGACTTGTCGAAAGTGGTCCTGACCCACCACAGCCTGAAGTCGAAGGGACGGCAAGCGATGCTGTTGGGTGGTGACGACGCCCCGGCGCTCGACCCGATGGCCGAAACAGGCACTGGTGAAATCCGTGAGAAACAGCGGGCCTGGCTCACCGAGATCATTCGGAAGCTGAATGACCTGTTTGATGGCGAGTTGTCGGATCAGGACAAACTGGTCTACGTCAACGAAGTCCTGAAGGGCAAACTGTTGGAGTCCACAACCCTGACCAAACAGGCCGGCAGCAACACCAAGGAACAGTTCAGCAACTCACCAGACCTGGATCGAGAGCTGGACAACGCGATCATCGAGGCCCTCGACGCTCACACGCTCATGAGCACTCAGGCCCTGAACTCTCCGGTCGTCCGACAAGGCCTGAAGGACATCTTGCTAAACCACTCCAGTCTCTGGGAAGCTCTCAAAGCTCGGTCCGTTTCCTAGCCGTCGTGGGGCCGGCTTAAGGCACAAGCCATTGCGAATCCCGCACTTGCGCTCCTCGACCGGGCAACGAACCGACCAAAATCTACCGCCCCGATTTTCTGGCGCTACCAACAACCAGGTTTTTGACCGACCTATCGGGCAGTCCCACGGTTCAGATCGTGGCCAGTCATTCGCGCGAACCACACCGCCGAAACAGCGAACGAAATGTTTGATTCTCGGATCATCGAAGCAGGCCTTGCGCGACTTGCAACGTTCTCGCTGGCGCGCCCCAGAAACTTTGTCGTATTTGGCGCGCGGAAAAAAGCCGTTTTATTGCGGCCGCGGCTGGTGGCCAGAAAAGAGAGCGGTATAATCCGCGCCATGTGAAAAGAACCAGGCCACCCGCAGTTTGCACCTGCGGGTGGCCCGAGGATTCGGTTAGAACCCCCTTGGTGTTCGGTGTTCTTGGCCGCGACGGCGTACTGTTCGCACGAAATACGGCCCATTTGGGGCCGCCTTTCGTGTTTTTTCAGTATCTCGGTTTATAGTGTCGCGGTCGAACAATGTCAACTCGCCGAATCCTCCCAAGTCATTTTTTTGGGAGGTGTTGATGACTCGCGCTGAATTCTTGCGGGCCTGTTCCCGCTCGCTTGGCCGGCCGGTGCCGGCTCACACGGCGTTGTACGCGATCCGGACTGGTCGCGTTCCTATCCCCAAGCGCCGGCCCGACGGTTGGCTTGAATACCGACCAGCGCACGTCAAATCGCTGGTCGCGTACTGTCGGCAGCGTTCCGGCCGTTCTCGCGTTTCGAGGTCCAGACCAGTTCGCCCCAAGTAGGCGACTGCGTCAATCCCCGTGCTTCACGTAGATGCACGGGAACTCGAAATCGAAAACAGGAGGGAATCGCTATGCGCGCATATGACGCGGCCGCTGGCCGCAAGGGACTTCCCATGTCCCCTCTGGAGATGGACGAGTTCGTCAAGCTTCTGGCTGACGGAGTCGCCGACCGACTCGCCGAAATGCCGCTGCTCGTAAACAAGGACAAGCTCGCGCAGCTTTTTGCTGTCAGTGTCGCCACCATTGGCCGGTTGAAGGCCGCGGGGAAGTTGCCGACTGTCAGGGTGGGCCGTCGCGTTCTGTTTGACCCGGCGGCCTGCATCGCTGCGCTCTCTTCCAACAACGAGGAGGGCGCATCATGAGCCAGAACAACTTTCGGCGGAGGCAGTCGCACAAGTGGCTTCCCTCGTCCGCCGAGCTGCTGGCGCGATCGCGGGGGCAATGGATGGCAATACTCTCGGCCGCTGGGATGCCCGTCCAGTTTCTAATCCGCAGGCGCGGATGTCCATGCCCCCGATGCGGCGGGCGAGATCGGTTTGACCTCCTGCCAGATTTTCCTGAACGCGGTGCTGTCCACTGCCGGCATTGTTTCACGCGCGGCCATGACCCTTTCCCAGGAGACGGGATCGCCACTTTGCGTTGGTGGATGGGGTGTGATTCGTTCACTGCGCGGACATGGCTGGCACAGTGGTTGGGACTCGGGGACTCCGGCTCAGTCGTCAGCGCGCAGAAGCGCGTAGAGCGACGAATCACCTTGTCGCAATCAGGGAAAACCCCGAGGCCCATTTGGACTACCCTTGCCGACCGTTACTGGACGTGGCTAACTGGCCGCCCCGATTGGTTGACGAGAATTGCCCAGACACTTTCTGTCTCGACAGAGTCCTTGAATCGACTGAGAGTGGGTTGGAATGAAGATCGATGCGCGACCACTTGGCCGATGCGTGATTCCGCAGGAGCGGTCACGGGCATTCAACTTCGGCGGCCGGCAACGGATCGCAAGACAAACCTTGAAGGAGGCGAATCCGGCCTTTTCTTCGATCTGGAAATTCTGGCGTCAAATTCGTTTCAACGGATTTACGTCGCGGAAGGAGCGTCCGACACGGCCGCGCTTTTGAGTGTGGGACTTTGCGCCGTGGGTACGCCAAGCGCCGGCACAAAGAGGGACGTGTTGGCCGCTTTATGTCGCCGATTAGCTCCGCACGAGGTGGTCATCGTCGCGGACGACGATGACCGTGGGCGGACTGGAGCCAAACGCTTGGCACAAGCGCTACTGCCCGTGGTCCCCAGCGTTCGGATCATGTTCGCTGGTGGCTTCAAGGACGCGCGAAAGTGGATCGCCGCTGGCGCATGCCGCTACGCCGTCGAAGCAGTTGCGGACGCCGCGCCTGAACTGGCACTCTCCATTGGGAGAGCCAAGTAATGCTCAAGCACGAAATCGACTCGGAAGTTTTGATTTCTGCAACCGCAGGGCCAAATGGCCTGGCGCACATCCGGGTCGAACTCGCCGGCAAGCTGATCGTACACGACTTGGTGGAGCTTCGATCCGCGGTTGACCGCAAACGCTGCTGCAACGTAATCCAGAAGGCCATTCCGGCGCTCTCTGAAGATGAGATTGAGGCTCAATTGCTGGAGATCGATCCAAGCAGCCTTCCGGAACTGGGATGTGGCGACGCTGAGTCGTGGGCAGAGCCGATTCCAGTTGAACGACAGCGACTGCCCGAGTTTCCCCTTGATTCACTCCCAGCACCTTTGCGGGAGTGGGTCGGTTCCGTTTCGTACTCGACGCAAACGCCGGTTGCGTTGCCTGCGCTACTTGGGATTGCTGCGTGTTCCGGCATGGTCGCAAGACGGATTGAAATTGAGACGGGACGAAATGGGTACTGTGAGCCGGTCAATCTGTATGTGGCAACTCTGATGGAACCCGGCACCCGAAAATCCGACGTTTTTCGTTTGACCTTCGCACCGCTGGATCAACTTGAAAAGGAGAGCGTAGAAGCGGCCAAGCCAGAGTTCTTCACGGCTATGGCTGAACGGAGAATGCTGGAGGCCGCGAGCAAGATCGCTGAAAAGAAAGCGTCTTCTGGAAATGCAGCCGCCCGAAAGCGAGCGCTGAAGTTGGCAGAAGAACTGGGACGATCTCCGCTTCCGACGCTGCCAAGGTTGTGGATGGATGATACCGGGGCCGAAGCGGTCGAGAACGAATTGGCACGTCAGGGAGGACGATTGATCGTTCGTGGTGTTGAGGGAGGGCTGTTTGAGGTCCTGGCAGGCCGTTACACGAACGGCGCGGGCAACTTTGACGTTTTCCAAAAAGGACACGCTTGCGATGACCTGCGAGTGGATCGAATTTCCCGTTCGGTGTCGGTTGACCGGTGCTGCTTGACCGTGGCGTATGCGATTCAACCCGAAGTGGTTCGTGGAATGGCAGCGAACAAAGCGTTTCGGGGCAAGGGCCTGATTGGTCGGTTTCTATTCGGGATGCCAGACAGTCCTCTTGGGAATCGTCTTATCGAAACCGATCCGGTTCCAAACTCAGTCGCGGCCGATTATCGCCTGCTTACTCGTCGTCTGTGGGCATTGGGCAACGCGGTTGGCGAAAAGCCTCAAGTTCTCAGAATTGCCGACGAAGCGCTCTTGGAATGGCAGAGCTGGAAAGCTGAGGTGGAGACAATGCTGGGGGACGGCGGCCTGCTTCAGGGGATTAGGGACTGGGGCGGCAAACTCGTGGGGTTATCTGCGAGACTTGCAGCGGTTTTTCATCTCATCGCCACCGATCACCCCAAGGCTTGGGAAGTACCGGTAGGTCCTCCTGCGATCCGGAGTGCCATTGAAGTTGCCCGATGGTCGATCCCACACGCCCAAGCGGCCATTGGGCTGTTGGCCGGAGAAACACGGCTCAATCGTGACCTCAGTTTTCTTTTTCAATGGCTGCGTCGTCGCCGTCTTCCAGATTTCAGCCGAAGGGATTTCCATCAGGCCGCACGAGCGCAGTTCGACGGCGAACCGGAACGACTCCGCGATGCGCTCTCGGAAATGATCGAATGCGGATGGATTAGACGCATCGCTCCCAGCGAACGAAGTGTAGGCCGGCCAAGTGAGCGATACGCAGTCCATCCGTCGCTGTGGTCCGATGCAAGCAAAGGCAGACCTCCCGGCACCGCCCCACAGGACTGAACCGTAAAGGCGGAAATTCTGAGTATTTTGAGAGGCGTTTCAAGGCGTGGAACATGATTTGCAAAGGGCTGAGCAAGGATGGTCAGAAGAGGCAGGTGGCCTGAACCACAGATTTGTGGTGGACACTTTTTGAACTGAGACTGAACCTCCGACTGCCAAATTTGGTAGCTGTGGCGACAACAGGAACAAACAGCGGGATATTCGACGATGGCAAGCGTGTCCAGAGAGCCGGGCCGACACAGCTGGAAGCTGAGTTGGCGACAAGGGAAAAAGTCTCGGGCAATCCGGATTGGGAAAATGTCGAAAAAGGCGGCCGACGGGTTTCTCGCCCGTTTTGAGGAGCTGCTTGGAGTGTGGCGTGGTGGGGGAGTCATTTCTCAAGACCTCCAGGCTTGGATCGACAAGCGTCCAGAGGAAATCCGGGAGCGGCTTGCCGATGCTGGGTTGATCGAACCGCGGGTGTCGGTGACCTTGGAGGAGCTAACTGAAGCGTTTACCGCCAGCCGAGCCAACGTTGCCCCAGCGACTGCGATCAGAGACCGTCAGGTCTGTGACCGCCTCATCGAGTTCTTTGGCCCTGCGCGGCGAGTTGAGTCGATCACGGTGCGGGACGCGGAGGGGTGGCGAAGCAGGCTGGCATCATTCGGCAACCTGCGGGAAAAAGACCGCAACGACTTGGCCGAAAACACAGTCCGCCGCCGTTGCGGCACGGCACGCCAGATTTTTGCCGCGGCAATTCGCTGGAAGTGGCTTCGCGAGAACCCTTTTGAGGGGATGCCTGCAACTGTCCGGGCAAACCTGGAACGGCGCGTATTCGTTTCCTGGCCTGACGTGGTACAGGTGATCGGTCAATCTGCCTGCCCACAATTTCGGGCAATCCTCGCGTTTGTACGTCTCACGGGCTGCCGAATGCCCAGTGAACTACAAGGGTTGAGGTGGGCGGACATCGACTTCGTGGCCCGGCGGATCGTGATTCGATCACCGAAAACGGCTCACCACGGCGGAGAACATGCGTTGCGGTCGTGCCCGCTATTCCCAGAATTGCGGCCTTACCTCGAAGCTTGGCGGGACGTAGCTGGTCCCGGCCTTGAGCTACCGCTGTCGTCGCCTGTGTTCCCGTTGGTCCGCGACGCCGGCGTCAATCTGCGAACCACGTTCGACCGCCTGATCGCGCGGGCAGGTCTGACAGCTTGGCCAAAACTTTTCACCAACCTGCGGTCGAGTCGCGAGGCTGAACTGCTGGCCGAGTTTCCGGCCGCAGACGTTTGCCTTTGGTTGGGCCACTCGCTGGCTACAGCTGCCCGCTTTTACTCTCAGCCGCTACCAGAGGTTGCCCACAGAGCAACGACTGTCTTCACTGTTGGGAGCGGGGAACGTGGTGGGGAACACGCGGGGCAGAAAGTGGGGAACGTCGGGAACCCCGCAGGAGTCCTCAGTGACAAGGTGGACGATGCCGAAGTGTCGGTCCACAAAGAACTTGTGACGATTCCTGATGCCTCCTGCGGTACTCCTGCTATCCGAGAGAAAGATCAAAAATGGACGGTACTTGACTCGAACAAGCGACCTCCACGATGTCAACGTGGCGCTCTAACCAACTGAGCTAACCGTCCGGTTGCCCGTATCGTAGCCGACCGTCCGGGCGGATTCCAGACAGCTTGAGGGAAGGGCGGGTGCACCGATTTTGGCCGTCTGGCCGAGTGTGAAGGGCGTGTCGGCGGCCCATTCGCGGGCTGCCGTTTTCCGCGTTTCGGGGCAGCCCTATACTGGCGGGCTTGCCGGCACTGACAGGCTTGCCGGCGAACCCGGTCGATGGCCGGCCGGTCTTCGATTGGCTGCTCGCCAGCGCCGCGACCACGTCCCAGTCAGCCCCCAGAATTGTCCGCCATGGTTTCCGTCCGCCTTCCCGATGGGTCTGTCCGCTCCTACGACCACGCGGTGACTTTGCTTGACGTGGCCAAGAGCATCGGGTCACGGCTGGCCAAGGACGCTTTGTGGGGCGAAGTCGGTCTTCAGCCGGTTGAACTCAACCACGCGATCCCCGAAGGGAGCAAAGAGATTCCCCTCCGGATCGTGACCCGGACCGATCCGAATGCCCTTGCGACCATGCGGCACAGCTGCGCCCACGTCATGGCCCGGGCTGTCATGCGGCTGAAGAAAGGCGTCCAGCTGGCCTTCGGTCCGACCGTCGAAGGCGGCTTTTATTACGACTTCCAGATGCCCGAGCCGCTCCAGGAAAGCGACTTTCCCGCGATCGAAGCCGAGATGCAGAAGCTGATCGAGCTGGACGAGCCGTTCGAACGGGTCGAACGAGACCATGCCGAAGCCGTCCAGATTTGCATCGACCTGAAGCAGCATTTTAAAGTCGAACACCTCCAGTCGGGCCTCCAAGCCGAGAAGTCGGTCTCGTTCTACCAGCAAGGCGAATTCGTCGACCTCTGTCGCGGCCCGCACATTCCGTCGCCGAAACGGATCGGGGCATTCAAACTGATGTCGCTGGCCGGGGCCTACTGGAAGGGTGACGAGCGGAACCCGCAGTTGCAGCGGCTCTACGCGACCGCCTTTTTCACCCAGGCCGAACTGGACGAGCACCTCCAGCGGCTGGAGGAGGCCCGCAAACGCGACCACCGCGTGCTCGGCAAGCGGCTGCACCTGTTCCACATCGATGACATGGTTGGCCAGGGACTGGTGTTGTGGGCGCCCAAGGGAGCGTTTATCCGGCAGCAATTGCAGGACTTCATCGCCGGTCACCTCCGCCGCCAGGGTTACCAGCAGGTCTTCACCCCACACATCGGACGGCTCGACCTCTACAAGACCAGCGGGCACTTTCCGTATTACCAGGAGAGCCAATATCCGCCGCTGGTGATGCGCGAACAGCTCGAACAGCTGGCGACCGAGGGCTGTACTTGCGGCGAGCTCTCGAACCGGATGGGCAAGGGAGAAATCGACGGCTATCTGCTGCGGCCGATGAACTGTCCGCACCACATCCGGCTTTACGCTTCGCAACAACGGAGTTACCGCGACCTGCCGATCCGGCTGGCGGAGTTTGGAACCGTCTATCGCTGGGAACAGTCGGGCGAGATTGGAGGGCTGACCCGCGTGCGGGGTTTTACCCAGGACGATGCCCACCTGTTCGTGACCCAGGAGCAGGTTGCGGCCGAGCTGCGAGGCTGCCTCGAGCTGGTGAAGATCGTTTTCAGCGTGATGGGGATGACTGAGTACCGGGTCCGGATCGGATTGCGCGATCCGGACAGCGACAAGTACGTGGGCGATCCGGCCGACTGGGAGCTGGCCGAAAACGCCTGCCGCCAGGCTGCGGCCGAACTGGGTGTCAAGTGCAGCGAAGAAAAGGGCGAGGCCGCCTTTTACGGGCCGAAGATCGACTTCGTTGTCCGCGACTGTATTGGCCGCAGCTGGCAGCTGGGGACCGTGCAGGTCGACTACAACCTGCCGCGACGGTTTGGGCTGGAGTACATCGGTGCTGACAATCGCCCGCACCGGCCGGTCATGATCCACCGGGCTCCCTTTGGCTCGATGGAGCGATTCATCGGCGTGTTGATCGAGCACTTCGCGGGGGACTTCCCGCTTTGGCTGGCACCGGTCCAGGGCCGGATTCTGACGGTCAGCGAAAAGTCCGAAGAGTACGGACGGCAGGTCGAGCAGCGGCTGTTGGCGGCCGATTTGCGGATCGAAGCCGATTACCGGTCGGAGAAGCTGGGGGCGAAAATCCGCGATGGACAGCTGCAAATGGTCCCCTACATGCTGGTGGTCGGGCCGCGCGATGCCGAAGCCGGCACCGTTTCGGTCCGCGACCGGGCTGCGGGCGACCTGGGGGCGATGCCGCTGGAAGAAGTGGTGGCCCGGCTGACCCGGGAAGTTGCGGAACGGGCCCTTCGCGGCGGCCCGTCGAGTTGAGTGTATCGTTGGCCAGTTGAAGAAAGCCGCTTCCACGAGCATGTGTTTCTGGCGGGATGCAAGGCCGGAAGCGTTGGCGACGGAGGTCCATTCCGGTCCACTTTCCCGTTTCGACTCGTTTGCTCTGGTTTCGGCCATTCATACCCGAAACCCGAGCGGCCGGCCCCCACGACAAAACCCGGCAAGCCGAGTTGCATCGCTTGGGGGAATGGTCACAATGGGGCAACGCGGGAAAATGCCCTTCCCCGTTTGAACGAGCGGGCAGTCACTGGACTCCGTGATCTTGCGGCGAGAGCCTTTATCGGCCGCGGGAACCGGTCTTCTTTTTTTTTGACAGGAACAGTATTTGGCACTCAATCAGCGCGATGCACGGGACCTCAACCGCAACAAGGACCAGACCCGGATCAACGACCATATCCGGATCACGCCCATCCGGGTAATCGACGAAAACGGCGTGCAGCTTGGAATCATGGCGACCCGCGATGCGCTGTTGCGGGCCCGCGACATTGGGCTCGATCTGGTCGAGGTGGCGTCCGAATCGAAGCCGCCCGTTTGCCGGATCATGGACTACGGCAAGTTCAAGTACGAGAAGAACAAGAAGTCGCACAAGAACAAGTCGCACACGACGAAGCTGAAGGAAATCCGCGTCCGGCCCAAGACGGGCGAGCACGACATCGACTTCAAGGTCAAACAGGCGATTGGCTTCCTGCAGGAAAAGGACAAGGTCCAGGTGACCGTAGTCTTCCGCGGCCGCGAACTGGCTCACATCGACGAGGGCCAGAAAGTGATGAAGCAGATCCTTGAAAAGCTGGTCGAGCACGGCAAGCTCGAGAGCCCGCCATCACAACAGGCGAAGCGGATTCTGGCGACTGTGGCTCCGAAGATCGCGGGCAAGTAGCGTTCCTTTCAACGCCCCGCGCAGTTCACATTTTTTGTTGGCGACAAATCGTCAGCGGTGGCAACCTCCCACAGTTTGTCACAATTTGTTTCTGATCGGCCCATGCGAAAGCGCTCTTCAATGTCCGTGACGCCAGATTCGCTCCTGTGAACACTCTCGGTGGGATGTTGGGTTGTTCGGTACGCAACTTCCGCAGGTTCTGGATCGTCGCAAGCCAGCAGGCTGCAGACTGGTCTTAACATTGTCTTAACCTGGGCCTCCCTCTTTTCCTTGGTGCGGCATTGATTGGTAAATTTGTGACCTGAGTTTCCAGCTGTAGCGGTCGTTACCTGGCCTCAGTCAAAATCTCCCTGAAACGGCCCGATTTTTGGTTTCGATTCTTCCGAACCGGCAGGAAACAGGGCAAAGTTTGACTCCCCTCTGCGCGGGGAAGTCCGATCCAAGTCGCTTGCCAGAGACCGGCATTCTGCTACCATCGGCCCCAGACCAAGTAACCATCTCCGAGCCTCGTCAAGGTGCATCCATGAAGATTGCCGTCAAAGCATTTTCTGTTTTCATGTTGTCTGCCGTGTCACTTTTCAGCAGTTCGGCTGGTGCCGACATCAGCTACACAGGCGGAAATCTTTTCGAGAATTTCGATCTGCTTCCGACAACAAACCAGGCCGGTTTTTTCTCGGCGACGGTTGGGGCGCAGTCCCCCATCACGGTCAGCACGGGGAGCTTTGACGGAACGAAACTCGCGGGCACTGGAACGACTGCGACCGCCTTTACTGCGGATGCAGGATCCGGCATTTCGGGTGGGATCTATTCCTATGGTGCCGCCACGGTTGCCGAGCGGGCGCTGGGTTCGCTTGCGTCCGGGTCCAACATCATGGGTTATGGTTTCCGGTTGGTGAACAATTCCGCCTTGACGGTCAACAGCATCGAAGTTTTCTTTACGCAGGAAAACTGGCGCACCTCGACTGCGACTCTCAACACGGTTGCCGCGTCCTTTTCGTTCGACCAGTCGATTCTGGCAAGTGGCTACCTGACTTCCGGTGCTGGATTCACACCGGTCACCAGCCTTGACCTCGTCGGACCTCCATTCGTCGCAGCGAACGGTCCTCTCGACGGAAACGACCCCCTAAACCAGACTGGCCGGACTTTCACGTTTACCGGCTTGAACTGGCTGCCTGGAGAACAGTTTTTCCTGCGGTGGCAGGACGTGAATGACACCGGTAGTGATGCCGGTTTGGCCATCGACAGCATGGAGCTGATTTTCACGTCGGCAACGATTCCCGAGCCGTCGGTTATTGGTTTGCTCGTTGGACTGGCAGGTCTCGGGCTCTTCCGCCGGCGCAGTGCCTGATCAGGACCACCTGATTGGCACAACTCGAACAACTCAAAAACCTCCGCATGATCGCGGAGGTTTTTTCATGACTCTCGGGTCGAAGGTGTGGTCGGGACGTTACCGCCGGATTCCCAGCTGCTCGCCGTACCAGGAGTCTTCTGGCAGCATTTTGAGGCGGGCTGCCAGCACGCCCCGCCCCGCCATCGCTTGCTCTGGCGTTCCCTCGAACGCAACTGGTTCCACGGGTGATTTCGGCACCGATCCGGGAATCGCAGTACTGGCCAGTGCTGCATTGCCAATGACCATTTCCCGGCTCCCTTTTGCCACCCAGTCGAGCCATGCGACCTGGAGCGCGGAGAGGTCTTCGTGGCCGTAATATTGCCGGGTCGCCTGGTCCCAGGCGGCCAGCGGCGGGCCGTGATGTTCGCCAGCCAGGCCGGACTCGACAAAGTGGATGAAGTGCTGGTGGCCGCGTTGCAGGATCAGGTAGCGGGCCACTGAGTAGGCCTGGGCGTAGAGCGGCAGCATGTCGGGTGGGTACTGCCGCATCGTGAACATCCGGTTAAAGGGCAGCCCGCGGGAGGGTCTTCCAGACAGGAACTCAATCAGCAGACCCTGAATTTTTTCGCGCTCACTGGAGTGCTCGACCGTCGTGCAGGCTCCTTCATCGGCCCAGCGCGGCAAGGGCTGGCCAAAATGCGTGGCAAAGATCGTGTGGGTGACTTCATGCGGGAGAACTGCGTCGAGAATCCGTTCGGGTGGACCAAAGACTTTCATTTGCCAGCCGGTCGGCTCGCTCCCGCCGCCCGCGTTGACAAAGGCGAATGTCGTCTCACCACCTGCGTGCGGAGCGATTTCCACGGTGACGGGACAACGTTCCCGCCACGCCGGCAGTTCGCGGCCCAGCCATTGCAGCGAAAGCTCGCGGCGGTAGTGTTCCGCGAGGCGCGCTGTTTCGGCTGCCAGTCGCTGGTCGGGCGCGACAACGGTGAAGTTGACCGACTCGGCCTGGAACAGGGACTGGGCTGAAACGGTTGAAGCAAACGCAACCGTCGCCATCGCGCAGAGCAAGCGCGGGAGAACTCGTTGAGCATCCATGCTCTGGTTTCCGTGGATCGGGTTTTCGGTTCAGCGGCCGGTGCCGTTCATCCATGAACGATTGCCGCAAGGTTCCGGTTCCAGGTGGTTACGGCCCAGCCAGCCATCTGGTTCAGGGCATCCATCTATCGGAAGCGGATGGCAAAGCCTAACCGGTGCCAGCCGGTTTCCCCAAGCCAGGATTTGCAAAAAGTCGCCTTGTCTTCCTGTCCTTTCGCCTCGCAAGCAGTTCCATGCTGGCACCGTATGGACGCTGTCCCCCGTGGTGACGAAGCACCCGCTTTGTCAGTCTGACTGCCCGTGGTGACGAAGCTCCTGTTTTGTCAGCCAGGCATGAAGCCATTCAAACCAAGCATACGAAAGGTCTGTACGGGCAATAGCCAGAGTAATTGACCAGGCAGACCGACAAAGCAGGAGCTTCGTCGCCACGAGAGCTTTGTCACCACGAGAGCTTCGTCCCCACGAGGGGCTGCAAGGCTTGCGTCAACCGCTCGGCCTCATCTGCTTGATCACATCCGGCGGGATCGACTCATCGTCACGGATTCCAAACTGGTGGCGAACCCGGGCAGAACTCCAGCCCCATGCGGCGGACGATTGGACCAGTTCCGCAGCAACTGGATGGTCCTCGATGTACCTCACGATTCGCACCAGTTCGTCATCATCCCGGACCCAATGGTCCCACGATTCGTGCTGCCAGAACTGGCCGGAACAGCCCAGGACCTTGTTGCAGCCCCGGGCCGTCCAGCTTTGCAGGTTCTGCTGGATCATTTCCCTGGGAGTCTTTTGTCGCTTGACTTCTGATTTTCTTGATGACAGGACTTTGTCTGTCCACGCCGGGGACGGCTGGAACAGCCCGTGGTAGTGACTTGGCATTACGCACCAGGCAATGATCTCATACCGCTCCCCGGCGAAGTGAAGCATGCTCAACTCAACCAGCCTGGCCAATGATGGTTCGGCGAGGTGCTGAACCGGCGAATGGTGATCCAGCAGAAAATCCACCATTGCGAACAGGAGCTTGTTGTTCCTGAATTGCCATTCGTGGCGATCAGTGCCAGGAGGACAGGGGCGACGGGCAAGCTTGTCGCGATAGTCGCGGATCGCCCTCATACCGGAAGCCGGGATGCTGCCGTCAAGGCAGGCAGTGACAAAACAGGGTTTGCCTTCCACATCCCAGTGTGGCAACAACCGCCGACGAAAGGTCCCTTCGGGCAAGCGCATGGCATTTCCCTGTGAAAGTGTTCGATGTTGGGAAGAGCAACGTCAAATTGGCCAAGAGGCCATCTGGGTCACAGTATATGGCCATCTGGGAAACCGTGAAGCGGGACCGACCGACAATGCAAGCAGGACCGACAAAGCAGGAGCTTCGTCGTCACGAGGGTAGCCGGTCGTGGTGTCAAAGCTCCTGCTTGGTGCGTCAAATCTGTCCTCCGGGCGGTCGATTCAAGCAGGGCCGACAAAGCTGGAGGGTTGTCGCCACGGTCCGGT
>JANOFL010000139.1:0-11911 GCA_031405895.1 Planctomycetota bacterium
TTCAATGGACCTACACCGGTCGACCAACCCAAACCACCGGCTACACCCGGCCCCGCACCTGGCGCGAAAAGACGCAATCGAGGAAGTTTGAGCAAATTATCGCGTTGGTGGCATAGAATTTCCAGTTTGCGGTACTAGCGCCTCAGGCTCACAGGAATTTGCCGTTTTATCAGTGCAGGGCAGAGCCCTTGGTCAGGGCGTTCCAGGACGGGAGCCCTGGACCGAGTATTCAACAGCCGCCTGCCGGACCCGCTGGACCATCGCGTAGAGTCCGTTGCGGCGCTGGGGGCTGAGGTTCTGGTCGAGGCCCAGCTGGCGGAACGTGGCGGCTTCACCGGCGGCGAGGATCGCGGCCGGTGACTGACCGTCGAAGATCGCCAGCAGGATGACGATCAGCCCGTTAACGATCAGTGAATCGCTGTCGGCGCGGACGTGCAGGGATTTCACATCACCTGTCTCCGGAACTGGATCAACAACCATCCAGACCGTGCTCATGCAGCCGTGGACCCGGTTGGCCGGCAAATAAAACGACTCGTCGTGATCGGGAAGCGTCTTGCCGAGGTCAATCAGATAGTCATAGCGCTCTTCCCAGTCGTGCAGCTCCGCTAACTCGGCGAGGAGTTCGGGGAGGGCGGGCAGGGCGGGCAAGGGCTTGTCGCTCATCGATTGGTCCAGGAGAAATCCTCAGTGTCCACAATCCATCGTAACGTCGACAGGCAGACGGTAGCGGAACTCCACTGCTGAAACCGACATGGCCTGGTCCGAAGCCCACGTGGAACTGAAGAACCGCGCGCCATCAAAAGTCAGTTGCGCGGTCGCCCCTCACCCCCGCCCCTTCTCCCCGTCGTCCCCCCAAAGCCGGGACGCCGGGGAGAGGGGAGCAAGATTCTGTTTTTTGGCCGGATCCAACCGCAAAATGAAACCGGCTGGAAGACACTTCCAGCCGGTAGCAGTTCTGTCGAGGACTGGCAGGATCGTCGTGGTCACCGGATCCTGATCGACGCGCCGCCCAGTTTCAGCACGACGCCGCCGCTGGACAGTTCCACGCCATTGCCGCGCTGGCCGTAGAGGCCGGCCGGGCGACCATTGCCGGTCTCAGGCAGGTGACCACCGTGACCATGCGGATTGCCAAGTCCCGACATCGACGGGTTCAGTGGCGGGCCGATTTCCTCGAACGGCTCGTGGCTGTTGCCCGGAGGCAAGGTGCCACGCGGCGGGGCCGGGGTCGGCTGAGGCGCGTAACCTGGTGCCGGGGTTAAAACGGGTGCCCCGCCGTGATAGGGGATCGGTCCTCCCGGATACGGATCGTAGCCCCAGGTATTGCCGTAGTTGCCAGCGCCCTGTCCGTTGCCGTAGGGCGTTGGGTAGCCGGGATAGCCAGGGTGGATGGGCGGCCGCCCGGTCTGCCAGCCACCGCCGGGAACAACAGCCGGACTCCCACTGACCGTCTGTGCCAAACAGTGGACCGTTTCGCGCGCCGCCGCCAGCCGGCCATCGACGTGCCGGGTGCAGCCGTTGAGCGGCGGGTCGAGCCCCTGGCTGGCGCGAAACCGCGCGTTGGCGACTTCCAGCTCGAGGGCCCGAAGGCAACCCAGCACCGAATCGATCTCGGCGCGGACTTCGCACAAGTCGCGACCGGGTCGGGCCAGCCGCCCGATTCGTTTTGCACTCGACCGGATATCCCAGGCCCCGGATCGCAGCTCGGGATAATTGCCTGCCCGCCGGAACTGGTCGCGAAACACATCGCGCAGCTCTTCCATCTGGCAAGCCAGTTCTGCGGCGTGCTGCTGGACGATCAGGTGATCGCCGCGAACCTGGGAAGCGCCGATCATTCCAAAGGCCGCCGACAGGGCCAGCAGCAGGATTTTGCGGTTGATACTCATGGGTCAACTCCTGGGGGGATCGTCGTGGATGGCCATTCCCGAAACTGAACCACCCGCGGCCAAAGCCGTCGGCTCAGTTCCGACGCGGAACGACAGCGGGGACGACATGACTTCAGTGCACGCACCGGGCCAACTCTGGCAAGGTAGGGCATCCTTGCCGATTATCGCAAAAAACGGGCGTTTTTCGGCTCAACAGGCCCCGCTGTGACCCGGAAACGTCAATGGATGTCATCCAAATGACCTTTCGCGCCGTCTTTTTGCGACTCCCGAACCGGACCTGGAACCTGGAGCAGCGGGCAACTGAATTCGCCCGGCGATCTGGCCGGCATGCTTGTCTGAACAGTTTCTAACTTGTCCCAAGCCACAGAATCATGGCAGGCGGGAGACTCGGGGTGACAGGAGCAGCGCCGGAGTCCGCATCCGGCGAAAGGACCCATGGGGACTCCGGGTTGATCTGGATTGTGGCCTGCTCCATTCGGCCAGTACCAGGCAGCAGGTCACAGGTGTGACCCGCGCCCAGCCACTTGAACGTCCGCCACGGGAGCGCCGAAAGCGATGCAAGCCGCGCGACCAGTTGTTCGATCGTGGCGGTGTTGGCGATATGGCCGGGGACTTCAAGACCCAGTTCGACACAGGGCCAGTAGCGAGGAACATGGCCTTCAACGCGCGGTTCGGGCTGGAAGCAAAGCGACATGCCGGCGGTCAGCAGCCGAACAACGCCAGACTTGTCCTGAAACAGGGCTACTCCGCGGGGCGGGAACCTGCCACCGTCGACCGACCAGTACTGTTCCTGGGTGCCGAAACGGCCGGCGTAATGGCGCAGACATTTGGGCTGCCAGGTCCGGAAAGGCGGATCATCGCGCCAGCGCTGCCAGAACGCGACGGCCTGCAGCACGCGGGCCTCCAGCCTGTCCCCGTCGGGGAACGGACTGCAAACCAGATTGTGCGTCGCGCAATTGGCCCCGTAACCATGAAAGCCCTCGAGGCCGCTCCACGGCGGAATTACGCTGACTAGCCGGCCGCTCCAGAAGAGAGCCGCCGCGTCACCGCTCTCGAACCAGATCACTTCCAGCTCTTCTTCCGCTGGCAGTTCAAGGATGGACTGATCAACCATGTGGACGCGCGGAAGAACCGGAAACTGACCGGCCGCGAGGTCGGGCTGGCTGAATTCAAGAGGGCCGGGGACCAGGTTGGCGACCCAGCAGGCCCGCGTTCCGAACTGCGGTGGTCCGTTGAGAATGAAGTAAATTGCCCGGCCATCGTGCTGGACAATCGCGTCGAGAGTCCCCCACGGCGAGGGCTGAAACAACAACGGGACAGGCTCGGCGGTCGACATCAGGAAACGAAACGGACTGCGGAACCGGACGATGGCGGGGGACTGTCCATGACCTGTCGTAGCGGGCGGAAGGCACAGGGAATGTGCCTGCTACAATGGGCCGCGCACGGTTGATGGAACTGCCGGGCCATTGTACTGAAACACTGGCTCGGGCCGACGGGTAACGTCTGGCCGTCACCCGTCGAGCATCGTCCCGATTCGTCTTCCGGCCCGGCAAGCGTCGTACCCGATGATCGCCAGTCCAGTCCGCGACGGAACTGCCGCGATTGAAGTCCAGCGGCTGGGCAAGACCTACCGCGACGGCCTGGTTTTTGCCCAGCGGTTCACGGCCCTTCGCGATGTCAGCCTTTCGGTACCATTGGGCGGCATCTTTGGACTGCTGGGGCCCAACGGCGCGGGCAAAACGACGCTGGTCAAAATCCTGCTCGGAATCATTGGCAAGTCGACTGGCGAAGCCCGCCTGCTCGGCATGACGGCTGGCAGCCTGGCGTCGCGGCGGCTGGTGGGCTACCTGCCCGAACATCTGCGAATGGCCGGGCACCTGACGCCACACACCGCGCTGGAGTATTTCGGTTCGCTGGCCGGACTTTCCGGCAGCCACATCCGTCAACATCGCGCCCGGCTGCTGGAGCAGGTCGGACTGAGCGACCGGGCGACCGACCGGATCAAGAAGTTTTCCAAAGGCATGCTTCAGCGGCTGGGCCTCGCCCAGGCCCTGCTCAGCCAGCCGCGGCTGCTGTTTCTCGACGAGCCGACCGACGGCCTCGACCCGCGGGCCCGGGCCGAGGTGCGCGAGATCATCCGCACCTTGCAGGGCCAGGGAGTGACCGTCTTTCTCAACAGCCATCTGCTTCAGGAAGTCGAGCTGATCTGTGATGAAGTTGCGATTCTGGACAAGGGCGAACTGAAATACTGCGGGCCAGTCAGCGAAGCGGGCAATCACGCGGCCCGCGCCAGTGGCCTCTCGGGCTGGCTGATGGAATTCCGCCTCCGCAGCGAACGGACCCTGCAGTTCCCCCAGATCGAAGGCCTGCATTTCAGCCCCGTCGAAAGCCAGCCGGGTGAACAGGTCTTCCAGGCCCAGGTCCAGAACCAGCAACAGGTCGACGCCGCCATCGACCAGTTCCGTGGCCAGGGAGCCAGCCTCGTCGAACTGAAGCGGATCGAGGCGACGCTCGAAGACGCCTTCCTCGCGATGGTGGAGAAGACGTGATGGACTGCATCTTGACTACTCGGTCCCCGGCTCCCGCCGGGGACCGCACTGACCAAAGGCTCCGCCTTCCGGTGCGCGGTTCTTGCACGGCGTCCGCCCCATACACGCCCGCCCGCTCGTCTCCTTTCCCGACGAGGCAGAGCCTCCGGTCATTGCCTTGCGAGGCGGGAGCCTCGCAACGAGTAATGGGGGAACATTCCGCGTGCTGACCGCCTTTCTCGCCATCTTCAAGGACTCCTTCCGCGCCGTGATGGCGTCGCGGGTGCTGTATGTGCTGCTGGGGATCATCACGGTCGTCCTCCTGGCGCTGGCCCCGCTGCACATCCGCGAAACTCTGGACTGGAAACTCAACCCGCAACGTCATGTCCAGGACCAGGTGGCGCTGGCTCTCAAACTTCATCGGGGAAGCGAATCCGATGCCAAGCCCGGGTTGAAACGGATCTGGGAAAAGCTTCCCGACAAACTGCGCGAGAACATCACCAAAATTGCGACCGCCCCCAACCCCCTGGACCCCGCGCTGCTCGACGCGCCGGCCGAATCGGGCAATCCGCTGACGCTCAGGCTGTTGCTTCTGCTCCGGCTGGAAGAAGGACTCAACGAGGTTTTCGAGTCGAACGACCTCTATCAGCCGGAAGCCTGGCAGCGTGTGGGTGACGCCGAAGCCCGCGGACTGGTTGAAAAAGGCGTTGACCAGCTGACTGAAAACCAGCGTCGCCGGCTGAACCGGCTGTTGGTGACAGCCGAGCTCAGTCCGGCGCTGGGACCGGCCGATCAGGCTTCGCTTGAAACCTGGTATGGTCCGTGGCAATGGCTCACGGTTTCCACGACCCGCCAGGCTTTTCTCGCCGGATTCGCCAGCAGCCTGAGCTACATCTTCGACAAGTTCGTGATGTCGATCGGCCTGTTCATCGCGATCCTCGTCACGAGCGGAATGATCCCGGAAATGTTCGAGCCCGGTTCGCTCAACCTGTTGCTCAGCAAGCCCGTGCCGCGCTGGTTGCTGCTGCTTGGCAAGTTCGTCGGCGGTTGCGCGTTTATCACTCTGTGCGCAGCTTACCTGTTTCTCGGATTATGGCTCTGGCTGGGCCTCGCTGGCGGATTGTGGGACCGCGGGCTGCTCTGGAGCGTGCCACTTTATGTCGTCGTGTTCGCGATCTATTTTTCCGTGTCGCTGCTGGTCGGCATTCTGTTCCGCAGCGCGATTGTTTCGGTCATCCTGACGGTTGTCTTCTGGGGGTTTTGCTTCGCGACGGGCTCGACGTGGGGGCTGTTCGACACGCGGGTGCGGAATGACCGGCTGGCACTGGCCTGGGAGCAGGGCGATGCGTTGCTTGCGGCTGACTGCCAACAGCGGGTTTACGAATGGAACCCCGACGCCCGTTCATGGGACGAGCGAATCGGCCACAACCTGTTGCTTGACCAGCCGGAACAGAAAGCCGCGATGGGCATGCTCCAGTTCCTGATCCGGATTCCGTCCAAACGCCTGCTCGGACCTGTGCCGGTTGGCGATGACGGCCTGAATCTGATCGGAACACCGGCTTTTTTCGATCCAGAAAACGAGGCCTCGTTTCCCGTCGTGCTCCACGCGCTCCAGCCGGGATCACCGGGCAAGCCACTCACCCTCGGCGAGCTGCCGGGCGGGACGGTTGCCATGCTGGCCACGCCCGCAGGGCCAGTCCTGTTCGGCAATGGCGGCGAAGTCCAGTTGCTCGAGCGGGACAAGCTCATGGCGCGCCTGGCTGAGGCACCCGGGGCTCCGGACGAAGGCAATCCAGCCGGCACTGGCGACCTGTTCGTGAAAGCCGGGCCGGACGAGCGCGAGGTGGTCAGTGATCGGGAACGGGTTACAACCGACCCGGTCTCGGGCGATCTGTTTGTGCTGCGCCGCAATGAGCTGAGCCGCTTCGTCTGGAACGATGGCGACCGGAAATATCAACGGTCGGGAAAGCGGGAACTTTCCGGCGGTTCGTCCGCGCGCGGGATGGCGGGGTGGGTGGTCGCCGGACCGGGCGTGGTTGCCGCCGCCTGGGGAACTGGCCAGATCACGCTGGTTGACCCGGCGACCCTGGAAGAGACGGGATCGTTTTGGCCGGACCGTTCGACGGCCATCGATGGACTGGAACTCGGCTCCGACGGACGATGGCTCGTGGTCCGTTTTCGCGGTGGAAAAACGCTGGTGCTCGATTGTCGGGGCGACCGGACGGTCCGGCCCCTGCCGGGCAACCTGGCCGGCCCGGTCGAAACCGTCAGTTTTGACGGCCCTGGCGGGTTGATCGTTTGTCACGCGACCAATCGTGTCTCCCGACTCGATCTGGAAAGCGGGCGAAGCGAAAACCTCGCCTCGCCACGCGGCAACTGGCTTCACAACCTGCATCGCCTGATCATCAATCCGTTTTATCAGCTGGCACCCAAGCCGGGCGAATTCTACAAGCTGGTCACCCATCTTTCGGCAACGGGCAACGCGGCAGTCGAGAAGGAAGCCGACCTGACGCGGATCGAGTATCAGCCTTCGCCCTGGTCGCCGCTCTGGAGCGGACTCAGCTTCATGGCCGTGATGCTCACCATCTCCGCGTGGCTCTTCAACCGCGGCGATTATTAGGCAGGGTGCGTGCAACGCACCAGCCGTGCCTCGGTCCGGGGCTCCCGCCCTGGACCGCACTGACCAAGGGCTCAGCCCTGTCTGGCTGATGAGGCTGACTGCGGTGCAAAATGCAGAAGGCGGAGCCTTTGGACATTGCGTTCCACGGCGGGAGCCGTGGAACGAGTGGTGCGTTGCACGCAGCCTACGCGAACCAGGCCAGCATGCGGGGGGCTGTCCGGCCGGCCGAGACGAGGACCACGGCGCGCTTGCCGTCGCTCCACCATGGGTCGCCCGTCAGGTTGTGCAACGGCCGATCGCGCGTGCAGGCGGGGACGCCATCGACATAGGCCGCCGCTTCCAGCCGCTCCAGCTGGAGCAGATCCTCGACCACATAGTCACGGGCTTCGTCGACATCCGGGTCGATCCGGTGGGTCATCAGGTTCCACGCGCGCCAGGTGAAGCGCACGCCGATGTCGCGGCTGACCTGGCCGAACCAGACCGGCTGGCCGTGAAAGGCCAGCGGCGTCGCCCAGAGTCGCAAGTGCAGCCGCCGGTTGATCGAGTCGCGAATCCGCTGCAACGCAAAGTCCTGGCTGCGACCAAACAGGTACAGCCCGCTGACCGGCGAATAGCGGTAGCCCGATCCGGTGAGAAACGCGCGGGTCGTCTTCCAGCAGGTCGCCAGACTGATGACCTCGGTTTCGTCCCAGCCCGCTCCGAACGCCGCCAGGACCCGCGGAAAGTCGCCAATCACCACCAGATTGGCCGGGTCTCCCGCCCGCAGACCGCGCCCGTTGGTCGTTGCCGCCGGGGCCTGTTCGAGCCACATTCTCAACTCCGGCACCTCGATATCGCGCAGGCCGCCAGCTGGTCCCAGCACCTTGCCAACCGACCGGACATGATCGGCATCGAGGCCCGCGACCGGCACAGAGAACTGGCAGTCGTGGGCGCCGTCGGCCGACAGCAGCCGGACCAGAACGACTCGCGTGCCGATCGTCAGGTTGCCATAGACGAACCCCTTCGCGGTCTTGCCCGGCTCGATCGGCCGCATCGGAAAAGCGTGTTCGCGAAACCACTGGTCGACGCGGCGGTTGGCCCGGCGGACCGCCCAGAGCTTGACCGGTACCAGCCCGATCAGCGGCAACAGCAACGCCGTGAACAGCCACGCCAGCGCTCCGAACTCCACCAGCCGCCAGCCGCCTGACCAGTGACAGGCCGCAGCGGCTTCCAGCGGCGAGTAGTAATGCGGATCGACCGCGAGGAACTGCAGCCGGCAAGCTTTTGGCGTGTTGTTTTCAATTTCGATCCAGACCGGCTGGATGCTGCGCCGGGAAAGCGGCACGCCAAAGAACCGCCGGCTTGCCCGGCCATCCAGCACGGCGACCCGCACCAGGCGGCCGTCGCACTCGCCTTGCTGGGCCTGCTCCAAAAACGCGCGCGCAGTCCCATCCGGCCGGTAGTCGACCATCAGAATGTGGTAAAGCCAGCGGAGGGGATTCCACATTATTCAGCTCGTGCTCGGCGTTCTTTGTGACCGGGAGTTGAGCGGACGAGTAGTTGGTGACCTGTCACAGGCTGGACTGATTAGACGGCCACTTCTTCTGAGCCTGAGGCGCTAGCCGATTTCCTTGTGTGGATGATACTGGTGGAATCAGCGTTCTCGGCTAGCGCCTCAGGCTCACTTTTTTGTCCGCCCACACCACAGGCGGGCTTTACCATCACATCAAAATCTGGCGTTGCGGTTCCAGCGGTGGCGGCACATCGGACGCGCCGAGCATCTGCAGGAGATCGATCTCGATCGACCGGCTCAGGGCCGTGACCGGCACGTCGTTGGGACCGCCTTCAAACGGGTTCTTGGTGCTGTCGCCGATTTTGTCCATCGTGTGAAAGACCCAGGCGACAATCACGCTCCCCGGCCAGGCCATCCAGACAAAGGTTTCGTCGATCGCCTGAAACTCTTCGAGCAGTCCGAACGGCATCAGGCAGATGAACAGCCACACGAAAAACCGGTTCAGCGTCCAGAACTGCCGCGGATAGGGGAAATTCTTGATCCGCTCACAGCGTCCCTGCTCTTCGATCAGTTTTTCGAGCGTCTGGGTCATCGCGATGTGCTGCCAGTCGGTCAGCAGGCCGGCTCGATTGACGGCCGCCAGTTCGCGCGACTGGAGCGCCATCAGCTGAGCCGTGCAACTGGATTTGTCGAGGACAGCTTTCCAGTCCGCCGGACTCAGGCGGGCCTGCAGTTCGTCGTCCAGCCGGCCATCCCATTCGGCGACCAGAATGGTCCCGCGAAACTTGCCGTCATAGTGGCTGGGCGTGTTTTCCCACGAACGCGACTCCCGGAGCTGGTAACGAAGGCCGGTCAGCCAGGCCAAATGGCGGCGGATCAGGCTTTCCTGATGGGCCTTGACCGTCGCGGTCGCGGATTCAGAGGCTCCCTCCGCGACAGCGATCAGGTCGAGCACCTGGGTCGCCCAGAAGCGGCTCGAGTTGACGATCCCGCCCCAGATCGTGCGGGCTTCCCAGAGCCGCGAGTACGAAGCGTTGTTCTTGAACCCGGTGATGAAGGCCACCGCCGTGCCGATCAGAGCGATCGGCAGCCACGGCACGGCCAGCCATTTCCAGCCGGCCAGCATGTAGAGCGCTGTCGGCACGGCTCCGATCAGCACAAACGCGGCCGTCTCGAACCGCGTCCAGCGGACGACTTCCCACCACGAGTAGCCGCGGCCTGTATGCATTCCCGCTTTTCTCCCCAGCCGTTGTTGTCGCCTGCCCGTCTTCCGTCGAACCGCGAACCGGACCCCATCCTGACAGAACAGGCCCGTGCCTCAAGGCGGGGAGCTGCTTTCCGGGCGCGACGGGCGAGCGCATCTCCTTACGGGTCATCTGTTCCCAAGCTTGACGGCAAGCCGAAGGCGACTGCGTGTCGCCGGCCACGCGCGACGGCTTTCGGCCTGCCGTCATACGATCGGGCATGGTCTCTGTCCGCCGGCAACAATCGGTCGTTCCGTTCAACCAGCACTCACAAGTTCCAGGCAGGCAAGCCGTTTTTGCCCGTTCGGCCTTCGTCCTGCTCGCCGCAGTATTGTCCGCTGGAACCGGGAAGCAAGGCAGCGGCTCCGGCGAGTGATCTGGCGACCGTTTCAGGATCAACATCAAAAAAAGACAAGCAAACCTGCAGTACTCTTCAATCTGCGCAGATCAGTGAAATCTGCGGAGGATCCGTTTGTCCGCGGAGTGCACAGACTTTCGCAGATTCGATGAGTGACAAGAACTGGTGTGAGTGAATGGTCCGGGAGGGACGGTGGAGGAGGTTCATGTTCTGGGTCGGCTGGGTTGGGGCTCTTTCCGCTATTCGGCGCGGGTCTCCTCTGGGTCCGGGTGCGGTGGTCAGCGACCTTTTGCTGCCGGGTTTGTTTCAAGCAGCTCCAGCGTGGCGAGCACCAGTGCCGCCGTGCCGGCGCGGATCGTGGGCTGGACCGCAGGGGCGAAGCGGGCGGTGTGGAGGCCGGGTAGTTCAGCCAAGCGGCCAGATTCTTTGGCTTCGAGGAACTGGCGCAGTTCGACCGTGCCGAGCCGGAGCTGGATCGAGGGCGCGCCCGAGGCGCGGCCGTAGACGCCGAAATCTTCCGAGGTCATCACGGGTTCCGCCAGGCGGACTTTTTCGGGACTGAGTATGACCTGCATCGACTGGAGCAATCTCTCCGCGAGAGCCGGATCGTTGACGACGACTTCGGCCGACTCGTGTTCGACTACCGTGACTTCGGGCTCGCGCGGCGCGCCAGCGGCGGCGGCTTCCGCCAGCGCGATCCGGCGGATGGCGGCCAGAACCTTTTGCTGCACCGCCGGTTTGTAAGAGCGGACGGTGAGCTGGATGCGGGCCGTGTCGGGGATCACGTTGCGCTTCGTGCCGGCGTGAAAGGTGCCGATCGTGACGACCGCCGAGTCGAACGGGTCGACTTCGCGGCTGACAATCGTCTGCAAGGCGACGACGGCCCGGGCCGCCATCACAACGGGATCGACGGTCAGGTGCGGTGTTGCGCCATGGCCGCCCTTGCCATGAAAAACAATGTCGACCGAATCCGATGCCGCCGAAGCGGGGCCAGGCACGATTCCGATCTCGCCTGCCGCCATCGTGGTTGAACAGTGAATGCCGAGAACAAAATCCGGCTTCGGAAAGCGGGTAAAGAGCCCATCGGCGACCATCCGGACCGCGCCCTGGACGATCTCTTCGGCCGGCTGGGCGACCATGACGACGGTTCCGCGCCAGTGATCCCTGGTGGCGACCAGAACGCGGGCCGCTCCCAGCCAGGTCGTCATGTGCATGTCGTGGCCGCAGGCGTGCATCACGGGGATCGCCTCGCCAGCGTCATTGGTCATGGTGACCTCGCTGGCGAAATCGAGACCGGTTTCTTCTTTCACTGGCAGGCCATCCATGTCGGCCCGCAGTATCACGACCGGGCCGTCGCCGTTCTTCAGGACGCCTACGACACCCAAACCGCCGACGGATTCCGTGACCTCAAAGCCGGCATCAAGAAGCCGTTTTGCGAGCAGCGCCGCGGTCCGCTCTTCACGCAGCGAAAGCTCCGGGTTCTGGTGCAGGTCGCGGTAGACCTCTTCCAGTTCCTCGAGCATTCCGTTCATTCCGGGGTCAAGCAGCCCTGCTTGCTCTGCGATGGCCTTGATCTCCGCGCGATGTACGTCAGCCAGCGGAGTCTGGGCCCGGGCAGGCGTCAACGTGATGGCCAGGCAAACGGCGAACAACGCGCAATGAAACCACATTGAAATGACTCGCGGAACGAACCGGGAAAGGAGATGAGGGCCGGCATTCTACTGGTTGGCGGACGGCTGGCTGGGAAGCGGCCACAATTGAGATGTTTTGGCGAGTCCCGGCGCGT
>JANOFL010000168.1:0-3190 GCA_031405895.1 Planctomycetota bacterium
TGTAATGCATGGTCCGCGCGATTTGCCGGCCCATGTACTCATCGAGCGCCGCCGGGGCCTGCACTTCAGCCTGACCGGACGACGCCAGGGCCGCTGGTTGGTCCCCCGCTTCAGGCTGCTGGCCCAGCGTGGGCGAAACCCCGCCGATCGCAACCAGCATCACAACGGCCAACCACCGCGAACGGCCGGACCATCGCCCAAAACAGAAGCGGCAGGATGGAGGTTCTGATTTCATCGCCTTGAGCCCGTTGAAAAAGGTGTCTGACCCTCTCCGACCCGTCGCATTCGTCGTGTTTGGAATGGGTCTCCAAAGGGTCAGACACCTTTTTCAACGGGCTGCGGGGGTTGCCGGGAATTGGCCGCCTCCAGCCTTCTGCCTCCAGCCTCCTGCCCGCTAACCGCCATGATCCAGTCCACCGATAAGCCTGCCGAACGGGAAGACGGCGAGGACCTGTTGCCGGCCCGGATGCTGAACGAGTTTGTCTACTGCCCGCGACTGTTCTGGCTGGAACATGTCGACGGCCTGTTCGCCGACAATCGCGACACGGTCGAAGGCTCGATTCTGCACAAGCGGGTCGATCAGAAAACTGACGAGTTGCCGGTCGCCGGGCGGAAGCGAAAGAAACGGGGGCAGAAGAAGGACGACGCTGATGATGGCGGCGAAACGGCCCGCGAGTCGATTCACGCCCGCAGCGTGACGTTGGGGAGTGAACGCTACGGCGTGCTGGCCAAGCTCGACCTGGTCCAGGCCGAGGGGGATTTGGCGACGCCGGTTGACTACAAACGCGGCTCACCCCGACAGTTGCCCGACGGTTCGCTGTCGGCTTGGGACCCCGAGCGGGTCCAGCTGTGCGTGCAGGCTCTGGTGTTGCGCGAGAATGGCTATCGCTGTCACGAGGGGGTGGTATTTTTTTGGGAAACGCGGCAACGGGTGACCGTGCCGATCACGCCCGAACTGGTGGCTTTGACTGAGCA
This sequence comes from Planctomycetota bacterium, assembly GCA_031405895.1. GTDB lineage: Bacteria > Planctomycetota > Planctomycetia > Pirellulales > Pirellulaceae > BJ22. Next base: position 976 of record JANOFL010000168.1, read on the forward strand.
GGCGATCGTTGGGGCGCGCGAGGTTGTCACCAACCGGCAGATTCCGCCACCTTTGCAGGACTCGCCGAAGTGCCCCCGCTGTTCGCTGGTCAGCATCTGCCTGCCCGACGAAACGAACGCCTGCCGGCAAGTCGATCACGAAGGCAAGCCGCTGATCCAGCCGTTGCTGTTCGACATCGGACCGGTCTGGGCCGGGTCTTCGGGGCGGGCCGTCTATCCCCGTTCGCGAATTCGCCCGCTGGTCACGTCGCGCGACGAGAAACGGCCGCTTTATCTCAACAGCCAGGGGATGTCGGTCGGCAAATCGGGAGAAGTTCTTCAAATCCGCGACCGCGACAAGACGCTGCAGGAAATCCGTCTGCACGAAGTCTCGCAGGTCAACCTGTTCGGCGCGATCCAGGTGACGACGCAGACGGTGCAGACGTTGCTGGAGAACGAAGTCCCGCTGCTTTACTTCACGATGGGCGGCTGGTTTTATGGGCTGACCCAGCCCGTGGGACTGAAGAACATCCTCTGGCGGCGCGAGCAGTTTCGCCGCGCGGACGAGGCCGGCTTTTGCCGGCGGCTCGCCCAGCAGCTGGTCAGTGCGAAAATCCGCAACCAGCGAACCCTGTTGATGCGGAACCACGTGGCACCGCCCGAGGTCGCGCTCCGCTTTCTCAAACGGATGGTGGACGAAGCGGAAAGGACGACTGCCCTCGACGAGCTATTGGGGATCGAAGGGACGGCGGCGCGGGTCTACTTCGAGCATTTTGGGGGAATGATCAAGACCGGCCGGGCCGAAGACCCGAACCGGGCACCGTGGGATCCGGAAGATGAAGTCCCGGCGTGGCTGACGTTTGACTTCAACGGCCGCAACCGCCGCCCGCCACGCGATCCGGTCAACTCGCTGTTGTCGCTCGGCTACAGCCTGTTGGCCAAGGATCTGACAGTGACCTGTGCGGCCGTTGGACTGGATCCCTTTCTCGGCTTTTACCATCAGCCGCGACACGGCCGGCCGGCTCTGGCGCTCGATTTGATGGAGCCGTTCCGGCCGCTGATTGTCGAATCGGCAGTGCTGTCGGCGATCAACACGCGGATGGTCCAGCCCGAGCATTTTGTATCGGCGGGCAACGCGGTGGCGTTGAATCCGGACGGTCGAAAGGCTTTCTTCCGGGCCTATGAGCAGCGGATGGACCAGCTCGTCACGCATCCGGCCTTCGAGTACCGGGTCAGTTACCGGCGGATGCTGGAAATCCAGACCCGCCTGCTGGCGCGGGTGATCAACGGCGAAATCCTGCACTACCCGGCCTTTGTCACGCGCTGAGGACTGTTCTGGCTTGGACGCATACTGCCTTCCGGGGACCGACATGGGCGTCAGGCGATGGTCGTGGTCCGATGTCTGATTCATCATCCGCAAGAGTCAGTCCCTAGTCGCTGACATTCCGGATGGAGTCGGTGCTTTTTGCTGGTTGGGCGGTTCAGTTTCGGCAGACAGCGGCTTGAATCCTTGTCCTTCGTTGCTAGGATGTCGCGGGCTGGACCGAGAATGGCCCGTCTGTTGTTTGGAAACGCGAGCGGCGTAGTGCCAGCAAATCCCCAGCGACCGCTCGCAGAGCCAGATTTGCGGCAATCCAATCCCGTTTTGGCCACACAATGGTCTCTGCAAGGTTGTCACTCATGCCCGACCCGAGCCACCCTCTCGCAATCCAAGTCGCAACTCATGGCCTTGTCTGGACTTGGAAGAGAGCCGTTTCCGCGTCATCCGTGACGCGGCCTCATTGAAGCCGCTCCGGGTGGCTGGCATTGACGACAAGGCGGGACTGTTTCCGCGTCATCCGTGACGCGGCCTCATTGAAGCGAGCAGGGGGTCTACATGGCGGACCAGTGCCGCCCTTCGTTTCCGCGTCATCCGTGACGCGGCCTCATTGAAGCACGGCTGCCAGCCGCGCAACGGTTCATGTTTTAGTCAGGGTTTCCGCGTCATCCGTGACGCGGCCTCATTGAAGCTGGGGGTAGTTTGGTCGCTGTCCCATTTTCCCAAGTGTTTCCGCGTCATCCGTGACGCGGCCTCATTGAAGCCAGCAGATCGAGGCCCTTTCTGGCGACGACGACTTGGTTTCCGCGTCATCCGTGACGCGGCCTCATTGAAGCAACCCGAAGGGGATCGGCAACCGGACCGCCGCCGTGTTTCCGCGTCATCCGTGACGCGGCCTCATTGAAGCCCCGAGTCGTC
>JANOFL010000185.1:0-2124 GCA_031405895.1 Planctomycetota bacterium
GGTGTGCCCTTTTGGGGGGGGCGCCTACGCTCTGTTTTGTTGGGGGCCGCCCCCGGTTTATTTGGATCTAAACCCCCACTTCTACCCAAAAACCTGCGTCTCCGCCGCCACGATGAATGCGTCAGGCGGCCACGCGGAAGGACTGCATCGCGCGGGGCGTGGCGATGACGTAATCGGCCGGTGCCTCCGCGATGTGGCTGGCTTCGAAATTGAACAGTCCCGCGACGCGCCGCAAAGCCGTCTCGGCGAGGTCGTGTTCGCCCGCGTCGAGGTGCCGTTCGGCCAGTTCCAGCGCCGCATTCGCGCGCCCGATCTGTCCGCGGAGGTCGTGCGATTCTCCGTTTTTCTCGCGCCGCTGGCGGGCCTGTTCCAGCAGTTCCGTCCGCACCACGCGAACATCGTCAGGGGCGTCGATTCCCAGCCGGATGCGGTTCCCCTGAATCCGCAACACGCGAATCGCCAGCCCCACTTCGGGCACGCTGACCGAATCGCCCTCACCGCGCGAAAGCACCAGCATTTCTGAACCTCCTGTCGAAACATGGCAAGACCATTCCCCGCGCGACAAGAGCGCGGAGCCGACATCCGTGTCATCCCTTTGGCATTCCCTGCCAGCAGTGTTCTAACGTACACCTCGGCTGACAGCCAACATCAATCGCCTGGGTAGTGCCGGGGCTGGCAACTCCGTAGTTGCACCGCCAGCCAGCAGTCTGTCGCGCGAGGAATCGCCGTGAGACCAAGGCGGCCCGGGCCTACCTTTCAAACTTCAGGTCAACCCACACCAGCCGGTGGTCGGAGCAGTCGATCCATTCAAACCCGTGCAGTTTTTCTTCCGGCCAGAAAACTCCCGAACCAGCGACCTTGAGACTGGCCGAGGGCAGGACGTAGTCGACTCGAAGGTTGCCAACCGTCGCATCGCCGAAATCAGCGGTGTCAAAACAGGGGTCGGCCTTGTGATTGACGTTCGCCTGGCCCTGGGCCGCTGACTGTTGCGGCCCGCCATCGCTGGCTGGCCTGGGATCCTGGACGAGGACGTTTTCGGTCAGCAGCCTGGCCGGGCTGGCCGTGCTTTCACCATCGACGGGATCGGCGTTGAGGTCGCCGGCAACCACAAACGCCGCGTTGGCTTCCAGGCCACCCTTGCGTCCCTGATCATCGCGGCACCAGTCCCCAGCCCCGCCGATGTACTCAGCCCAGAAGCGAATTTCGTCGTGATTGCGCAGGCCATTGCGGTCTTCGCGGCCATCGAATACAGGCGGTGTGGGATGGCTGGCCAACAGGTGAATCGTCGTCGCACCCACGCGAACCGGCACATCCCAGTGGCTCTTGGAGGAAAGCCGCAGTTCGGCAACGACTTCTTTCGGATACCACGCTTCGCCGGAATCGGGTGCCTTGGGCAACCGGGCTTCCGGCATGTCGCGCCAAAGCAGTTTCTGAAACTTCCTCGCGCCCGCCTGGTCGATCTCGAAACGTGAGAGCACCGCCATCCCATACTGCCCCGGGTGTTTTCCAAACCCAAATCCATCATCGGGCAAGGAAACTTCGCCATCCTGGTTCAGGTCCTGTCCGGAAGCGACGCCCGTATTGACGGGTGCAAGGAATGACCATTCGTAGCGGATTGGCTCGAGCCCCGCCCGCTCGTTCTCAAGGTACTCTTCGCGAAACAGCCGTAGGGCCTCGCCGCCTTCGTCATGGTCGAACTCGCACAACAACAGCACATCAGGCCGAACCTCGCGGATGATGGCTGCAACTTTTTGGGCCTGTTCATTGGCCCCGCCCTTGAGGTTCCGAATCAGCTGGCCGGTTTCGCCCCGGTTGAGCGAACAGTTGAAGGTCGCAAACCGGACCTGGCCAGGTTCGGGCAATTTTGTCTTTTCGCCCGCCGCAGTCTCCAGCTCCTGCCCCGCGAGCGAGGAAGTCAGGAGCGCGAGGCAAGCCAGCAGCGCCGCCCGGCCGCACGGAAAAACGTTGGAGCGCTGACCAGCTAACATCGAACAACTCCTCAAAAAGGACCTGGAAATTGAAGGCCCGCATTGTCGGCCTGACGGGGCAGCCCCGCAATCACCCGGTCTGCCCGGGCAGCTGCCGGACTTCCGCGATCAGCCCCGGCATCGCCGCTTCCAGCAG
>JANOFL010000188.1:0-8047 GCA_031405895.1 Planctomycetota bacterium
CCGACTTTCAACCGCCTGCAAGCGGCGACATTGAGCGAGCGGTCGAGTTCATTGACGGGGCTATTGCCGCAGGCGGCAAGGTGCTGGTTCACTGCAAGGCCGGCCGGGCACGGAGCGCGACAATCGTGCTCTGCTGGCTGATGAAGCGGTACGGCTGGACAGCTGGAATGGCCCAGGCTCACCTCAGCACCTGTCGGCCGCATGTCAACCGGCGCCTGGCGGAACGGGCCGTGGTGCGTGAGTTCGCGCAAAAGCCCGGCTCGGCGGGACCAAACGTGGGATAGGCTTCCAGCCTGTCGTCAAGTGATTCAACCGCGGGCCGGTAGTAACCAAACCTGCGCTCCACCGACGCGCGGTCGGTGGGGGCGGCTCATAGGCAGGCACAGCGAGCGTACAGTTTCAACCGGTTCAACTTACCCCCACCAGCCGCCATTGACGTGAATCGTCTGGCCAGTGACGTAGCTTGCCAGGTCGCTGCAAAGGAACAGGATCACGTTGGCGATTTCATCCGGTTCGGCGAAGCGTCCGAGCGGGATGTTGCCCAGCATCGCCTTGCGGTTTTCTTCCGGGATCGACTGGCCCATTTCCGTGTTGACGACGCCCGGGGCGATGGCATTGACGCGGATCTGTTTGCGGGCCAGTTCCTTGCTCAGGACTTTGGTCAACGTCACCACGCCGGCCTTGGCCGATGCGTAATTGGCCTGACCGAAAAAACCGGTCACGGCCGACAACGAAGCGACATTGACGATCGCCCCGCCATCCGCCAGCGACTCGGCCGCGGCCTGGCAGCTGTTGAAAACGCCGGTCAGGTTGGTGTCGATGACATCCTGCCATTCCGCCTGGCTCATCTTGCGAAAGCTGCGGTCGCGGAGGATGCCGGCATTGTTGACGAGCAGGTCGAGCCGGCCAAAGCGGCTGACCGTCGCCGCGACCATCGTCTGCAATTCGGCTGGTTTCCGGACATCCGCGGCGACGGCCATTGCCCGGCTGCCGAGTTGGGCTGCCACGGCGTCGCCCAGCTTTCGGTTTTCGCCGGCCGGATCGTCAAAGTAATTGATGACAACGTTGGCCCCGGCAGCGTGCAGCGTCTCGGCCGTTCGCCGGCCAATCCCCTGGCTGGACCCGGTGATGATCGCAGTTTTGCCGTCGAGGCTGATAGTTCTCATGCGCGTTTGGGATGATTGTCGGCGGGGCGTTTGGTTTCAGCTGGAAATGACAAAAATTCTGATGGAGGGACCATCGCCCGATCCGGCTGATCCTGCCGATTTGACTGTTCTGACAAATCTGTCGACAGGCTGGAAGCCTGTCCCACGCCGGCTAGTCGGGCTGCCAGGAGGGTTTGCGGCGTTCGAGGAAGGCCGCCAGGCCTTCCCGTGCGTCGGGCGTGGTGCGGGCTTCTGCCGAAACACTCATCGACCGGCGGATCTGGCTGGCGATCTGTTCGTTCGACATTTCGTCGACATGTCGCTTGGTGATTGCGAGGGCGGACCGGGAACCGGCAAGCAAGCTGTTGACCAGAGATTCGGTTCGCGCATTCAGCGCATCAGGCTTTCTGACTGCGTGACAGAAACCCGTCCGCAAGGCGTCATCAGCCGTCCAGCGTTCACCTGAGAGCAGCAATTGCACGGCAGCTCCCGGTCCAACCCGCTTGATCAACAGCGGCGTGACCATCGCTGCCGTGATCCCGCGTTGAGGTTCGGGCAACGAAAACGAGGCTTCGCTCGATGCCACCACGAGGTCGCAGGCGGCGACCAGTCCCACTCCACCCGCGATGGCCGGGCCTTGAACCACTGCCACGGTCGGCACCGGCAATCCGTGCAGCCTGGTCAGGGCTTCGCCATACACTTCCGAGTCGCGTTGCCATTCCGCGCACGCGTTCGGCGACCCGGCCCGGCTTTGCATTTCACCCAGATCCATACCGGCACAGAAAACCGGGCCGTTGGCGGCAAGAACTACGACGCGAACGCTTTCGTCCGGACCGATGGCGGCCAGTTGCTGGACCAGCGTCTCCAGCGCTTCCCGCAACAGCGCGTTCCGCTTGTCCGGGCGGTTCAGCGTCAGCCACGCAACCGGCCCGCGGCGTTCAAGCAGAACCAGATCCGACATGTTGCTTCCTGTCCAATCAGTCGTCTGTCCGACAAACCTGCCCTGGCTTGCGCTGGGGGCCGGGATTTGGCTGTCCCAGATCAACTGCCAGGGTTGTTTCGGTTATAACCCTGCGATCCCAATCTGCCAGTCCTGGCAGCCGATTTGCGGGCTGCCATTCCTGTCCAAAACGCTGGATGTTTCGCCATGCCCGCCCGTCGACGTGACACGGTTCTGATCGCCAACGGCCAGGGATTCTGGGGCGACAGTTTGCTGGGGCCGATCCGGCTCGTCAACGAAGGCCCGCTCGATTACCTCACGCTCGATTATCTGGCGGAGGTCACCATGAGCATCATGCAGAAGCTCAAAAGCCGCGATCCGTCGGCGGGTTACGCGACCGATTTCGTCGAAATGGCCCGTCGCGTGCTGCCCCAGTGCCGGGCCAGGGGGATCAAGATCGTCGCCAATGCCGGCGGAGTCAACCCGCAAGCCTGCCGGGCGGCCGTAGCCAAAGTCGTCCGCGGCCTGGGTCTTTCGGGCATCCGGATTGCCGTCGTCGAAGGCGACGACATCCTGGCCGACCTTTCCAGTCTGATCGCTGGCGGCCAGGCGTTCAAGAACATGGACAGCGGCGAACCGCTGGCTCCGTTCCTGCCGCGCGTCAGAAGCGCCAACGTCTACATCGGGGCCGGCCCGATCATTGAAGCCCTCGATCAGGGTGCCGACATCGTCATCACCGGCCGCGCGACTGATCCTTCTGTCGTCGTCGCGCCGATGGTCCACGAGTTTGGCTGGTCGATGGACCAGTACGACCTGCTCGCCTCGGCCACGATCGCCGGCCACATCGTCGAGTGCGGTGCCCAGTGCACGGGGGGCAACTACACCAACTGGCGCGAAATCCCGAATCTGGCTCGAGTCGGCTATCCGATTGTCGAAGCCCACCCCGACGGTTCATTTGTGATCACCAAACACGACGGCACCGGCGGGCGCGTCGACATTGAAACGGTCACCAGCCAGCTGGTTTACGAGATGGGCGATCCGGCCCGCTACATCACACCCGATTGCGTGGCCGATTTCTCGTCGGTCCAGCTTTCGCAGGAAGGCCCTGATCGCGTGCGGATCAGCGGCGTCCGCGGCGCGCCGCCGACGCCCACGCTCAAGGTCTCGATGGCCTTCCAGGAGGGCTACAAAATCATCGGCCAGCTGACCGTGGCCGGCCCCGACGCCGTCGACAAGGCCCGGCTCTGCGCCGATATCGTTTTCGAGCGGGCGGCGATGGACGGAGCCGAGTTCAGCGATGCCGAACGTTTTGTCGAGATCGTCGGCACCAACGTCTGCCACGCCGGGATCATGCCGGCTCCAGCCGAACCGGCTGAGGTCATTCTCCGGCTGGGTGCCCGCGGCAACGACCGGGACAAGCTTGACCGGCTCGGAATGGAAATCGTCCCACTCGTCACCAGCGGCCCTCCCGGCGTCACAGGTTTCGCCGGCGGCCGCCCCAAAGCCACCGAAGTCATCAGCTACTGGCCCGCCCTGATTGACCGGAATCTGGTCAGGACGACGGTCAGTGTGGAAGAGGTCTAGTGCTTTGTCCAGCCTAACTCCTGGGGTTGCCTCGATTAGCCGGCACGCGTTAGCGTCCGGTTCTGACGCAACAACCGGGGGCTAACGCCCGGCGGCTGATCCCAACTTTTAGCTTTGACAAAGCACTGGGGAGGCAGTCGAATCAAAGGCTTGAAGTCCTGCGTTTCACGGTGCCTGACCTGATGCGGCACGACCCCTTCCGGATGGAACAACCGCTAGCCACCGTCGCCATCGGACTTCTTGCCGTCGCCAGAGTCTCGTGGTGGTGCGCCGGACCTGTCGTCCCCCTCGGCCGGAACCTTGTCGGTTTCGGCAGCGGGATCTTTGGGGACATTCGATTCGGATGAACCGGCCGCATCTCCATCGTCTTTCACGGCTTCCGCTTCGGCCTCGACGTTTTCCAGTTCGCGCCAGGGTTTGTCGAGTTTGTAGCCGTCAAGTTCTTCCTGCAGGCCCTTGCGCTGTTCCTCGTCGCCGGCCAGTTCGACGGCCTTTTCGGCCCATTTCCGCGCCGTTTCAAAGTCGCCGGTTTCGGCGTAGCCGGAGGCAAGCGTGCTGAGGATGTGGGCTGCCTTGTATTCGGTCAGTTCGCAGGCCTGAGTCGCCATCTCGATCGCACGCTTGCCGTCACGAAGTTCGTCGACCGGGGAAGTCGCCAGCAGCCAGGCGAAGTTGTTGAGCAGGCCGCTGTTTTCCGGTTCGAGTCCAAGGGCTTTTTCGTAGTCCTCGATGGCTTTGCCGTGCTCGCCGAGGCTCAGCCACGCGTCACCCCGGCCGCGATAGCCATCGGCGTTGTCGTCCAAGTCCGCGAGCACCTCGCCGTAAGCCTTGATCGCTTCACGCGGTTTTTTCGCGGCGTTGAGGACGCCTGCGTACTGCAGCCGGTAAATCGGCTCATCCGGAATGTTCTCGGTCAGCCAGCGCAAGTCGCGCAGCGAGTCGTCAAATTTCTCCTGCTGGACCAGCACGATGCTTCGCAGCCAGAGAGCCCGCGGATCAAAGGCGTTTTCCTCCAGCACATGATTGATCGACTCCAGCGCCGCGTCGTACTTCTCGGTCTCGGCCTGAAGTCCAGCCTGCTGGAACCAGGCATCCAGATTGGCTTCGTCGAGTTCAATGGCCCGCGACAGATCGGCAAGGGCGCCGTCGTTGTCTTCTTTCGCGGCCCGGACCCGTGCCCGGTCGGTATGGAGGTACGAGCTTTCCGGATTGGCCTCGAGAGCCTGGTCGAGCAAGCGGAGCGCCTCATCCGTTTTCTCGCGTTGTTCGAAGGCGACTGCGGCCACCCGCCACTGGTCGACATTCTGGGGGTCCAGTTTCAGCCAGGCTTCGATGTCATCGATCGCCTTTTCCGGTTCGTCCATCGCCAGGAGCATGAAACCGCGGGCGCGGATCGCGTCGACATTTTCCGGGTCGATCTTGACGGCCTGGCTCAGATCGGCGAGCCGGCGTTCGCTGTCATCGCCGACAGTGGCCGAACGGAGGACCAGCGCGGCAGCAAGTTCCTTGGGCCGGTTCGCCGCCAGTTCCACGGCCTTCTCGGCTGCGGCTGCCGCGGCTTCCATGTCGCCACCCGGCAACAGGTTGAGCTTGGCGATCGACATCTGCGGCTCGATCCGCGCTCCGTCCAGCTCGACCACCTGTTCCAGTTTTCGCAACGCCTCGCGGCGGAACATCTGCCAGCGGCGGTCGGGTTCCGGCTGCAGGATCCGCGCGACCAGTTCGTCGGCGTGTTCCGTCAGGGCTGAAATCATCAGTTCGGTGGCCTGCCTCGATGAATCTTCAGTCAATCCCTTCTTCAGGGCTGACTCGCACAGCTCGACCACCTGCTCGAGGTCGCGGCTCGACCGGGCGCTGATTTTCTTGTCAAAAGCCGCATTCAAATCGGCTTGGCCATCTTCGGCCGAGCCCGGTTCCTGTGCAGTCGCCGCGCCCATTTCAGGCGGCTTGATCGCATCAGCAGGATCGGTCTGGGGCTGCTCGTCCTGCTTTGCCGGCTGTGAATCGGCTGCCGGATCCTGGCAAGCACGGCAACTGGGACCTTCCAGGAAAGGCAGCCAGGCGAACAGGATCACTACGGCGAGGCGAATACGGTTCGAACACGTCATGACAGGGTCCTTCAGGCTCCGGCCGGAATGGTATTTAACCGGGCCAGCCAGCTGTTGGAGAGCGATGTCTGGCCAGCGGTTCGGTTGCAAAGGATTCTACCGATTGAAGCGATTCCAGGCAGCAACAAAACTCGTGGGTCCGGCCGGCAAAAGTCTTTGTCCAGGCGACTCGCCGCGACCAGACCGACTGAATTGTTGAGGCCGTTGGCCGCCGTTCAAGACAGGAAATGCCCGGTCGCGGCGGTTGCATCGCCCCAGCCAGGTTTTCCGTGCCAGCCGGTGGACGTTCCGACCAGGCTTCCGCCTTTTGAATTAGCCCGCATTTCTCACAACAACTGGTAACCCGAAGCCTAAGCAAGGCGGAACCAGCCAGATTCCTCGCTAACGCGTCGGGTTACCAGGAACAGTCTGTCTCGAACGGTATCCCCTCGTGAGAAATGCGGGTTAGCGCTTTTTGTACCAGCCCGCAGCGCATGCAAGGGAAAAACAGCCCCCAGGCTGGTCCTTACTTGCGCTGCGGGCTGGTATTTTCCGCGGGATAAACCACAAATCGCAACTTCAAAACTCCCGCCTGGCCGGTTCGACGCCCCAGGTTTTTTTCGGCAAGTCAGTGCCGTCTGGCCGCGTCAGCACTGTTTTGCCGGTTTTTCCCGGAATTCCGCGAGGGGAACCCTTGGTAGCTCTACCAGCCGCGAACCGGTTTCCGGCGAAAAATCCGGGTTGCCAACCAACCGGAGTGGCAGTGATTTGCTTGGAAAACCGATGCTCCCGGAGTATTCTTGAGTTTGGGAGCTGTTCGTGAAGTGGTGGCCTCGAAGGGCTGCCCATGCGCATTGCTGCTCGTCCGACGAATCCAGTCGGCCGGCGAGGGCAAGTTTGCCGGTCGTTCTTTCGGGAGTGTTTTTCATGTCCAGCAAGATTTGGTCGCTGCAAGGGGTCCGGTTCGCACTGGCTCTCGCCGTGATGGTCGCCATTGCTCCTCTGGCCGGACTGGCCCAGGAGAATTTCTCCGACGACCAGGCGGGCAGCTCCCGTCCGGCCAAGGCCAAACGTGTCCGGGCGACACGGACGGCGTCGGCACTCGAGGGCTTCGAGCCGGTTGAGCTGTTCGAGGCGATGAAGTCGGGCGATGTCGAAGTCCGGTTTCGCGCCGTCAGCGCGACCAGTGCCAACGTGTTCGTCACGAACAATTCTGACAAGCCGCTCTCGATCTCGATGCCGCCTGCCTTCGCCGGGGTACCGGTGGTGGCACAGGGACAGCTCGGCGGTGGAGCGCAAGGTGGTTTGGGCGGGGGCGGATTTGGTGGTGGTGGTCAAGGCGGTGGCGGATTTGGTGGTGGCGGAATTGGCGGTGGTCAGACGACAGGCGGTGGCTTCGGCGGAGGTCAAGGCGGTGGTGGCTTTGGCGGCGGCGGTCAGGGTGGCGGCGGGTTTGGCGGCGGCGGCGGTGGCGGCCTCGGCGGTGGAGCCTTCAATATTTCCCCAGGTGAAGTGGGCAAAGTCAGCGTGACTACCGTCTGCCTGGAACATGGCAAGACCGATCCCGTGCCTCAGATGGAGTACACGATCGCACCATTGAGTTCCTTCACCAGCGATCCGGCAATCGAACAGCTTTGCCAGTTGCTTGCCGCCGACCTGATTAACACTCAGGTTGCCCAGGCCACGGCCTGGCACATTGCCAATGGAATGTCCTGGCAAGAGCTGCTGGCGATGAACCGGATCGAACGCATGGACGGTTCGTTTGAGCGGTTCTTTGCCCCGGCAGAACTGTTTGCGGCCCAACAGGTCGCGAACTGGACCCGGAGCCAGACTGCGTTGCTGGCGGAAAGAAGTCCTGCGACGACCCAGCCGGTCGAGCTGACCAGCGAACAGCGAATCGAACAGCTTCAGCAGCAACTCAATGGCACAACCGGCCGTGCCGGCAGCCGCTGATTGGCGAGCGGTAGGGCGTCAGCCCTCTGGGTCCTCCGTTTACCCTCCTCAAGGCCAAGTCCATCCGGATCGGGCCTTTTCATTTGGCCGGATCTCTCAGGCCCGGTCAGCAGGGAAGGCGATCACATCCCGGATCGACGTCTTGCCGTTCAGCGCCATCAGTACCCGGTCCAGCCCAACCGCGACACCGCACCCGGAAGGCAAGCCGGCTTTCATCGCCTCAACAAGTCGCGAGTCTTCCGGCAGTCTCCGATTGCCATCCGAGAGTCGCAGCCGGTTGGCCCGTCCAGCCCGACGCAACAGTTCGACTGCGTCCGTCAGTTCATGGTAGCCGTTGG
>JANOFL010000208.1:0-6784 GCA_031405895.1 Planctomycetota bacterium
GCCCGCGAACGCGGCGCGGTCGGCGCTTTCGTGCGCGTAGGCCTGCACGGCTGACGCCCTGCTGCTCCCCAAGACATTGCAGTTTTGGCCGCGAAATAAATGCCGTGGTCTGAGCGGACTTGGCGTTCTCACCGGTCACCCAAACATCGCCGCGAAAACTCCCCAAAGCGCCGCCACTCCAAAGCCGGCAAGGCTGATCGCCAAGGCAATCCAGTTGATCACAATCGGAGCGCGGCGGTTGGCGCTGGAAGAGTTGTAAGCCGCGATCAGACCCGCGATGGACAGCGGTCCGGAAACGATGGTCCCGCAACCGCAGACGGTGACGTGCAACACCAAAGCGAGGATGCCGACTACCATCGCAAACGTCCAGTACCCGTCGTTCGACCCGCCCGTGCGTTGGTGCCGAATTGGGCTGGGCCGCAGGGGCTGGGCAGGTGGTAGCCAGGGATCGACTGTCGGCTTGTTGCCGTGATCGCCTTCAGGGTCAAGTGACCGCCAGCTCCTGGCGTCGCGTTGAGGCTCATCGTCACGGATGAGGAACGGTTCCGGCCTGAGCGAGACCACCGGCGTCGGGGCGGTTTCCGGCGCTGGACTGAGCGGTGCAATGGCCACGTTGCCGCAAACCGGACAGCGCACGGGCTTTCCGCCATTTTCGGCCTCGACCCGTAACGTCGACTGGCAACGTGGACAATCAAACTCGGTTTTCATCAGCCCGCTTGACCCCGATCAACCTGGCCGAAGGCTTGAAACAACCTTCGATCAAGGACTGGAGTCCCTTCCGGATGAGGTCGGACCTGAAATAAACGCCTCAACATGCTCCGCCATCTGGCAAAGGTTTGTCGTCCCGGCCAGCAATTCGTTCAAGTCCCCGTTTCCTTGTCCACAAACGGCAACTGCCGCCATGAAAACGGCAGACCCTTCCGGCTTTGGCAGGTAAAACGCTTGGCAATCGCCTGGCGGCGTGCCAGATTGAATGGATTACAGGCAGTTGGGGGGCGTGCCATTGTCCGGAGTCGATCCACTCAGAACCCGTACGGGCAAATCCGACGAAGCCGCGATTGAATCGATTGGTCTGCCGGTCGACACGGGACTGGACCAGTTTCTGAACGAACAGGTCGACGGTGGGGACTCGGCGGGGAGTCAGCTGGGCCGCTTTCGGCTGATTGAGCAGCTCGGCGAGGGTGGCTTCGGCACGGTCTGGCGGGCTGAACAGCTGGAGCCGGTCCGCCGCGATGTCGCGCTCAAGATGCTCAAGTCGGGCATGGATTCCCGCGAAATCGTCACACGGTTTTCGCTCGAGCGGCAGGCCCTCGCGGTGATGGACCACCCGGGCATCGCCAAGGTTCTCGACGCCGGTATCGCAGGCAACGGACGCCCCTATTTCGTGATGGAGCTGGTCCAGGGCGCTCCCCTGGTCGCCTATTGTGACCAACAGCAACTGGGGCCGGCGCAACGGCTGCGACTTTTCTGTGATGTCTGCAACGCCGTGCATCACGCCCACCAGAAAGGAATAATCCATCGCGACCTGAAGCCTTCCAACATTCTGGTCACAGGACCCGGCTCTGAACCGCGTCCCCGGGTGATCGACTTCGGAATCGCCAAAGCCACTGCTTCGTCGCTGATCGACGACAGCCTGCACACTCGCGCCGGCCAGTTCATGGGCACTCCGGCTTACATGAGTCCCGAGCAGGCGGACGGGCTGGTGCATGACATCGACACGCGGGCCGATGTCTACAGCCTCGGCGTGATCCTCTACCAGCTGTTGACCGGCCGGGTTCCCTTTGAAGGACAAAACTTGCGCGACGCGGGACCGGACGAACTGCGCCGCCGAATCCGGGAACAGGTTCCAGCCCGGCCCTCGACCCGGCTCAAGAGCCTGACCGCCGCCGACCTTGCGGCGGCCGCCCTGCGCCGCGGCGTCGAGCCGCCCCGACTCATCCAGGTCGTTCGGGGCGATCTCGACTGGATTGTGATGAAGGCAATCGAGAAAGACCGCGCCCGGCGCTATGACTCGGCCGTTGAACTTTCCCGCGATATCCAGCGGCACTTGCGGCGGGAACCAGTGCTGGCCCGGCCGCCCAGCACCGGCTATCTGCTCCGGCGGTTTGTCGCCCGGCATCGCGGTGCGGTCGCTGCCGCCCTGCTGGTGTTCGCGACGCTCCTCGCCGGGCTCGCCGCCTCGACGACCATGTTCTTTCGCGAGCTCAATGCCCGGCAACAGGCCGACAGGGCAGCGGCGAAATCGGCCGAAATCGCCCGCTTTTTGACCGAAATGCTGGCCTCGGTCGGGCCGTCCAGGGCTCTTGGCCGAGACGCGACCATGCTGCGCGAAATCCTTGACCAAACGGCCGAACGGTTGCCCATCGAACTGGCCGGGCACCCTGATGTCGAAGCCGAGTTGCGGATGGTACTGGGCCAGGTCTACGAAGATCTTGACGAGTACAGTTCGGCCGAAGCCATGCAGCGGCGCGCGCTGGAATTGCGGCGAGGCAGCCTCCCGTCGAGTCATCCGCTGATCGGCAACACGATGTTCGAGCTGGCGGGTTCACTGGAACTGCTGGACCGGCTCGACGAGGCCGAGTCGCTGCTCGGGGATACGATTGCTTTCGAGTCGGCCGCGCAGCCGCCCGTTCCCACCCGTGTGGCACGCGCGCGGGAATTGCTGGCGTGGCTGCTGTCGCAACGTGGCAACCTGGACGCTGCCGAGGAGGAGATCCGGCTGGCGATTGGCCTGCTGGACAAGAGCAGTGACGACGCCCGCTCGCTGCGGATTCGCTCTCTCGGCACGCTTGGCTTCATCCTGCTCAAGTCAGCCCGCCTGAAGGAAGCCGAAACAATCCATCGCGACGTCCTGCGGGAGTCCATCGATTTTCTCGGCGAACAGCATCCGCGCACCGTAACCGAAATGAACAATCTCGGACACCTGCTGGTCAAACTTGGCAAGTACGAAGAAGCGGAACAACTGGCCTGCCGCGCGCTGGAAATTGAGGACGGGTTCACCGATGATCCATTCGGCTCCTGCACCGACGCGCTGAACAAGATCCTCGCCGAAGTGCAGACAGGCCGCCGCAATTATCCGGCCGCGATCCAGTGCCTCGAACGGGCCATCGAAGCGGCGAATTTTGTTTTCGGTCCCAGCCACCGGTTCACAACCGACAAGCGGGCCTTGCTGGCCAGCGTCCAGGTCCTGGCGGGTGAACTCGACTCCGCCGAGTCGACACTCCGCGCGGCGCGCGAGGCCGGATGCACGCTCTCCGCTGAACATGCGCTGGAGGTCGCCGAATCGTCGCTGGAGCTGTCGCGTGGAAACCCGGAACGGGCGGAAACGCTGGCTCGGGGCGAACTGGAGCGGCTCAAAGCGACCACCCGGACGGCTTCGGTTGAGATGGTCGACGCCTTCCGTTCGCTGGCCGCTTCCGAAGTAGCTCTCGGCAGGTTCGATCAGGCGGCCGCTCATTTCGGCGAAGCGATCGCCGTGCTCAAACCCGACCTCAACGGAAGCATTCCGTTGCTCGTGGACTTGCAGCGGGAGCTGGACGCAGCCCGTCAGCGGGCTGCCCAAAAGGGACAGGCAACGGACGGTCAGTAACCACGTGCGATAACCGGCGCGATTCCTTCGTCATAGCCGGCATCGTCTGTCGGCGATTTTCCGGTTTTTTCGTTCTGCATTTCTGCCCCTGATTTTCCGCGTGCGCCGGCCACGCCGGTTGGTGGCAGGGTCGGGAATTTCTGCCGGTTGGCCCGGTCAGCGAGACGATAACGGTTGACAGAGCCGATCCGTGAACTGCCGGGGTCTGACGCCAAATCGCGCAGTCTTCGGAGCGATTTGGGGCCTGACCCCCTTTCTTCGCGGTTCGTGGATTGGCTCCAGCGTCCTCTCCGTGCCAGGGAAGGCTGACCCCGGCTCGCGCCCGCCCCGCGAACCGCTCCGGAAACGCGACATCCGTCCTGATTCAGCCCCTTCCCAGCTCTCCCGTAGGTTCGCCTCATGAATACAGCCGGCAAAATGATCCGCGTCGTCTCGCGTGAAGCCGACGGTTCCCTGCGCGTCCGCGACCATGATGACGTTCCAAGTGTGCTCGCCGTTTACGTCCAGGCCGGAATTGACGATTGCAGCACCGATCTCTCGCTCCGCGGCCTGCCGGTGCTCAAGGGTCTGATTGGGCCCTTCGCCGAAGGCCGCCGGATTGCGCGCTACGAAACGGCCGACGTGTTCGAGATCGAAACACGGGAGTGGTCACAGACCCGCACCCGTCGCCGCCGCGCGGCCGTGCCAGCCGTCCCCGCCAGCCATATCACTTTCCAGCCGGCGGCACAGCCAGCGGCGACGCCGGCGATCCCATGAACGATCCGTCTGATCCGCCAGATCAGCCGGAGCGAACCGATCTTGCGTGAACCCTTCCGGGGCCGGTCGCGTACTCTCCCCGCCGGGATGCACCGCACTCCGTGTCGCGCGGCAAGGTTTTCGCCCGCGGTACAACCGACCCGAGACTGGGAATCCCTCTGGATTGTGCGGATCGCGCGGTCAGAAAACGATTCGTTTTTTTTGACCGCAGCCACATCGTGATTTAGCTTTCTGGGCCTCACGGTTTTCGCGTGCGGTTTCGGGCGCCTTCAGGCAGTGCCCGCGATGAAACCGCCATCCTGAACCGACTGCCCCGGCACCCGCGCCGAACCGCTCCCAAACCCGTTGCGGCGCGCAAGCCTGGGCTGGTCCCACTCCCCGGACGGTGACTGCTGCCATGGATGCAATGACTGGAACCCGATTGCGCGCCCGCGCCGCCTTATGGTTGTCCTGTTTCGCGCTTGCGCTGTTCCTTGCGGGCGGGGCGCTGGCCGCTCCACGCGATGGCGAACCGCTGATCGCGTCGACCGAAGTCCAGCACATCCTTGCGGAAGGCTCGGAGCTGGAAAGCCGCGGACAATGGTCCGACGCCCTGGTGCTCTACCAGGATGCCCTGAAAGCGGCCCCCGGCGACCGTCAGCTGATCCAGCGCCGTTCGATGGCCCGCCTCCACTACGACCTTGACCGCCGGCAGTCGGATTCCAGCTTCCTCGCCCAGGTTCAGACCACCAGCGCTACCGCCGCCCAAAACCTCTACGGCGAAATCCTGCTCAAAATCCAGGCCTACTACGTCGAAGAGCCGGACTGGAACGCCGTCGCCCGGTTCGGACTGACCAGCCTCAAACTCGCGCTCCATTCACCCGGTTTCCAGCAGCGTTACCTGCCGGGCGTTCCGGCGGAACGGATCGACGCCGCCTTCAATGGACTGACCGAGTCGCTCAACCGCTACGTCGTCAGGCAACGCAGCGACGCCATCTGGGTCGCTGGCCATTGCGCGGAAAAACTGCAGTCGGCCCTTTCGCTCAATCCGTCGGCAACCGTCTTCGAGTTTGTCTGCGGCGCGGTTTCAGCCCTCGATCCGTACTCGGCCTACATGTCCGACCACCAGTACGGCGAGACCATGTCGCAGATCGAAGGCAATTTCGTCGGTCTCGGCGTCGAACTGAAAACGCATGGCGACAACCTTGAAATCGTCAACGTCATTGCCGGCGGTCCGGCCGGGCTGGCTGGCGTCGTCGCTGGCGACCGGATCGTCGCCGTCGACGGACAAACCGTGACCGAAACGGGAGGCGAAAAGGCCGCCGACCTGCTTCGCGGCCCGGAAGGGTCGGCGATCAGGATCACGATCCAGCGCGATGCAAGCAACCAGCTTCTGCCCCTGATTCGCCGCCGGGTCGACATTCCGAGCGTCGAAGGCGTCCGGATGGCAGACCCGGCTTCGGGCACGGGCTATATCAAGATCACCAGTTTCCAGAAGACGACCCCGCGCGACTTCGATGCAGCCCTGTGGGAGCTCCAGCGGGCCGGGATGCGTTCGCTGATCGTTGACCTGCGAGGCAACCCAGGTGGCCTGCTCACGGCGGCGGTCGAAATCGCCGACCGGTTCGTCAACACCGGCGTGATTGTCTCAACCCGCGGCCGCAATCCACTGGAAGACTTCACCCACCGGGCCGAAGTCGCCGGGACCTGGAACGTGCCTCTGGTCGTTTTGATCGATCATGACTCGGCCAGCGCCAGCGAGATTCTCGCGGCCGCAATTCATGACCACCGCCGGGGACAGATTGTCGGTCAGAAAAGCTACGGCAAAGGCAGCGTGCAGGGCATTTTCCCGCTCAACGTCTCCAGCGGCGGCATCCGCCTGACCACGGCCCGGTTTTACTCGCCACATGGCTCCGTCATCAATGAAGTCGGAGTTCGCCCCGACATCGAAATCCAGAAGGTGGCCAAACCAGCCCTCGAAGCCGCGACAGGATTGCCTGGTTCCGGAGACGACGTGCTGCAAACCGCACTGGCCCTCAGCCGCCGGATCCCCCAACTGTCGGCCAACCCGGCCGGGAGCCGGTAGCGGGCGGTGGCGATTCCATACCTGCCTGCACCACCTGTAATGAGGAAGATTTTTTTGAGTCCAACGCGGCCAACACCGTAACGTCAAACTTCTTCCCCCCTCCACCCGCACCGGTCCCGGTCTTCCCGGAACTGGTTCGTGGGGAGGGGGCCGCGGTTGGAATCAAAACGGCATGTGTTTCGCCAATCGGCATATCTCATCACACACCCTGAATTGACGTGCAGACGTAGGGTGGGTCAAGTCTTCGAGACCCACCGCCGGTCATGCGAGGTCGGCCGGCTAATCCGGTGGGCCTCGACGACTCGACCCACCCTACACCTAAACCTCACAACAGCGCCACGGCCTCGTTCTGTCGGCGGACCATTTCGGCATAG
>JANOFL010000217.1:0-13939 GCA_031405895.1 Planctomycetota bacterium
TGGGCTGGTCGAGCTGGCAGCCAAATTGCTGGCCGGTGGCGTGGTAGATCGCGGCCACGGATGGCCGGGTGTGGATCAGGGTCCCGACCGCGTCGAAGACGATGACCCGGACCGGTTTCATTTTCAGCGCTGGGTCGCGGAGCCGGCCGCACCGCCGACGATCGTCGCGGTGTTAACGACTGGCGCGGTGGTGGCGGGGTGCGGCAGGAACGACTGGCTCGCCGGGGCTTCGCCTTGTGAGGCCGTGGCTCTGAGAATCTGCGCGGCCGGTTCGTGGAAAGGCAGGTCGCGGAAGACAGGTTGCGGGATCAGCGTCGGGCCAAGCGGCTGGGCGGTGCCGGGGAAAGGAAATCCAGCCGGCGTTGAGGGCTGGGCGGCCGGAACAGGCCGCTGGAAGCCGACCGGGATCGCGTGGAGGCGGCTGCCAATCGCCGGTGTGCTGATGGGCCGAATGATGGTGTCGGGGGCGATCGCCCGCAGGACAACTGGGCCGACGAAGGGGTCAGACCCCGTAGTCTCGCTTGATGCAAGCGGGACAGCGGCGATTTGCAGTTCGGTTGCGGAGGCAGCGGCGGTATTGGCAATCCCGGCCGCGATGCGGGTGGCTTCTTCCGCGGCCTTTTCCGCAGGCGTGGACTTCGTCACTTCAGCCGGGGTGTGCGTGGGCTGGGGCAGCGGGCCGTGGAGTTCGTCGATGACGGGTGGGGTCGCAAGCGGCTCGGTGGCTTCGAGGATCTCCGCGTCGAGTTCGGCCAGCTGCTCGGCCGCGTCGTCGGGCTTGCTGACAGCCGGCAGAACGGGCAGCTGCACGATCAGATCGGGCTCGGCGATGGCAGTGGTGTTGTCGGGGCGGACAGTTCCGGCGATGCCGGTGCCGGAATTTGTACCGGTCGTGTAGGCGTTGACGCGGCGGCTGGAAGACTCTGCTGCCGCCGTGCGGGCCTTCGGCTGAACGGGTCGGCTGACGACCGAGGGTGTTCCCGGCGCGGTGAACTGACAGGTCGCGGGGGATGGCTCGCCGGTCCTGGCCGCAAGGATCGAGTGCGGGCGAGGCTCGGCAGGGCTTCCCGCGGCGGGAGCGAGTTCTGCCGGCACCGGTGTGACTGGTGCAGGAGTCGCTGGTGCCGGGGTCGCCGGTGCCGGGATCGGGGTGGTTGCCGGATGCTGATGAGCCGGAGCGGGATGGGTGGTACAGCACGCACAATCGCGCTGGCCCGGAACGCTGATTTCGAACAGCTTCAGGTTGTGGCACTGGTTGCGGCAGCCGGTAGTCGCGGCCACCATTCCCAGTGTTGCGAAAACAACGGCCATTGCGGCCGGCCGGCCTGATTGAATTGATTGCGCGTTCATCCCTGAACTCCGCCTGTCGTCATGATCCGCGAGACTGTCACAATGCAAAGGATGTTATCGTCGGGAACAAACGGATCCCCCTGATTTCCAGGCTTGGCAGTCACAGCAGTTTCAACCGCTGCCAGCCCGATTCCCGGCAAGTGCCGAACATCCGGCACCGGGCGAACAACCGGACCCGGTTGGGCGAACAGGCAATCCAGACAACCGGCACAACCGGACTATCCGAAAACCGGGTCAATAAGGTCAATAAGGTCAATCCGGTCAATCACGTCAAATCGGTCACCACGGGGAGACTGTTCAATCAGGACGGCAAGGCAGAGCCATGCCCCCCGGGAAGAAATCATTTCAGCCCCAGGCTGCTGGCAATCGCGTCGATTTTGGCGGCCAGTGAAAAATCATTGACGCTCAAGCCGCCGATCGAGTGGGTCCAGATTTCGATCGCCACATTGCGGTAGTTTTCAAGGTGCAGGTCGGGGTGGTGCTCGGCGTCTTCGGCGGCTTCGCCGACCTGGCGGAAGTACTCCAGCCCGGCAAGAAAGTTTTTCACCTTCCATTCGCGGCGAATCCGCCGGCCGCTGTCGACCAGTTTCCAGCCGGCGAGTTGCTCCAGCTGTTTTTCGGCCTGGGCCTGGGAACAGGGCACGGCGCCGTCGCGACATGGTTCGCAGCGGTGCTGCTCGAGTTCGGCGCGGGTCAGGATCTGCATGGTGCTGGTTGCAGCGAGGGTGAATCAGGAACTGGATGGCGAACGGACGGTCAACAACGGGCAAGAATGTTTGTCGGGTCGCATGCTGGCCGGGGAAAAAATGCGGTCGAGCAATTGGGGACAATTGCTCTACTTTTCGGAAGGCGTTCCTGGTTCGGTGGACGGTTCCTCGCGGGCAGTGCGGTTTTTTGTCAGCAGCTGGTCGAGGCGTTTCAGGGAGTCAGTGTACTCCCGTTCCAGACCGGCGCGGAACGCACCGCGCAAGTAGCCGTAGAAGGGACCGCCGGGCAAGCGGCCGGAGCTGGTCCATTGCACCCGGCAGCCACTGTCAGCGCGCGAGAACTCAAAGCGGCAATCCATTTCCGGGAAGCCGACAAAACGGACGCGGTACCCGATGGCTTCATCGGGCTGGACTGCGGT
The DNA here is from genome assembly GCA_031405895.1 of Planctomycetota bacterium. Taxonomy (GTDB): domain Bacteria; phylum Planctomycetota; class Planctomycetia; order Pirellulales; family Pirellulaceae; genus BJ22. The sequence continues at coordinate 2,477 of JANOFL010000217.1, forward strand.
GAACCAGAGTTTGCCCGCTCCCCTGGGATCGGTCCAGGTCTGGCTGGCGCCTTCACCCACGCTGATCGGGCCGGGTTCGACTGTGAGATGCACATTGGTCTGCGGGTCCCAGGCCGTCCATTGCGGCCAGGAACGCAGGTCGTTGACGATCGCGAACGCCTCAGCTGGCGTGGCGGCAAGTTGTCGTTCGACCGAGACCGAAAACTCGCGCGGCAACGCCCAGCCGACGACGGCCAGCAACAATGCCGCGCCGCCGATGACGAGCAACAAACGGATGAAAATCCGGAGCATGGGCAGGTTGCCGGCCGGTTCGACAGATGATTGACGGAATGCCTCAGCGGCACAGAAGCCATGGCCGACGCATCAAACGGACTCCGCCTTGCCGGCACCGAATCTCCTGTAGGCAACAGCCCGCCGGGGGCGGAGGACAGCAGCCAGTCAGCGGCACCGCGGCAGCCACGGGCGCGTAGTATCCAGAATCGGGCGGAAGCGGAACTCCAGCCAATGGCTGGCCTGGAGGAGCAACCTGGGCCAATGGGACATCCGACGGCGAGTGCTGGATTTCACCAGGTCCCTCGGCAGGCATTTCAGCCGTTTCAACCGGCCGGTCGTCGTCGCGGATGTCGACGCGGCGGAACTCGACGGCGTCGCCGTGGCCGGCGAGACCGAAATGGCCGCTGGTCCGGTCCTTGCCCGGGTGGGGATTGTCGCCGAGGTATTCCGTCACCGCGGCCACGTCTCCATCGAGAATCACGGAGCCGTTCAGTTCGACCCGAATCCGTGAGCCGTTGACGGTAACCTCCTGGAAGTTCCATTCGCCAGCAGGGCGCAGGTAGCCGCGGTGGGCGGCGATCACACCGTAGACCGAGCCGTGATACTGGCGAGCGTCGAGACCGGCGTACTGGGGGTCCTCGCTGTCGAGCACCTGGAGTTCGCACATGCCGGAATAGGCCGCGTCGCCTTCGCCCGGATAGCGGATAGCCAGTCCGTTGTTGCCGCCGGGAGGAAGACGAAATTCCTGACGCGCCGTGAAGTTGGCGTATTCATCGGCCGTGTAGATCGTCCCGCCATGACCGGGCTTGCAGCGAATTGCGCCGTCGGCGACTTCGTAATTGTCGACAGGGCCGCGCCAGCCATCGAGGCTGGTACCGTTGAAGATTCCGGCAAATCCGTTGCCGCTGCGCGCTGCCAGCCATTGACCGGCTTCGTCCGAACCCAATTCGCGTACCTTGACATTCTTCCAGCGAATTTGTCCGCCGTGGGTTTGCAGCTGGATCGGGCCGGTGGCCGCCAAAGGCAGGTTGCGGTCCCAATAGTTTTCCATGATCGCTTTGTCGACGACGAGCTGGCCGTTAAGCCAGACACTGGTCCGCGCTCCCACCTGGACGATGCCAACCGAGTTCCACTCGCCGAAGGGCTTGTCGGCCAGACTGAGCGGGTCCTTGCCAGGCGCGCCTTCGCTGTTGTTCCAGAGACCGCCTGAGCCTTTGCCCGCGCCGATGTTCCACTTGCTACCAGCTTCGGTTGTGTCCCAGATCTGGACCTGGGGAGTCGCCTTGAGGTAGATCCCGCTGTCGGCTTCTGCAACGGTTGCATACTCAAGGGTCAGCTCGAAATCGCGGTAGGACTTAAGTGTTGTCAGGTAAGGCCCTTCGCCGTCATTGATGATCTCGCCGTTCTCCCAGCGCCAGAATTTCTGCTTGGCGATCTGGCCCTCGTCGATCAGCCGTTGCTGTTCGGCCGCGTCGAGGGCGGCAAACTTTCGCGGGTCCTGCGTTTCCAGTGCCGTCCAGGCAGAAAGCTCCGCATCGCCGCTGAGCAGGACGGGAGCGTTGGGGGCAGCTTCGACGGACGATGGAGCCGTTCCGCCGGTCTCTTGCCCGATAAGTGGCAGGAATCCTGCCAGCCCAGCGGACGACAGAACGATGCAACTCCGGACGAACCGGGCGGCCAAATGGAATGCCAGCGGTGTACTTCTCATGGATGTCACTTTAACGGGTGATACGCAACGGCCCAGTCGGGGCTGCCATCATAACAGTCTGCCGGACAGGACCGGCGTCCAAGGGGGAGGTCAACGAGGGCCACGGTGAGAATCGGGAAGGGGTTTGGTGTGGGAAAGGCTTCCAGCCTGGACTGTTAAAACGACGAATTCTTGTGAGCCTGAGGCGCTAGCCGATTTCCTTGGGTGGGAGTTAATCGCTGAATCAGCGTTCTCGGCTAGCGCCTCAGGCTCACTTTTTGACAGGCCACTTCCAGCCTGTGGTCCGGGCAGTCTGAGCAGTCAGACGCTACTGAGTGATGTGACAAGTTACAGGCTGGACGCCTGGTCCCCGGCGGGGGGGTGCGTTTCTCACTTTGCTGGATTCCGGCGTGGTTTGTATGGCCGGCGATGTTCAAAGCCGACCCGTTGCGCGGGCACCCCCTCCCCCCGCCCTCCCCACGCCGCTCAAAGCAGCGGCAGGGGAGGGAGCCGGAAAAGAACTACTCTTTTCCAACGCAGGTTATTGAGAGTGTTTGGCGCAAACGGCGTAACGCACGCTACGTCTGGAAACTGATCTGGGAGGGCTGGAGGAATTGGTTTAGATTTTTCAGGCTGAGAGGTTCTGGAAAACGGGCGAGTCTGGAAAAAAGGCCTGGCCGTTTGTTCCGCGCCGCCGCCTTGCGCCGGAAAACGTCTGGCCGCGCGCCGCCCAGGCACTTCTCAATACAAAGGAGCCGGAGCTGGTGTCGCGCGCGGAGCCGCGCGGCCGGATGCTTCCAGCCCGGCAGCCGCGGCAGGATGGATGGACCAGGCAATGAAGCTGACCGACTTCGCCATTGATGGCGCGGGGAACGAATCAGGGATCGGGCTGGAGTCGCTGCACCGGCGGCTGAATGTGGTGGTCGCCGACGCGCCGGCGCGACGCAGAATCCGGGCCCTCTGGGCGCGCTGCCTGACCGAGCCGGCCCAGCCGCTACCAGTCAACCAGGCGCCAGCGGCTGTTGTGCTGGGCTGGATGCGGGCCCAGGTCAACCAGCGACCAGTGCGAATTGTTGCCGGCCACGCCGGGCGCCGCGTCGACGATCCGCTCAATCGGGAACTGGCTGGCGACCTTGCGGTGTTGCCTCTGAACATCGCTGCGCCCGCAGCCCTGCCGCTCGCGGGTGAGCAGCGCGAAATCCTGGAACGGCTGCTGACGGTTGAGGCCGATCCGGACGCCGCTTCCAATTCGGCCGCAGCCCTGTTGGCCGCAGCTCAAGCCTGGTGGCAAAGGCTGAATGGGCTGACCGCTCCGGCAATGCCATGGCGAACCGAATCCGAATATCGCGACTGGCTGATTGCGGCTGCCGCACGGCGCGGGAGGCTGGCCGAACTGCAGGCCGAACTCGTCCGTGGCGAGAACGAACTGCGAAGTCTTCAGGCGGGGCTGCGTGATGGTGAACTGGCGGAAGCCGGCCGGCGGCAGCAGGAGTTGGGGACAGCCATTGCCCGCGAAGAGCTGCCGGCATTGCAGGATGCCCTCGCCCGGCAAGAGCAGCGTCGCCGCGTTCTCGACGCCGAAATCGCCACGCTTGAACGGGAACTGGCGGCGGCACAGGTCGTCGCCTATCCGCACAACGATGAGCTTGCCCGACCAGTCCGGCTGGCCGGGCTGCTGGAGCGGATCGACGAGATCGACGCCACGCTGGAACTTTATCAGAAGCTGCTTGCGGAAATCCAGGCCCAGCGGGTCCGGCTGCGCGAAGAAGCCGAAGGCCGGACCACAGTGCCGCTCGATTCGGAAGAGCATCCCTGGCATCGCGCCGCCGAACTGATCGAACATCTGGGCGCGATCACGGCCGAGACGGCGACGGCTGCCGGGTCACCTGAGCCAGACAGCTTCACGGCAACCGTCACGCAAAACTGCGAGCGCATCCAGTCCGGACTCCGCGGCTTGTGCGGCGAACTCGACCAGCAGTTCGGGCACGTTCGGCACCGGGCCGCGGTTGCGGAGCTGAAACAGCTCCGGCTCTGCCACGAGGGGCTGGCTGCCAGCGTGGATCAGTTGTCGGCGCGGCGAAACGCGATGTGGTGCGAAGCGGTGGAGCTGGATTCGGGCCTGGCCGCCGCGATTCGTCCGCGCGAAAAGGAGTTCCTGCACTGGCTGAGGACGGAAGGAATGGCGAGCGCGGTCCAGCGTTTGACCGGCCAGACATTTCTGATTTCGGCAGCAAGGTCAGCCGATCCAGATCGGGCCGCGCTGCGCATGCGGATCGACGCGACCCAGCAACAGCGGCACGTTAACGGGCTGGAAGTTCAGCGGCTCCAGGCAGCCATCGAAGCCCTGCAAAACCGGTTGCCGGCTTCACGTTCGATTCCCGGCGATGACCTGCCCTGGTTGCGGCAGCAGGAGCAGACGCTTGCCGCGCGGTTGGCCAACTCGCGTGGTGATCTGGCCCGGTTGCAGCTGGCCGTGGATGAAGATTCGCGTCGCCCGGCCTGGAAGCCTGATCCCGTCATGCAGCTGGCCAGCCAGTGGCTGGAGCAGCTGAGCGCGGCGGCGTGGCGTGGGCTGCGATGGAACGATTCGGGAACGTGCTGGCTGGCTGCCGACGCGGCCGGCAACTGGCATGAGCTGGGCGAATTGGCGGCCGTCGCCCGGCGTGATGCGCGGTTTTGTCTGGCACTGGTCGCCCAGCGGCAATGCCAGTCGCGGAGCACGCCGTTGCCTTTGTTGGCGGAGTTGGCGGGCGAAGGGCTGGCCGACGCCTGGCTGACGCGGCTGACCGGGCTGCTGGAGCAACAGGGAATCGATGATCACCAGCTGATCGTGCTCACCGACCGCTGGCCGGTGCTTTCGGCGGGGAATGGCCCGGAGCGGAATGACCTGTTGCGGGTTTACGATCTGCTGCGGGCCGGACAGGCCGAATCAACCGCGCGGATTGTGGCGTGGCAGCGGGCCGATGCAGCGGCCGTTTCGTGGCCCCAGCCTTGCAACGAACTGTTGGGTGTTGCGCCTGAAGCGCTGTTGCCCGCGACCGTCGCAACGGAGACTTCTGTTCGTCCGTTGATCGGCCGGTTCAGCAGTTCGCTGGCCAGTTTTCAGCCGGTTCCCGCGTCTGCCCTGGCGCTGCCGCAAGTGGAAACGGCGATCAGCGAAGAGACCTTGTTGCAGAACGTCTATCTTTGCCCGCCCGACCTGCTGCGATTACTGGCCGCGATCCGGGTGTTGACGATTGCCGACCTGCTGGAACTGGATCCGCATGATCCGCCGGTCGCGCTCGCCCATGCGTCGATGACGCCCGAGGAACTCGACCGCATTCAGGCCGCGGCGTGGCTGATGGTCTGCGTGCCGGGTCTGCCCACGGACGATGCGCGACTGCTGGTCGACTGCGGCATCACCGAGCCGGAACAGCTGGAAGCAACCCAGGCCGAGCAGCTCCTGGCCCGATTGCAGCGTCAGACAGGGCTGTCAGGAGTCACGGGACGGGCCGGACTGGATGGACGCAATGGCCGCGAGCGCATTCAGCGCTGGTACCGCGGGCTGGCCGCGACGCGCCCGAACTGGCGACAGCCAGCGGGCTACAGCCGGCGCTTGAAGCGGCGACCGGCACTGCGAACCAGTCTGCCCGACTATTCCGATCGGGGTGAAGGCCAGGGTGGCTGGTTTTCGCGCCCCCGGCCGGATGCCTGGCGGGCCGGCGAACCGTACTTCGACGAACAGGGCCGCAGCCGGCCCGGCATCTGGCGCGAACCCGAGGATTCCGGCGGAAACGAGGAACCGGAGCGCGAGGCCGAAAGCTGGCGTTCGCGCGGCGGAACGGACCCGCGGCCAAGTTTTTTCATGGACCGCGTGGCCGGGAATGGATTTGAACCGCCCCGCGCGACCACCCAGCCGCCAGTTCGCGCGGCCAACGTCCGCCCGCTCCGCGATGTGGCCGGTTTTGACCGGAACGGTGTCGGCCTGCGACGGACCGCGGCCGACGGGGCTGACCGCAACGGCCACGGCGGAGATCAGCACGCGGCACCGGCGACAAAAGAACCGGCGGCCGGGCAGCTTCGGTTCTTGCTCAACCTCGACGACGCGGTCGAGGCGGCCCCATCCATCGGGCCGAAAACGGCCAGCAAGTTTGTCCAGATCGGCGTCCACAACATCCGCGACTTTCTCCGCACGACGGCTGAATCAATGGCCGAGCGGATCAACTTCAAGCGGATGACGGCCGACGTGATCCGCCAGTGGCAAGCCCAGACGCGGCTGGTCTGCCGGATTCCCAATCTCCGCGATCACGACGCCCAGCTGCTGGTCGGCGTCGGGATCGACGAGCCGGAGAAGCTGGAGGCGATGACTCCGCGCCAGGTGCTCGATCTGGTCGGGCCCTATGCCGACACGAAAGAGGGCCTGAAGATCATCCGCTCCGGCAAACGCCCCGATCTTGCCGAAGTCACCGACTGGCTGAGATGGGCCCGCAACATGCGAAGCTTGGCCGCGGCATAGGAAGCCGCTGCAATTCCAGCCCGCAGCGCAAGTTTTGAAGTTGCGCTTTTCGTCTCTGATTCGTACTCGTGCTCAATGAAATGGTGCTCGTGCTCCTAATCGGCAGGCTTTTGTCGAGTACGATTACGAGCACCGTCCCGGCAGACCGGGACTGAGCACGGGCACGAAACAGGGCCGATTTAGCGGGTCTGTCCCCGATCTTGACCCAAGTAGCGCAACTTCAAAAGCGCAAGCAAGGAAAAAACAGCCCCATGCTGGTCCTGGCTTGCGCTGCGGGCTGGAATAACCTGGCTACAGCGCCAGCAGCAGGCGGCTGGGCGCTTCGAGGTAGCCGATCACGTCGTTGAGGAACCGCGCGGCGGCGGCACCGTCGATCAGACGATGGTCGTAGGAAAGACTGAGCGGCATCATCAAACGAATCCGGATGTCGTCGCCGATCGCGACTGGCATCCGCCGCGAACGGCCGACCAGCAGGATCGACGACTCGGGCACGTTGATGATCGGGGTCGAGTAGGTGCCGCCGATCGCGCCGAGGTTGCTGATCGTGAACGTCCCGCCACGGAGGTCTTCGACGCCAAAATTCCCCGTGCGGACCCGCTCGGCGACTTCGCTCAGGGCCCGGGCGATGTCGGGGATTCCGAGCTTGTCGACATTGCGGAGCGCCGGCACAACGAGACCACGCTCCGAGTCGACCGCGATTCCGACGTTGATGTAGTCCTTGTAGATGATCTGCCCCGCTTCCATGTTGATCGAGGCGTTGACCACGGGGTGGTTTTTCAGGGCCATCGCCACGGCCTTGATGATGAACGGCAGCGTTGTGAGCTTGATCCGGCTGGCTTCGTAGTCGGCTTTGTTGTTCTGCCGGATCTGTTCGAGGTCGGTGACGTCGGCGTCGTCGAAGTTGGTCACGCGAGGGACTGTGGTCCACGATTCGTGCATCTTGTGCGCAATCGTCTGCCGCAAGCGGCTCATCTTTTCAACGCGGATGGGCCCCCATGCGTCCTGGTCGGGCTGCCCGGGCAGGGCGGCTGGCGCGGCAATCGTCGCCGTTGTTGAGCCGGCTGACGGCGCTGCGGCGGGATTGGCCCGGCCGGTGCCGCTGCGAACGACTGCAAGAATATCGTCGCGCGTGATCCGGCCATGCTCACCAGATCCCTGAACAGTCGTGAGGTTGACGCCGACTTCGCGCGCAAAGCGGCGCATCGCCGGCCCGGCAGGAACCTGGGCTTCGTCCGGCGAGGCAGAACGGACTGTCGCCGGCGTCAGGACTGGCGCAGCAGGTATTGGGGCGACTGGAGCCAGCTCGGGCTGGGCCGGAACGGGCACCACTGATGCCTTGGGAGGCAAAGCGGGTTTGGTGGCGGACGATGGCGGCGACGGTCTGGAAACCGCAGGAGCGGGTTTGGTGGCGGACGATGGCGGCGGCGGTCTGGAAACCGCAGGAGCGGGTTTCACGGCCGCAGGAGGTGCAGCGGCAGGTGCCGCAGCGGCAGGTGCCGGTGGCGCGGCGGCGCTGGACGCTTCGATCGTCACGACGGCTTCGCCGATCTTGACCGTTTGACCAGCCGAGACGAGGACCGCGACGACCTTGCCAGCGGTGGAAGCGGGGACAGTGACCGTGGCCTTGTCGGTCTCCAGCTCAAGCAGCGCATCGTCTTTCTTGATCGTGTCGCCGGGTTTGACAAAGACTTCGAGCACGTCGCCCGATTCGATGCCCTCGCCGAGGGCCGGGATTTTCAGTTCAGTGGGCATGCGCGTGGGAGGGGCGATTGGGGCGAACCGGATTCATGCAATCGGGCTGACGGGCTGACCAGTCTGACCTGATTGACCAAAATGACCTGATTGACGGGGCTATGCAAACAGCGGGTCGGCCTTGGCCGGATCGATCCCCAGCTGTTTGACGGCCGTGGCGACCATGCGGTTGTCGAGCTGGCCGAGCTGGGCGAGCTGGTACATCGCCGCGAGGGCCACGAACTCGCCGTCGACTTCGAAATGCCGGCGGAGCGCGTCGCGGGTTTCACTTCGGCCCATGCCGTCCGTGCCGAGGGCAAACAGCGGGCCGGGCAGGAACGGTGCGACCTGCTCGGGCAAGGCCCGGACGTAGTCGGTGGCCGCGATGAATGGGCCTTGGACGCCGGCGAGAGTCTTCTCGATCCACGACTGTTGCGGTTTGGCGTCGGGATTCAGCAGGTTGTGGCGGCGGGCCTCATGGGCGTCACGGCGGAGCTGGGTGTAGCTGGTCACGCTCCAGACATCGCTGGCGATCCCGAACTTGTCGGCGAGCAGCTCCTGGCCGCGGAGCACGCAATTCATGATCGCGCCGCTGCCGAAGAGCTGGACCCGTGGGGCCGAGCCTTTCACATCGCGCGAACGGAAGCGGTACATGCCGCGGATAATGCCTTCGGCGGCACCCTTCGGCATCTCGGGCATCGTGTAGTTCTCATTGCCCAGCATGATGTAATAGATCGCCGTTTCGTTGTCCTCGTACATCCTCTTCAGGCCGTCGAAGATGATCGTCGCGGTCTCATAGTGGAACGCGGGGTCGAACGAGCGAACGGTCGGGAAGGCGATCGCGTTCAGCAGGCTGTGGCCGTCCTGATGTTGCAGGCCTTCGCCGTTGAGCGTCGTCCGGCCAGCCGTCGCGCCGAGCATGAAGCCCTTGACCCGCAGGTCGGATCCGGCCCAGACGAGGTCGCCGATCCGCTGGAAGCCAAACATCGAATAGAAGATGTAGAACGGGATCATGTTGACGCCATGGGCTGCGTAGGCGGAGCCCGCGGCGTTGAACGACGACATCCCGCCAGCTTCGGAAATCCCTTCCTCCAGCAGCTGGCCGTCCCGGGCTTCCTTGTAGTACGCCAGCTGGTCGGAGTCGACCGGTTCGTAGAGCTGTCCCGTGTTGGCGTAGATGCCGACTTCGCGGAACATCCCTTCCATCCCAAAAGTCCGCGACTCATCGGGGACGATCGGGACAATGTTGGGACCGATTTTCTTGTCCTTGCAGAGCCGTCCGAGGAGACGGACGAAACCGCTGGTGGTGGAAATCTCCTTGCCGTTGTCGCGGTCGATCAGGGCCTTGTATTCGTCGTAGCGCGGGACTTCCACGGTGACGGCGCGGGTCGGCCGGGCGGGCATATCGCCGCCGAGGGTCTTGCGCCGTTCGCGCAGGTAGTTGAGTTCCACGCTGCCTTCGGGAAAGCGGTAGAACTTGAGCTGCTTGACGTCGTCGTCGTCGAGCGGAATGTGGAAACGGTTGCGGAAATCGAGCAGTTCCTGCTCCTCGGCCTTTTTCTTGTTGTGAGCCGTGTTGCGGCCCTCGCCCATGCCGTAGCCTTTGATCGTCTTGGCGAGAATTACCGAGGGCCGGTCGGTGCATTCGGTGGCGGCTTTGAAGGCGGCGTAGACCTTTTCCGGATCGTGCCCGCCACGGCGCAGCTTCTCCAGCCGCTCGTCGGAGTAATTCTTGACCAGCTCCAGCAACTCGGGGTACTTGCCAAAGAAATGTTCGCGGATGTAGGCCCCCGGCATCGCCACGTACTTCTGGTACTGGCCGTCGACGACTTCGCCCATCCGCTTGACCAGCAGGCCGGTTTCGTCCCGTTCCAGCAGGGCGTCCCAGTCGTCGCCCCAGACGACCTTGATCACGTTCCAGCCGGCACCGCGGAAGTTGGCCTCCAGCTCCTGGATGATCTTGCCATTGCCGCGGACCGGCCCGTCCAGCCGCTGCAGATTGCAGTTGATCACAAAGGTCAGATTGCCGAGGTGCTCACGGGAAGCCAGCGTGATCGCTCCCAGCGATTCCGGCTCGTCGCATTCGCCGTCGCCAAGGAATGCCCAGACCCGCTGCCGCGAAGTGTCCTTGATCCCGCGGTTGCGGAGGTATTCATTGAAGCGGGCCTGATAGATCGCCATGATCGGGCCGAGTCCCATTGAAACCGTCGGATATTCCCAGAACTCCGGCATCAGCCACGGGTGGGGGTAGCTCGACAGACCGGGATGCTCGCGCAGTTCGCGGCGGAAATGGATCAGGTGCTGTTCGGTCAGCCGCCCTTCGAGATAGGCCCGGGCGTAGATTCCGGGCGAACTGTGCCCCTGGAAGTAGACAAGGTCACCGTCGTAGCCCGACTCGCCCCGGCCGCGGAAAAAGTGGTTGTAGGCGACTTCGTAAAGGGTGGCCGACGAGCCAAACGTCGAGATATGTCCGCCGATCCCCTCGAAGTCGCGATTGCCGCGGGCGACCATCGCCATCGCATTCCAGCGGACCGTCGACTTGATCCGCCGCTCGACCTCGCGGTTGCCCGGATAGGCAGCCTGTTTTTCAACCGGAATCGTGTTGATGTACGGAGTGTTCGACTTGACTGGAAGGTCAACCCCCTCGGTCCGCGCCCGGGCGTCAAGCAGCGACAGCAGGTAGGCGGCCCGCTCGGGGCCTTTGCTGTTCAGGACGTACTGCAGCGAGTCGAGCCATTCCTGGGTTTCGGCCGGATCGACGTCCGCCTGCCGCGCGGCGACCACTTCAAAGGACTCGGCGTCGGTCGCCTTGAGCACGTCGGACATTTTGCGGGTTTCCCGAGAGACAGGGCAGACTGACCGTTGCCGCTGCGAACGGGCCAGTCGTCGGGCTGGCTGGCGGCGGGGCCGCTTGTCTCAGTCCGATGCCCAATTCTCACCGGTTCCCGTGCGAAGGTAAAGCCGAAACGAAAGAGAGTGGTGTAGTTCAGGGGATTGGCCGGAACAACGGAGAACGACGAGGCAGAGCCTCTGGTCAGTTCGTGACCGGGCGGGAGCCCGGTCACGAGTAACGAAACCGGCTGCAAACGGCTGTTTTTGGCTCAATCGCGGGAATTTTTCCGACCCCTGTAAGGCCCGCCCGGCCCCTGCGTATCTGTCTGCATGAAGGGAACGCCAGACCGGCCAGTCAGGCTGGGGCCGAACCCGCAAGAAACAAAACGACACAAGGACTCAAGCCATGTTCCGCAAAATCACCTCCGTAGCCCTGATCGCCTGC
>JANOFL010000218.1:0-3155 GCA_031405895.1 Planctomycetota bacterium
CTCCGTGTCCGACAGCACACACGGAGGGCTGACGCCCTGCCGCTCGCCAAAAACCCTTTATCATGATCGTGAAGAGGAAAGTTTCACCAGTCCGCCCGGCGCGAGGTCCTGGGTCAGGATCGTGCCGATCAGCGTGAAGGCCGAGACTTCGTAGACGCCGATCCGGACGAACTGGCCGATCAGCCGCGGGTTGCCCTCGAAGACCACGATCCGGTCGTCGTGGGTCCGGCCGGCGAGCTGGAGCGGACCACCGGCGGGCGTGTCGGCGTCGGCTTTCTTGCTCGGTCCTTCGACGAGGACCTCGACGGTCCGGCCGATGAAGCGCTGGTTGTCATCAAGGCTGATCCGGTTCTGGATCGCGAGCAACGCGTTATTGCGGCGTTTCTTGACCTCTTCTGGCACGTCGTCTGGCATTCGCTCGGCGGCTTTGGTGCCCGGCCGTTCGCTGTACTTGAAGATGAAGCTGTTCTTGAACCGGCACCGCTCGACCAGCTCACAGGTCAGCCGGAATTCGTCTTCGGTCTCGCCGCAGAAGCCGACGATGAAGTCGCTCGACACGGCCGCCGAGTCGCTGAGGATCGTGTCGATCCGCGCCATCATCGCGAGATAGTCCTCGACCGTGTAGCCGCGCTTCATCCGGCGGAGAACATCGTTCGAGCCGCTCTGGGCCGGGACATGCAGGTAGCGCGAAACCTTGGGCAGGTCGCGGATCGTCTCCAGCACTTCAACCGTCATGTCCTTCGGATAATTCGTCACGAACTTGATCCGGTCGATTCCGTCCACCGCGTGCAGCAGCCGGAGCAGACCGGCAAAGCTGGTTTCGCCCGCCGCGTCGCGATGGCGGTAGCTGTTGACCGTCTGGCCGAGCAGCGTTATCTCGCGGGCACCCTGTTCCGCCAGCAGCCGCGCTTCGTCGACGATCTGTTGTGGCGGACGACCCTGTTCCGGACCGCGCGTCATCGGCACGATGCAATAGGTGCAGAACTTGTCGCAGCCGATCTGGATCCGCAGATAGGCCTGGAACGGCGTGGGCCGCATCGACGGATCGCGGAGCGGGTCAAACGTCTCATGGCTGCGCCGGATGTCGGCCAATGTGCCGGCCGTCCGCTCAAGCGAAAGAGCCATCTGCTGTTTTTCGCCCGCCCTTGCCCGTTCGATCAGGTCGGGAATCTGCTGCAGCTGCCCCGGCCCGACGATCAGGTCAACGTAGGGGGCCCGCTGGAAGATCAGTGCCTGGTCCTTCTGGGCCATGCAGCCCATCACGCCGATGATTTTCTCCGGATGCCGCTGCTTCTCCAGCCGCAACCGGCCCAGCGCACTGTAGACCTTGTCCTCGGCGTGCTGCCGGACGCTGCAGGTGTTGAAGAGGATCGTGTCGGCGGCGAGCGGATCGTTCGTCAGCTCATACCCCCGCCGCCGCAGGCTGGCAACGACCATCTCGCTGTCCAGCACGTTCATCTGGCAGCCGACCGTCTCGATGTAGAGGCGGTGGCCGCGTACCGGAGTGGTGGCCGGTTCGCCAGCAATTCGTGCCGCGGTCAGGGTCTCGGTCATGCGGATGGTTTCAAACGGATGAGGATCGGCTGGATCAATAGTCTTCGCGGACCTGAGCGGCTGGCCAGAGTTCAACAAACTTTTCCCGGACATAGGGATTGAGCCGTTCCGCGTACTCGGGCGTGAGTTCATTGATGCGGATGAGCTGGATGACATCGTCGAGATCGCGCGGACGGTGTGTCGTCGTCATCGCGCAGGCCAGCTTGAGTTCTATCAAGGCCGGGAGGTTGACGAACGGCAAGCCATCATTCCGGCTCTCGGCGACGGACTCGGGCACCGGAAACGCGACCGGCTTGGGCAAGCCATCACCCGGAAACTCTCCGGTCAGGAGAACATCGACTTTGATGTTGTTTGCTGTGTCGCGGAAACCCTTGGATCCCGTGAACAGGTCGACCCAGCCAAGTCCGGACCAGCGGTCCTTGAACCGTTGCAGATTTTCCCTGGTCATCAGGACATCGACATCGGCCGTGGTCCGCTGATGTCCATGAGCGTTGACGGCCATCGCCCCGGCAAATGCAAACGGCACGTTGACCTCGCGCAACGCCGCCGCCAGACGCTGCATCGTTTCATGGACCGGCGACTTTCCCATGAAGAACTGATCCACGCGTTTCGCAATTTCGAGCATGTCAACCATGCCTTCATCGTATCCGCAAGGCGGTTTCAGGGCAGCCGAGTTTTCGGAGAGTGGTCACCCGCAGCGGTCTGGATCGAGAAAAAGCAGGACGGTGTGTAAGTCTTGCCTCCCGCTGCCGTATCTGACCCCCATCAAGGGATGGTTGATCCGGCCAATGCGGCTGGGGCCAGCCCGAAGTGTTCTGTGAAAGGAAAAGTCCCATGTTCCGCAAGTTTGGCTTTGTCGCCCTGTTCGCCAGCCTGGCCCTGAGCGGAGTAACCGCCAACGCCCAGCCCCTGCCCAGTGTCCTGGAAAATCACACATCAGTAGATGCCTGGTCGACCGACGTATACCGGGTCGAAAGCAGCTCAACCCTCAGCATCCAGATTGACGGCGACGACGATACCGACCTCGACCTGTATGTCTACGACGGCAATGGCAACTTGATCGTCTCGGGCGAATCGTATTCGGATTTCGAGAAAGTGATCGTGTCCCCGTTCTATCGCCAGACGCTGACGATCAAGGTGGTCAACCGCGGCGGGGTCTTCAACCGCTACTCGATTCACGTCTGGTAGCCAGCTTCGGGCCGCATTCGCCCGAGCCGGCTCTGCTCCCCTCCACGGCCCCCGGATTTTCCGGGGGCCGTTTTTCGTTGCTGGATGGTCAAGGACGATCCCAAGCCAGGCCCCAGGCGTTTTTGACCCGGACCCTCGGGTCAGATTGTGATCTGGCGGAAACCCGGTCATGAGCGCCGAACACGCAGGCGGATCGGCTGGAACGTTGAAAACTGGCCGAAAACGTGCGATTTCTCCCAGTTCAGAAAAATCTTTTGCCAGCCTGTAAGTCTCGCCCGGCCCCTGCGTATCTGTCTGCATGAAGGGAACGCCAGACCGGCCAGTCAGGCTGGGGCCGAACCCGCAAGAAACAAAACGACACAAGGACTCAAGCCATGTTCCGCAAAATCACCTCCGTAGCCCTGATCGCCTGC
>JANOFL010000247.1:0-9588 GCA_031405895.1 Planctomycetota bacterium
CATCAGCGACGAGACCGGGGCCATGACCGGGTTGGCGTCCTGGGGCATCCGCTCGCGGGCCAGCTGGAGCTTTTCCGAGACGATCTGACGGTCGCGATAGATGTCCGAACCCCATTCAAACTCGACCCAGACAATCGACAGCCCGATCCCCGACGCCGAGCGGATCCGCTGGACGCCGGTCGCGCCGTTGAGCAGGTACTCGAGCGGCCGTGTCACCAGCGATTCGACTTCCTCGGGAGCAAGTCCCGGTGCCTCGGTCATGACAGTGACCGTCGGACGGTTGAGGTCGGGAAAGACATCGACCGGCATCGTCTGCAAACGAAACAGCCCGCCGGCCATCAACAACACAGCGATGGCGAAGACCACCATCCGGTTGTTCAGGCTGAAAGCGATGATCCGGTCAAGCATGGTAGAAGGCTCGTGGTGATGAACGAGCCGGAAGCGTGAGTTTTGAGGTCGCGATTCGATACCAGCCCGCAGCGCAAGCAAGGGAAAACCGGCTTCCATGCCGTCCTTGCTTGCGCTGCGGGCTGGTATTGATGCGGCAAAGGCCAGAACGCACAACTTCCAAATGCGTCAGCGACGGGTTGGAGGCGATAATCCGGTCTGGCATGGTGGACAGCAAATTCTGTTGGTGTTAGCGCAACGACGCGTAAGCCGACTGCAAATCGCTGGCACCCCAGACGGCGACCTGCTCGCCGGCTTGCAGGCCACTGAGGACTTCGATCTGTCGCCCGTCCGTTTTTCCGGTCCGCAAGGCCCGCCGCTCAAACCGGCCATCCGCGCGCTGGACGAAGACCCAGATCGACGTCCCTTCGCGGACAATTGCGTCCATCGAAACGGCAACCGGAACCGACGACTGGCTGGTGACGAGTTTTACATCCGCCAGCAGATCATGCGCGAGCGGGACATCGGGCAAGACATCCAGCTTGAGCCAGACCGGCAACGTGCGGCTGACGGGGTCAAGTTCCTGGCTCAGACGATGAACCCGCGCCGTCGCGGTAAAGCCGGGCAGGGCGATCAGCCGCACCAGCGCCGGGCTGCCCTCGTGTACCGCGGCCGATTCCGGCTCGCTGATCCACGCCCGGACCAGAGTCTCGGCCGGATTGTGAATCTCGAACAGCCGGGTGCCCGGCTCGACTGCCTGCCCGAGCCGGCCGTAGAACCCGACCAGATTCCCGCCCAGCGTCGCGCGGAGCGGGATGGCCGGCAGCACAGCATTGTCTTTCAGAATCCGGTCAATCGACTCACGGTCCAGCCCATAGCCGGCGAGCGAGCGTTGCAGGCTGTCGCGTTGCTGCCGGGCGGCCTGCAAGGCGCTTTCGCTTTCCCATTGTTCGCGTTCGGGCAGGGACCGGCTGGCCGTCGCTTCCCGGCGTTTCCTGAGCAGCCGTTCGATCCGGTCGTACTCGAGCTGCGCTGCGATCAGATCGAGTTGCACGGCCTGCAGTTCCAGGCTCGTGATCTCGCCGAGCACCTCACCGGTGCGGACCGTCGCTCCCCGCTCCACATGAATTGCCACCAGTTGACCGGCCATCCGGGCCGAGACTTCATCCCGGCCGCTCGCGGGAAGCTCAACCACGCCGTTGGCCTGAATCACTTCGTCGATCACGGCCGGGCCGGCAGCTGCCACTCGCAGGCTGATATTCTCGCGCGCCTCGGGACTGAGCTGGAGGACACTCTGCACAAAGCAGTTGAACAGTTCATGCGCGCCGACCGTGGCCACGAGGTCGCCCGGAAAAACCGCATTGCTCTGAAACTGGACGCGACCGCCTGCTTCGAGGACCACGACGACATTGCGTTTGGCGAACTGGACGGTTTTGGCCGTCGACTCCTGCTGGACCAGCACAAATCGTTCGGCCCCGTCGCGGGCCACCGCAATTGCCGGGACCGTCATCAGGTCCCGCTCGCGAGCGACTACGATCCGGGCTTCGCCAAACATCCCGGGCAACAGGTCAGGACCGGTTTCAATCCGGGGTTCAAGATCGACCCATGCGGAGACAAGCCGCGTTTCCGGATCAAGGCGCGGCTCGATCCAGTCGACTACTCCGCGGAGCATCGTGCCTGGCAGTGCCGTCAACGAAATGGAAACTGTCTGTCCGGGCGCGACCCGGTGCAGTTCGGGCTCCAGCAGATCGACGCGGCACCAGAGAGTGGACGGGTCGTGAATCTCGAAGAGGTGCTCGACTGGCTCGATCACTTTGCCCACAGTGGCATCGGCCAGCTGGACCCGGCCGGCGATCGGGCTGGTCACTGGCAGCGTGCGACGGACGAGCGAATCGCCACCCGTTTCGAGATCGTGGACGAACTGCTCCGACAGTCCGAGGCTGGTCAGCCGCTGGCGTGCGAGCCCAAGCGCGGCCTGGTCGCGGGCCTCAGCAGTCAGGGCCTCTTCCGCCTGCCGCTGGGGCAGCACTTCGCCGCCCAGAGCGCGGTAGTGACTGGCAAGCTTGCCCGACAGTCGCGCGGCATTGACGGCGGCGAGCAAGTCGAGCTGCATCGACTCCAGCTCCGGGCATTCCAGTTCCGCCAGCACCTGACCTTGCACAACCGGATCGCCAGGCCGGACGTAAACTTCGGTCACACGACCCGCCAGCCGCGATGACACGAGCGCCTGCTGGTGCCAGGGCGTGACCAGCCGGGCGTAGGCGAGGACTTCCTCGACATCCGGAGCCAGCAGGACTTCGATGGACTGGACCGCCAGGGCGTCGGCGGCGGGCCGCGTCAGCAACACGGTTCCCGCCTCGACGTTGATCTCGACGCCCTTGCTGGGCAGCGGCGCATGGCCTTCGTGGCCATGCACCGTGCCGGGCGGCAACGCCAGCACCGCGATCAGCGCCAGGACGAGCACCACGCGACCACGCGCAAGCACCGCGCGGTGCGGGGACCTGGCAGTTCGTTTGACCGTGCGGTTCATTTCTGGACGTATGTTTCGGGCGGCTGGATCTTGTCCGGCTGCGTTTTGGCCCAGCCGACGAACTCGTCGACACAGGGTGGGCAGCAGAACTCGTAAACCTGGCCGTTGACGACCCACGAACACTCCGGATTGGCCTTGGTCTCCGTCACGGGACAGATTTTGTCCCCGCTTTTGGGATTCATGTCGTGTTTCGCCATGAAGCCCTCAAACTTCCGGGAAGCGGTGACCCGGCCGTTCGCTTCGATGTCGGCAGTCGAGTAGATTCCGCCCGGCTCGAGGTAGAGCTTCTGCTCCTCGGCATTCGCGACTTTGGCAGGCATGGCTTCGTCAGTGTGTTCCGGTTCCGGGGTCGCAAAGGAAAACCGAAACCGTTCGCCATCGATCACGATGCCAGGAATCGTGATCTCGACCGGGCCACCGCGATGGGATTCCGGAAGTGTGGCCGTTAGCCGTGAGGTTTTGCCTTCCGGGTCCCCAGCCTGCGATGCGGGCTGAAACTCAACCTGGGCCGACTCCGTGCCGCTTTTCAGGCGCACGAAACCGGTCGTGGGCTTGGCATCGATTTCCAGCACGCGGGTCTCGTCGGCCCCGAGAGTAAACAGGCTGACGCGGCCTTCAGACTCGAAAACCGGTTCAATGTGGTAGCTGTCACGTCCGAGTGGCACAATTGTTCCGCCATGGGCACCATCGGCATGGGCATGGTCCGCGTCTACGGCAGGGTTCGCAGCCGGGGACGTTTCGACGTTGGACGCCGGACCTCTGTTTTCCGCTGCCGGCGTTCTTGCTGTGGTGGGCCCCGACTTCTGGCAGCCCTGCAAGACCACCAGGGCCAGTGCACAGAGCATTCCTGGCATCAGGTGCAAATTGCGATTTATCGTGTTCATGTGTTTCCGATCTCCAGAATCGTAGAGGGGCAAGGAACCCGCCTGATTGGAACCGAGTGAAGGTTCCATACCGGGGCCGGGGAGGCGAAGCACCGTTGAGTCGGCGTACTTGGCCGATTGCGAATGGCAATCGGTGACCCAACCACTTTGCCGGTTCAGATTAAGCGCTGATCAGCTAACAGCGCAGCGCGCAGCATGCGCGCAGAATCTCCCTGCCGCGGGACCGGCAGCGGATCTCGGAGGGCTGGCCAGCTTCAGAAGCCAGACCGTCAGACAGGGTCAGGTTGACTGGTGAACCATGCCAGGCAGCGAACGGCTGCCAGGTCAACGACGAATGATCGCAAAGCAGGGAACCGGAGTTCCCCGTCAGCGCGGTCTGGAACTGGTGATGGTTGCAGGGACAATCGTCACCGGGACTGTCGGGTTCACCGCAGGGCAACTGATGATGGGAAGCCGGAATGCTCGGCCACTTTTGACAACAAGCCTTGCGGCCGGAACGCGAACCTTGAGCCAGCCAACCACCCGCTGATTCGTGATCGTGGGTATGGCCGTGGCTTGAGTGAACCACGGTCGCAATCGCTCCGCGCAGCGTGCAGGAGCACAGCCCCGGACCTTGAACTGCCAAAAGAATCAGATAACTGGCGATGGCTTTGCGAAACACCGATCCTGCCCGATAACGCCTCGACGTGAATTGAACCATCCAAATTTGAATCTAGGCAGGCCTGAAAAGCCAGTCAAGCGAGAATGGTCACCTCGATTGGCGGTTTCAATGGATAAGGCCGGTGATACAGGCAAACACCTTCCGCCAGGCGGGTGATCCCGCAAACCGGGGCGGTCCGGTGAAGTCGAACGGCCGGCGGTCGGGTGGCTGAAGCTGTCTGCTACTGATTTCCCACCGGTTTCGGCCATTCTGTCCGTCAGTGACCAAGTTGCACTAAGAGCCTGTCCGAAAAGGGGTCAGACCCTTTGCGAAACTGCCTTCGCAACTTCGTGAACGTGACGAAAAACGGGCAATTGCCAACATGGGGCCCTTTCCTGGAGAGGGTCAGACCCCTTTTCGGACAGGCTCTAACTGGTGCGACAGTTTCAATCGCAAGGCATTGCCGGCTGGGGTTCCAAAAGCGTTCTGGCGGCCTGACGGCACGCTGCAGGCGGGTTTCGCTCCATAGTCATCGCACTCACCCTGCTCGCGACATGCCGGCTGCATGACTCCGAATGGGCGTTGGGACTCTGCCGGCGGCAAGAGCAAGCCCAGTCGGCTTCCGGTGCTGACGGAATCGCTGACGCCGAATTCGATTCGCTGCGCGGCGATGGAATCGAGAAGGCGCTGCGTTGCGGGCGGAACCGCTTCGAGCGTGGGCCAATGTCCAGGCTTCGATTGCACCCGGTACTTCGCCCACGCGTGCCAATCCCGAAACGAGGCTGGCCCAGCCGTCCACCTTCACAGTCGTACAACTGCAGCAGCTGGCGTTGGTCAACAGTCCAAACCCGGCCGAAGCCGCCGCGCGAAATCATCCGCCGTGTGCAGCTGGAAATCGCCAGCCGTCTGGCCGGCACTTTGCAGCGCTTTCGCAAAGCCGACAGCAAGGTGCGTGACCTTTCCGCCGACATAGGGATCATCGCGACAGCCGCCGATTCGCTGGAACTGGCGACGAAAGCCTACACGGCCGGCGAAATCAGTTGCCTTGTGCTGTTGACCGCCCAATGCGTCCTCGTCGACGCCGGCTTTTGCGATTCGACGCCCTCGCCGAAAACTGGGCCAGCCGGGTCGAGATCGAAGGCATGCTGCTGAAAGGCAGCCTGGAATGGCAGAGGCTGAAGCCGGCGAGGGGATTTCAGGCTCGAAATCCGGGTTTTGAGCTCGAAGATCTGAAATCTGAGATTTGAGATTTGAGATTTGAGATTTGAGATTTCAGATTTCAGATTTCAGATTTCAGATTTGAGATTTGAGATTTCAGATTTTCGGTTCCGTCGACTGACCTGAGCTGAAATCACTCATTGATCCTTGATCGATCCAGCCCGGAACCCAATGCCTGCAAGTGACGCTGGCGGATGTTTGCTAGCCTGGTTTCGTCTTGTTGGGATTTGCCAGCAGGAATAGATTCACCTGCCCTGAAGCTGTGTGACTGTCCGCAAGGGTCCGGTCACGGCGCTGATCAGGCCGTCCGAATCCAGTCTGCTGGAGGAACAGGGATGTTTCCGTTGCAGGATGCCAGTGTGCTGATCACGGGTGGCACGGGTTCGTTCGGCCAGTGCTGCGCCAGTCTCCTGCTGAAGCTGGGCGTGCGGCGGCTGGTGCTCTTCAGCCGCGACGAACAGAAGCACGTCCGGCTGGCCCGGGAAGTTTTTCCCCCGGAACGTCACCCCGAGCTGCGGTCCTTTGTCGGCGACGTGCGAGACTTGCAGCGGCTGCGGATGGCAATGCAGGGGATCGACTATGTGATCCACGCCGCGGCGATGAAACATGTCGACATTGCCGAGTACAACCCGCAGGAGTGCATTCGCACCAACATCGGCGGGGCCGAGAATGTGATCCACGCGGCCCTCGACGCGGGCGTCCGCAAGGTCATTGCGCTCTCGACCGACAAGGCCGCCAATCCGGTTAACCTTTATGGAGCGACGAAACTCTGCAGCGACAAGCTGTTCGTCGCCGCCAACGCCCTCGCCGGGAAATCGGGAACCCGTTTTGCCGTCGTGCGGTACGGGAACGTGCTCGGCTCCAACGGCTCGGTTGTGCCACTCTTTCGCCGCCAGGCTGTGGAACAGGGCGAGTTGACCGTCACCGATCCCGACATGACGCGGTTCATCATCACGTTGCCACAGGGAGTTGACCTCGTGCTGACGGCGCTCGACTGGATGGAGGGCGGCGAAGTCTTCGTGCCGCGGATTCCCAGCACCACGGTCCGGGACATTGCCGAAGCCGTAGCGCCTGGTTGCCCGATCCGGATCACCGGCATCCGTCCCGGCGAAAAACGGCACGAATGCATGATCCCGGCCGACGACGGCCGGCAGACGCTGCAGTACAGCAATCATTTTGTGATTCGCCCCGCGATCCGCAACTGGGCCTGCGACCAACCGCTCTACGCGTCCGTCGGCCTCCCCAGTCCGGACGGTTTCTCCTACACCAGTGACGGCAACGACCAGTGGCTGGACGTGGCCGCTCTCCGCGCGCTGATTGCCAGCCAGGAATCCGAACTCCAGGACCGCACATCGTTTTCAGCCGCAAGACGACTGCAAGCCGCCTGAAACCCAGCGACTCAATGCTCCCGTACTCACGCCAGTCAGTGGACGAAACCGACATTGCCGCCGTGGTTGCGGTCTTGCGGTCAGACTGGCTCACGACGGGGCCAGCGGTGGACCGGTTTGAAGACGCTTTCGCCCGGTTTACCGGCGCGAAACATGCAGTCGCCGTTTCCAGCGGCACGGCGGCGCTGCTCGCCTCGTTGCACGGCATGGGCATCGGGCCGGGCGACGAAGTCATCGTGCCGGCAATGACCTTTGTCGCAACAGCCAACGCGGTGACGTGGTGTGGAGCGAGTCCCGTGTTCGCTGATGTCGCCCCGGAAACCCTGTTGGTGGACCTCGACCATGCGGCGACGCTGGTCACCAGGCGAACGCGGGCGATCATCGCTGTCGACTTCGCGGGCCAGCCCTGCGACTACAGCCAGCTGCGTGCATTCGCCGATGCCCACGGGCTGGCCCTTTTGGCCGATGCCTGCCACTCAGCCGGCGGATCGTGGAAGGGCCGCCCGGTTGGACAACTCGCCGGCGCGACGTGCTTCAGTTTTCACCCGGTCAAGCCGCTGACCACGGGCGAGGGCGGCATGGTGACGACCGATGATGCGGGGCTGGCGTGGCGGCTGCGACGCTTCCGCAATCACGGCATCGACTCCAGTTTTCGCGAACGGACCGAACTCGGCGTTCATCACTACGATATGGTCGGACCGGGGCTGAACCTGCGGCTGTCCGACCTGCAGGCGGCGCTGGGGCATTCGCAACTCTCGCGGCTGGAAACATGGACCCGTTCGCGCAACCGGCTGGCCGGTATCTACGACCGCCTGCTCCATCGGCTCGACTGGATCAAGCCGCTGTCCGTACATCCGGAGGCAGGCCACGCGCGGCACCTCTACGTCGTGCGGATCGGCGACACTCCCAATGGGCTGGATCGCGATGGTCTTTTCCGCGGGCTGCGCGGGCGAGGCATTGGGGCCAACGTCCACTACCGGCCCGTTCACCTTCACTCGTGGTACCGGGAGCATTGCGCGACCGGGCCGGGTATGTGTCCCGTTGCCGAACGGGCTGGTGAAACGGTTCTCTCGCTGCCGCTGTTCCCGGCTATGACGGAACAGGATGTGTTGCTGGTCGTTGACAGTCTCTGTGCGCTGGCATGCGATCAGGTCGAACGGCTGGATGGCCTGCTCCCCCGTGAATTCACCCGGCCGGGCACGCGCCACGGCATGGCGAACCTGCCCCGAAGGCAATCCGCATGAACGAAACCCGCACGATCGCCATTATTCAGGCCCGGATGGGAAGCGAACGCTTTCCCGGCAAGATTCTGCAGCCGATCCTCGGCCGCCCGATGCTCGAATGGGTCGTCCGCCGCACGGCTCGCTCAAACGACGTCGCCGAAGTTCTCGTCGCCACGACCGACCAGGTCGCCGACGATCCGGTCGAGTTCTGGTGCTCGCAGAACGCCGTGCGCTGGTTTCGCGGTCCGGAAAACGATGTCCTCGAGCGGTACGTCCAGGCCGCCGCCTGGTGCAACGCCGACCATATCGTCCGGATTACGGCCGACTGCCCGTTGATCGACCATCATCTGATTGACGAAACGGTCAGCCATTTTCACGACGACGCCCGGTGCGACTGGTGCAGCAACTTCTGGCCCGAACGGCGGTTTCCGCGCGGGCTTGACGTGGAGTGTTTCAGCCTCGATGCGCTCCGCCGCGTGAATGACCTCGCCGACACGCCCGAGTTGCGGGAACATGTCACACTGGCGATCTGCCGGTTTCCGGACCAGTTCCGGATCAGCAGCGTCAACGGCTGCGAAGACCATTCCGCCCAGCGCTGGACCGTCGACACGCCAGAAGATCTCGAGCTGGTTCGCGCCATTGCCGGCTCGTTCGGTCATGACCGGTTCAGCTGGCAGGAAGCCCTCGAAGCCTGTCGGCGAAACCGGCACTGGAACCGCCTGAATGCCCATATCCAGCAACGAGCTGCCTGATCCGGCGGGCAATTCGTCCAGCGCTCAGCCAGGCCGGCTGCTGCTTTGGCCCGATACGGGGCCGGGAATCGGGCTGGGACATCTCAGCCGCGCGGTCGCGATCGCCCAGGCCTGGCAGCAAAGGGGCGGCAGCGCCACGATCGTCGCAGACCAATCTTCGCGCGATTGGGTCGCTCTGCAGCTTCCTGAAGCGACGTTTGTCCCTATTCCGGCGGCCACTGATTTGCTGTTGGCATCCGACGAAGTTGCCGCCGTCGCCCGCGCCGAAAACGCGGTTTGGATCGTCGCCGACGGCTATCGGTGGAACGATCAGGTCGAACGACGGCTTGCGCGATCCGGAGCACCGCTCGTCGTTCTGGACGATTATCACCACGGCCCGTACAGCGCCGCAGAGTTGGTCATCCACCCGCACGGTGACTCTGACCAGACAAGTCCCCCACCACGCGCACCCATATTTTCCCCCCTCCCACCCAACCGTTGCCGTGGTGCCGGTACCGGTGGGGGGGGGGGGGCCGGGGGTGGCCGGGCAAAAAAACCAGCCCGCACCGCAAGCCATGGATATTACA
>JANOFL010000265.1:0-22357 GCA_031405895.1 Planctomycetota bacterium
CACGTGTGGCTCACTGGCCGGGTCGCCAATCTCGTCGATCCGCTTGAGCGTGCTTTCGAGGCCGAGCTGGATGCCAAGCAGGCTGGCGATTTCGCTGAACGTACCTTCGAGACCGCCTTCGGCACTCGCGCCGTTGTCACCGACGATGTACATCACGAGCGTGTTGTCCAGTTCGCCCGATTCGCGCAGGCTGTCCAGCAGCCGGCCGACTTCGGCGTCGGTGTAAGCCATGTAAGCGGCGTAGTTCTCCATCAGCCGGCAGTAAACCCGCCGGGCATCAGCCGACTGGATCTCCCAGGCCGGGACTTCCGGCGGCCGCGGCGTGAGCTTGGTCCCCGGCGGGATAATCCCCATTTCCAGTTGCCGGGCGTGGGTCAGTTCGCGCTGTTTGTCCCAGCCATGATCGAACTTGCCCGTGAACATGTCGCGCCATTCCTGAGTGGCGTGGTGCGGAGCGTGGATCCCGGAGGTGCTGAAGTAGTTGAACCAGGGTTTGTCGGGGTCGGCGGCGCGGACGTTCCGCGTCCAGGCGATCGCTTCGTCTGTCATGTCGGCAGTGAAGTGGTAGCCCTGCTCGGGCGACCTGGGCTGCGGAATCCAGGTCGTGTTGCGGTAGATGACTGGATAGTACTGATGCGTTTCACCCTGGTTGAAGCCGTAGAAGTAGTCGAATCCAAACCCGGTCGGCCAGCGATCAAACGGTCCGGCCGGGCTGATATCCGGTTCCGGCGTGTTGTGCCACTTGCCAAACATGCCTGTCGCGTAGCCGTTGTCGCGCAGAGTCTGGCTGACCAGCGCCGTGCTCCGTGGAATGATCCCGGTGTATCCCGGGAATCCCGTCCCCATTTCAATGATCACCCCGGTCGCGACGCTGTGATGATTCCGGCCGGCCAGCAGCGCCGCGCGCGTCGGGCTGCAGAGCGCCGTAGTGTGGAAGCGGTTGTAGCGCAACCCGTTGTTCGCCAGACGGTCCATGTGCGGTGTCGGGACTGGTCCGCCAAACGTCGAGCACATACCGAAACCGACGTCGTCGAGCAGGATCAGCAACACGTTCGGGCTGCCTTTGGGGGCCCGAACGGGCAGAGGGAAACTCGCGGTCGAGTCCTGGAAAGACTGGCCGATCTTGCCCTGGAAGGCCGGATCGGGCTGGGGTAGCTGTGTGTCCGGCTGTCTTGTCGGCGCGGCGGGCTGTTGGGCTACAGCAACGCCAGGGCATTGCAACGCGGTGCCCCAGACGACGAACCACAGGGCGGTCAGCGCCGTCGGGTAACGAAATCGCAGCATCACACAAACCTCCAGACAACAGGATCAGACTGGTTCCCGAAAAAAATGGGCCGGGACAAACTCCCGACCCCCTTGCTCAACTTCAATTCTGGGTCAGGCCGTCGTCAGCTTCCACTCCCCTGGGGCTTGGTAACCGCTTCCATGACCCGCTCGAGATTGAAACTGCCCGGCTTCTGGCGCGGTGGAAACTCGCGGAAGCTCTGCAGCCACTGGCCGACGTAGCCGGCGGCGGGAGCGATCATGAACATCCGGTCAATGTACCAGCGCTGATACCCCATCGCGTGCTCGTGTTCGGCGCGCTCGAAGGGGTCCATCCGCAGGTTGCAGATTTTGGGCGCACGGAGTTCCGTGAACGGCTGCTGCCAGACTTCAAGTCCCTCGGCCTGCTGTTCAAGGAAGGTGATTTTCCAGTTGCCGTACCGCAGCGCCGCGACGCTTCCATCGTCGGTCCAGTAGATAAACTCCTTGCGCGGCCAGGCGGCTTCGCCCCGCAACGCAGGAGCCAGGTCGTAGCCGTCGAGGTGGACCTTGTAGCTCCGGTCACCCATCTTTCGGCCTTTGAGCAGGTCCTCTTTGGCGGATTTGTCACCCGCCGCCGTGACCAGCGTGGTCAGCATGTCTTCATGCGCGCCAATCTCGTTGATCACCGTGCCGGGTTTGATCACGCCGGGCCAGCGAATCAGCGTCGGGACGCGGTAGCCGCCTTCCCACTGCGTGTTTTTCTCGCCGCGAAACATCGTTGTGCCGCCATCAGGCCAGGTAAACGTTTCGGCTCCGTTGTCCGTTGAGTACATCACAATCGTGTTTTCGTCCAGGCCGAGTGCCTTGAGCTTGTCGAGCACCAGGCCGACATGGCGGTCATGTTCGGCCATCCCGTCGGCGTAGATGCCGAGGCCGGTTTTGCCTTCGGACTCTGGCTTCAGGTGGGTGAAGACGTGCATCCGGGTGGAGTTCCACCAGAGGAAGAACGGCTTGTCGGCCTTGGCGGCCCGTTCCATGAAGTCGAGGGCCTTGACGTTGACCTCTTCGTCGATCGTCTCCATCCGCTTGCGGGTCAGCGGGCCGGTGTCAGTGATCCGGCCATCGGCAAAGCTGTGAATCACGCCGCGCGGGCCGAACTGCTTCTTGAATGCCGGATCTTTCGGATAGTCCGCGTTCTCGGGCTCTTCTTCAGCATTGAGGTGATAGAGATTTCCAAAGAACTCGTCGAAGCCGTGGTTGGTCGGCAACGTATCGTCGGCGTCGCCGAGGTGGTTCTTGCCGAACTGACCGGTCACATAACCCTGTTCACGGAGCAGCGTGGCGATGGTCGGGTCGAGGGCTTTCATGCCTTCCGGCGCGCCCGGCAGACCGACTTTGGTCAGGCCGGTGCGGATCGGAGACTGGCCGGTAATGAAGGCCGCGCGCCCGGCCGTGCAGCTCTGTTGCCCATACCAGTCGGTGAAGAGCGCGCCCTCGTTCGCGATCCGGTCAATGTTGGGCGTCTGATACCCCATCATGCCCCGGTTGTAGGCGCTGATGTTGAACTGGCCGATGTCATCGCCCCAGATCACGAGGATGTTGGGTTTTTTCTCCTGGGCATCAGCGACACTGCCGAGGAAAACCCCCAGCGCCATCGCAAGCCAAACCGACCGAGTCCCGAGTTTCATTCGCTGCTCCGGTTTTTTGAATGGATTTCTATGGGGACCGACGCGTCAAGATGTCGCCGACAGGCCCGGCCCGAGCTGATTGCCATCGCGTCGTAGCGCCCGAATCAAACGTGAATTTATGCTGGCGACACCTGCAGGAACAGGAGAGTAGCTCCGACTGAAGGAAATCCGCGGCAATCCTCGCGAGAGCCGTTCGTCACAACGCGAAAGCCGGACATCTGTTCCCATGGCCCAGGGCGATCTGTTTCTCGGGCTTGCGCCCGTCGTGTTGAAGATCGCCGGCGCACTGTTGATGGTCTGCCGCACAGCCACGACGTGAAATGACCTTTTGGACTGGCATGAAGCGGGCAGGCTAGAAACGCCATTCCCACTGGACCCCAGTCCGGTCTGGCCCAATCCACGGCAGCAGCTTCCAGCGGCTGGTCAGATGGGGCACCCGGTCGACGGCGCGGCTGGCGAGGAACGCCAGGTACCAGCCGAGGAACGCCTGCGAAGGATAATGGCCTTCGTCGTTGATCCGCGAAAGCGCGGGGAGCACCGAACCTGCGTAGCAAAGCAGCTTGATCCCTGGCCGGTCGGTCATCGCAGCCGCCGAAAGAAACGGCACGGCACCCATGAACGCATGTCCGCTCACGGCGTTGTTGTCCTCGAACGGCTTCCAGTGCGACCCCGATTCCGACTCGCCCGGTCGCGAACCCCCCAGCACACGCTGCAGCACCAGCACCGCCGGACCGCCGGTCAACACGGTGCGCCACGATCGCTCGCCCCACTCGCCGAGCTGCGCTCCACCGGGGAGCGGCTCGATCCAGTCCCGGGCAAGGGCCAAGGTTGCGTAGGCGGGCAGCATGTACTTGCCTTCGCCGAAGATCTTCGGCTCGTGAAACAGCTCGAGGAACTCGTCGGAGTTGGCGGAACGGATCGTCTCCTGATACAGGTCGTCGTTGATGAAGCTGTCGATGTTGGTGTGGGCCATCAAGCCGCCCACTCCCAGCCCGATCACCAGGTCACCCATGCCGCCAGGCGAATAAAAACTCTGGTAGTCGCCCAGTACCGCCTGCCAGGGCAGCTCGTCTTCGCGAACGGAAATCGCGGGCTTGTCCAGCTGGCCTGCGACTTCATCCACCAGCATGCCGCCCGGATGATCGAATGAATGCTGTTCCGCGATCGGGCTGTAGTCCAGCTGGTTCTCCAGCGCCAACAGGTGCGTCGCTGAGTATTCTTCGTCGGGTGACTGTGCGCGGGTCAGGCTACGAAAGTCTGGACCAGAAGCAATCGGGTCTGGCTCGCCGATCGGTGCCGGTGAAGTTTGCCGGATTGGGTCCGGTTGACTTGTGCTGGAGGAGTCGTGAGGAGCGAGCGCCAGACTGGCCGGCGTGCCGCCTTCCGACAACCAGCCGGTGTGGCAGCCCGGCAAAAGCGCAAGTGCCATCAGGAACATGGCGGCAGGCAGTCCGCCGAAGGGGAATCCCGGTTCCACCCCAATTGGCCGGACCCGTTCAGGAACCATCGCTGCCTTTCCTGCCATGGCCCCGATCAAGTTGCAGACAATCCTTTACGCCTTTGGGTATTCCGGGTCAACCTCAGCCGCTTGGCACTCGTTGGGTTACAGGCTCGTGACATGAGGCGGTGACTCTTGCCCGTATAAACAGAATCGCAGCATGTCGTGCTTCGATCAGGCTGTGACCTTTCGGCAACGAGAACCGGTCGGCCTCAGGCAGCTTGTGGACGGACTCCAATTTCATAGGGACTGGTCAATCAAAATGAAAACTACCGGACTGGTGATGCTGTCTTGCCTGTGGCTCTTGTCGCCAGCTCTGGCCCACCCGCCGACCACCCAGGAACCAACCCCCACCGGGGCGGCCGACCCGATGGCGAGCTTCGCACGCATGGTCGGCGGCGAATGGAAGGTGACATTTGCGAGCGGGACGAGCATGTACAGCACCAGCCACTGGGGCCCGGGCAAGCACTCGGGGCGCGTCATGACCCATGGCGAGGACGCGGCTGGCAACCCGTGGCGTGGACTGGGCGTCGTGTATTGGCACCCGGGACACAGGCAAGTCCGCACTCTGGATCTGAGCCCCTACGAGCGAAGCGTGTCGGAAGGCACGGTCACGATCAATGGTGAGACCACGGAATCCGTCTCCGAGCTTTACCAAAACGGCGACCTTCGCAAACTGGTTTCGCGTGACACCTTCAACGGCCCCGACCAGTACCACACCGCGCAGTTGGAAGAGATTGAGCCCGGCAAACTCTCGACACTGAGCGAGTGGGATTACTTCCGCTCGCGCACGCTCACTCCGGTTCAGCCGCTCCCGGCCGAAAATCCACCGAAGCCTTCGGACCGCCTCAAGGCTCTCGAACCACTCATCGGCCACACTTGGGACACCACCGTCGACAAGGCGGATTGGCGCGAAGCGGGTGGAGATTCAGTCCACATCGAGTCGACCTTCGAGTGGATCCCCTACATCGATGCCATCTATGCACGCACTTTTGCACTCCGCGGGAACGGCGAGCCCACGCACATCCTCGATGCCTACATCTACCTTCACACCGGAACCGGCCGGCTGCGCTGCCTGGTGCTGTCAAACTGGGCGGGCCGCAGCGGTGTGTACGAAGGCGATCTAACCGTGCTCGAAGGCGGCGCCCTGCAACTCGACCTGCAGGGCTACGAAGGCGAACAAGAGGCCTCGCAGGTCGTGCGATTCGACTTCGAAGAGGACCGTACCCTTCACCATCGCATCTGGTCCGTCGATGGCGGCGTGCGCACGCCCATGCTCGACGTCCACCACACAGTTTCTCCAATGAGCAAGGGCATCTGGTACGTGTTCCAGGACGCGCAGGACAACTACTGGTTTGGAAGCGATGGACGGGGCCTCTATCGCTTCGACGGCACGACCATCACCCAGTTCACCACCCGGAACGGGCTGTGCAACGATCGCATCCGCGGCATCCAGCAGCACAAATCCGGCGACCTCCTCATTACCACGCTGGATGGGGTCAGCAAGTTCGACGGCCAGCAGTTCGTCACGCTGCCGGTCACGGAGATGGACTCACCCGACCAGGGCTGGGTCCTGGATCCGGATGACGTGTGGCTTCCCTGGCAGACCGGACAGAAAGGGCCGTATCGCTACGACGGCCAGACGCTTTACCACCTGAAGTTTCCGAAACACCCGCGCGAGGATGAGTTCTACGCGACAGGCCCACGCATCCCCTGGAGCCCCTATGAGGTTTACTCCGTTTACAGGGATCGTAAAGGCCACATCTGGTTTGGCACATCGAACTTCGGCATCTGCCGGTTCGATGGCCAACACCTCGACTGGATGTATGAAGACCATCTGACTCAGATCGAAGGCGGCGGCATGTTTGGCATTCGCTCCATCGTCGAGGACAAAGACGGGGCATTCTGGTTCTGTAACACGCAGTTTCGATTCCACGTGCAGCCACACGGAGTAGCCGGACAGGACAACGGCCAGATCAGCTACACGCGAGCGAAAGGGATGGATCTCTCAGGCACGCCCCTGCGGGAGCCGTTCTTTTATTTCATGTCCATCACCGACGACAGCAACGGGGACCTGTGGATGGCCACGTATGGCGGCGGCGTGTGGCGATACGACGGAGCGAAGCTGACTCATTATCCCGTCAAGGATGGCGACATGGACGTCACGCTGTTTGCCATTACCAAAGACAACCAGGGCGACTTGTGGCTCGGCACGCAGGAAGCGGGGGCGTACAGGTTCAATGGGACGACATTTGAGAAGTTCGTTCCTCCAGCCCGCTAACATCCTTCCAGTAGCGGAACGGCGCGAGACGTCCGGCCGCGGCTGGGTGGGCATGGTGGTGACAAACGGCTCATGGTGAGCGGACCAGCCCCAACACCCCATTCTTTCCACCTCTTCCCCCGCAGCTTTGAGCATGGGAGTGGTGTCCTCGTCCCGGCACGCCGGAGATGGGAGTGTGGGTGGCCGTCCGCGCAATCCGCGACCCGGTCCAGAAACCGTCGCTTACGCTTCCGGCTCGTCAGGGCGCGTGACCGTTGCTGCCTTATGTCTCCGCCCCTCGGCGGGAGTTTTCCACGAAGAAACCAGTCGCAATCTTCCGTCGGCTGATCGTACAATCCGGGGATGATGCGACAATGGCCGTCCGTTGTCCTTTTCAGCAACTCGCGTATGTCAACCTCGACGCTCCAGATCAAGGTCAAGCCGAACGCTCGAACCGCGAGCCTCGAACAACAGGCTGACGGAACCTGGCTGGCCTCGCTCAAGTCCCCTCCCGTCGATGGCAAGGCGAACGAAGAGCTGGTCCGCCTGGTCGCGCAACGTTTCGGCTGCCCGAAGTCCTCCGTCGCCATCAAGTCCGGCACCCGCGGCCGCGTCAAGCTCGTTACGGTCCCGGCGCCTTGAACGCGCGGGTTTACAAATGGAGCGATCCTGAGAAACGGCTACTTGCCGCCTTGGTTGCGGTCGAGTTCCTCGAGCGCGTGCATGAGCGTGGCAACCATGACGGTCAGGTTGAACAACCCATCGGCCAGCTTCTCGATTGAGGCCTCTGGCTTTAGATGCTTGCCATAACCACGGACAAAGCCAAAGGCGTCGAGCGCCTTCTGATGGGCGTCAACGATCGAGGAAGCGGTTTTC
Source organism: Planctomycetota bacterium (assembly GCA_031405895.1). Classification (GTDB taxonomy): domain Bacteria; phylum Planctomycetota; class Planctomycetia; order Pirellulales; family Pirellulaceae; genus BJ22. Next base: position 7,568 of record JANOFL010000265.1, read on the forward strand.
AACATGGATCTGCTCCAGCTGGAGGGAGTTTGGCAACGCCGGAAGTGTCCGGTGCCATGAGCATAGCCGCGTGTCAGACGCCGTGTGACCTGATAACCGTCGTGTATCGCTTTCGCCGCGAGAGCCGGGGTGTGAGAGGGCCGCCATCCATGTACTATTCTTCCACCCTCTCCCCCCGCTGCTTTGAGCGTGGGGGAGAGGGCCGGGGTGAGGGGGGCCGTCCGCGCGATCCGGCATCACATCCGGAAACCGTCGCTCACGCTTCCACCTCGTCAGGGCGTGTGACTGCAATTTCCTGTTTTCTCCGCGCCATCGCGCCTCGGCGACTCTGCGCGCCATTCTTCTTCCCCGTCCCTGTTCTGATCCCGGCGCGTCGGGACTGGCCGAAACTCAGTCCGGCCGTTCAGTCCGGCGATTCGCAGCGCCCCCCACGCTCCCGACCCCCCTCCCCAACCCTCCCCACAGGCAGCCCGGTGCCCAATCAGTTTCACCAGCGTTGCACCAATTGCCATTGAGCAACTGCGAGGCCCGGTTACCTTTTTCACCGGGCTGCCAGGGGGAGGGGGCCGGAAGTGTTATTGGTGGGTGCGTGCCGATTCGACGCCGGCGCGATAGGCTGAAACGCCAACGATTTCACTCGCTCGAATGCTAACTATGGAACGCCAAGAGCCCCACATGCAGCTAACCGCAGTCCTCACCCCGGCCGAAGAAGGCGGTTTTGTCGCGCTGAATCCGGAAACGGGAACCACTTCGCAAGGTAAAACAGTTGAAGTGGCTGTGGCCAATCTCAGGGAGGCAACCATCCTTTACCTCGCTCAGTCCCCGTTGACGTTTGTGGGGCATGCATTGGTGACTACCTTCTCGATCCCAGAGCCGGCACGGGTAGTTGCGGGCAAACGATGCCGTCAGCCAATGCCGATTGACGGCAAGGACATGCCGGCACAGAGCGAGATATTGCTCCCGCTCCTGCGGATTATTCACCTCAACGATGGAGAGATCCGCCCGCCAGATGCTGTTTCTCGGTTGGCTGATGAGTTCCACTTGACCGACGAGCAAAAGCAACGTCTTCGTCCCGGCAAGACCAACACCTGGTTCTACAATGCCGTCAACTTTGCCAGGCTCGCCCTTGTGAAGAGTGGCTTCGTCAGTGACGAGCGATATGGTGTGTGGGTGATTACAGCCGCTGGCCGGGAAGAGTTGCGTTCTCAAGGCTTGATTTAGCAGCACACGGCCGAACAATGCGTTACACCCGACGGTCGGGTAATCGGGACTTCTTACTGCTTATCGTTCCGCAGTAACTCCCCACAGGTAAACTTGAGTGTTACCGCTGCAGGTTGACGAGAGCCTGGTCAAGGGCGGCGAGCTGGGATTCGAGCTGAGCCAAGCCGTCGCGTTCCCGCTGGACGATTTCCGGAGGCGCGCTGGCGACGAACTTTTCATTGCCTAATTTGGCGCGGCGACTGGCGAGACCGGCTTCGAGCTTCGCTCGTTCCCTTTCCAGCTTTTTCAGTTCAACTTCCGTGTCGATCAGCCCCGTCATGTCAACCAGTATCTCGACATCAGAGATGAGCTGCATATGCTCTCGTTGGGTGTCACGGACAATGTCTTGGCCTGATGCTGTCAGTTCCGCGTTGGCCAAAGCACGAAACGCCTTAGACAAGTTCCTGAGAAAGCTCGCTTTGAATTCATGACACCGAACTCGAAATTTCAAAGTCTCCTTTGACGGAATATTGCGCCGCAGCCGAGTGTCGCGAATTCCAGACAAAACTGCCTGGAAGGAAGCGAACTGGCTTTCTAACTGCCAATTCTTGTGATTCTCATCAAGCAATGGCCACTTCGCCTCAGCGAGCCAGCGTTCGGCAGTTTCGACTTCCTCGAAGCCGCGAAGGGGCGCAACGCCGGCCAGCAGCTGCCAGATTTCTTCGGTGACGAACGGCATCAACGGATGGAGCAGCCGTAGCAGCTGGTCGAGAACGAACGCGAGCATCCGCTGCGCTGTTGGCCGCGCGCCGGGGTTGGCGAGGCGGTCCTTGAGCATCTCGACGTAGAAGCTGCAGAAATCAGCCCACGCGAAATCGTAGAGCTGCTTGGCAACATCCGAAAACGCGAATCGCTCGAGGCCGGCGGTGACGCCTTCGGCAACCGATGTCAGCCGGCTGAGGATCCAGCGGTCTTCGACGGCTAGTGTGTTGGCGGAGTCGGCTAGCGCCTCGGGCTCAAGGGGGGCGGGGCTGTAGCCGTCCATCCGCATCAGGGCAAATCGGGCGGCGTTCCAGAGCTTGTTGACGAAGTTCCTGGCGACCTCGAACCGGTCGCTCGTAACCATCCCGCGCGGCAAGGCAACGTCGTCCGGCTTGCGGGCCCACTGGGTTGAGAACTCCTTGTTGCAGGCCGGACAGGCAACCCGCGGCAGCTCGCGGTTCTTTTTCGTCTGGTCGAACGCGTGCTGGCAATGGGGGCACTCGAACTGGACCGGGAGCCGGACGTCCTGGGTCTCGGTCGTGAGGTGCGCCATCGCAAAGCGGAGCGCGTCGGCCCCGAACTTCTCGATGATGTCGAGCGGGTCGATGCCGTTGCCCTTCGACTTGGACATCGTCTCGCCGAAGCCGTCGAGGATTTTTGGATGGATGTAGACCGTGTCGAACGGAATCTGGCCCACATTGTTCAGGCCCATCAAAACCATCCGCGCGACCCAGAGCGTGATGATGTCGCGCGAAGTGATCAGGGTGCTGGTCGGATAGAAGTACGCGAGGTCGGCCGTTGCTTCGGGCCAGCCGAGCGTGCTGTGCGGCCACAGGGCCGAACTGAACCAAGTGTCGAGCACGTCGACGTCGCGAACGAGGCCGGCCGACTCGAGTTCCAGTTCCAGCGGATCGGGTTCGTCGCGCAGGCAGACATGCAACCAGGCAGGGCGCGGCCAAGAGAGGGGGTCAGGTACCGATTCGCTCCGAAGACTGCGCGAAACGGTACCAGACCCCGGCCGCTCGGGAGCGTTTTCAACCGCGACAGCCTCAATCTGGATCGAGGCCCGCTCCGGGGCGAAGAGCGCTGAAGCCCGGATCTGGTCGGCGGCCCGTTCGGCTTCGCGCTGGTCGGCGAAGTGGCGGCTCCAAACGGGAATCTGGTGACCCCACCAAAGCTGCCGCGAAACGGGCCAGTCGCGTTTTTCGGCCAGCCAGTCGACATAGCCGCGGGCGTAACGCGAGGGCACGATTTCGATCCGGCCGTCTTCAACCGCGTCGATGGCGGACTGGGCCAGACGCTCCATCCGGACGAACCACTGGTCGGCGAGGTAAGGCTCGATCGGCGTCTTGCTGCGGTCGGACATCGGCAGCTCAATCTCGCGGTCTTCGACGTCGCCCAGCAGCCCGAGGGCATCGAGGTCCGCGACAACACGCTTGCGGGCTTCCTTGAGCGGCAGCCCCGCGTAGGCTTCGCCGGCATGGGCGTTGAGCGTCCCATCGGGGTTGAGGATGTTGAGCCGTGGCAGCCCGGCCCGCTGGCCAACGAGATAGTCGTTGGGATCGTGCGCGGGCGTGATCTTGACGCAGCCCGAACCGAGTTCGGGCTTGGCCCATTCGTCGGCGATCAGTGGAATGGTCCGGCCGGTGAGCGGGTGTGCAATCTGACGGCCATCGGCAGCCATCTCAGCCAGCTGCTGGAGCGCGGGCAACATCGTACTGTGGCGCTGACGAACGGAATCCAGCTGGGATTCGATGCCGGGCTTATCGGAAGCACTGGCAGACGCGAGTCGTTTCGCGAGTTCGGATTCGAGTTTGTCGAGTGCCGCGGCCGGGTCCGGGTGAACGGCAACGGCGGTGTCACCGAGCATGGTCTCGGGCCGGGTGGTCGCGACCGTGACGTGGGTTGGCTCGCCGGGTTTCGGATCGATGACCGGATAGCGAAGGTGCCAGAAGTGGCCCTTGACGGTTTCGTTGAAAACCTCGTCGTCGCTGACGGCGGTTTGCAGGAACGTGTCCCAATTGACAAGCCGCTTGCCGCGAAAGATCAGGGCCTTGTTGAAAAGGTCAAAGAATGTGTGCCGGACGGCCCGGGCACAAACCTGATCGAACGTAAACCGCGTCCGCTCCCAGTCGCAGCTGCAGCCCATTTGACGGAGCTGGCCGAGGATGCGGGCCTCGTACTGGTCCTTCCATTCCCAGATCCGGCGGACGAGCTGCTCGCGGCCGAGATCGTGGCGGGTTTTGCTCTCTTCTTCTTTCAGCCGCCGTTCGACAACGGCCTGGGTTGCGATCCCGGCGTGATCGGTTCCGGGAATCCAGAGCGCGTTCCAGCCCTGCATCCGCCGCCAGCGGATGATGGTGTCCTGGAGTGTGTTGTTGAGGGCGTGGCCCAGATGAAGTGCCCCGGTGACATTGGGGGGCGGGATGACGATCGTGTAGGGCTGGCGGGCCGGATCGGGGGAAGGATGAAACAGGCCGGCTTTCAGCCAGGCTTCGTAGAGCCGCGGCTGGGCGGTGGCGTAGTCAAACCGGTTGGCGATTTCGCTGGCTTGGGACATGGCTTGCCCTGGTAGGGTGCGTGAAACGCACCAAATGGCTTTGCGGACCGATTGAGAACCCGTTGGCAGTCCGCTGGTTCGGAGGATTGGCCATCAAGTTAATGAATCGACTCCAATCCCCCAACGGCTGGTCATCGTAAACGACACAGCCGACTGGCGTCCGGTTCATGTCGCGGTCGACGCGGGAAGCGCAATTGCGGCGATGGCGATGGTCGTTCAAAATGCCGGGCCGAACGAATGTAGAGCAATTGTCCTCAATTGCTCGTCCGTCCGGGCGCGGCGGCTGCATCTAACGGGACGGGCAGGTGTAGTAAACCTCCAGTGTGACGAGCAATTGAGGACAATTGCTCTACATTTGAAGAGAAACCATGCTGAAGTGGCTTGACGCGACTGTGACCAACCGGCAGGTCTGGGCACCCGGACTGTTCACGTTGCGGGTTCGCGCGCCGGAGGTGCAGCCGTTCGAGCCCGGCCAGTTTTTGCACCTGGGAAAGCCGGACGCATCCGGCGAACTGGTCAGCCGGGCCTATTCGGTAGCCAGCCCGCATGGCGAGGAGCTGGAATTCTTCATTGTCAAAGTCGATGGCGGGCAGCTGACGCCGGTGCTGGACCAGATGCAGCCGGGTGAAACCGTGCAGGTCAAGGAGAAAGCCGCCGGCGGGTTTACGCTGGAAAAGACCCCGGCCGCGAAGGCAATCTGGCTGATCGGCACGGGCACCGGGCTGGCGCCCTACATCGCGATGTTGCGCGAGAAAAAGATCTGGGAGCGTTATGAACGGATCGTGGCTTGCCACGGAGTCCGGGTAGCGTCCGACCTGGGCTATCGCGAAGAATTGACCGCGCTTCAGGCAGCCCGGCAGGGCCAGTTCACTTATGTCGGAGCGACCAGCCGCGAGTCACCGCCGGGCCTGTTGTCGGGGCGCCTGACCACGCTGCTCGAATCGGGTGCACTGGAAGCTTATGCCGGGGTGCCGTTTGATCCCACCTGCACGGCCGTGATGATGTGCGGCAACCCGGACATGCTGACCGACATGGAGACGCTGCTGAACGCTCGCGGGCTTGTGAAGCACCGGTCCAAATCGCCGGGCCACATCGTGATCGAAAACTACTGGTGAGTCGGCGTCGGGGTCAGTTCGGGCACGCTGTCCGCGTCACAGTCGTAAACGTGCAGCCGTCTGCCATCCATGGAAGCCGGACTTGCGTTGACCCTCGCCGAACCGAGTAGTCTGGTCCAGAACCCGACTCCGACAAAGGCAACTCCTGCCAGTTTGTCCGCCGGAATGCGGATTCGGTCAACCACGAAATCGCCCCCCGAAAAAAGCCCTTCCTTGCGCGGCATCTGTTTCAGAATTCTGCCCGCCTGATCGCAAAGGTGGACAAACCGGTCGCGCGACTGGCCCGGCATGCCTTTCCAGACCAGGATCAGGTCGAGCCCTTTTTCGTCACGCGCCGCCGAAACGTGCAGCAGGGCCGCCTCGCCCACGAAGACGATGGCCTTTCCTGGTTCCACTGCTACGACACCGCCTTTCAGTTGCGGTCGCGCCAGCCATTCACGGTCATCGGCAACGAGCGCGACAAACCCGGCCGCCATCGCCGCACAGGCGATGACAACGTTGCCCACAAGTCCGGCAAGGGGCTGGCGTGTCGAAGCGGCCGGGGATCGTTGCAGGTTTCCGGTCCGGAACAGGGTCGTTAAAAGCCGCCGGCCCGGCAGCTCGACCAGCAAGTGCATCAGGGATGCCAGGCCGATCGAGACAAAAAACGCCGCTCCAGTCAACGCGACTGGCGATGTGTCCTGGTCGCAGACCCGCAATGCCTGGCTGAGCACCAGGTTGTGGACCATGTAAAAAGCAAAGCTGATCCGGCCCAGGAACACTGGCAATGGATGTTCCAGCAGCCGGGTGACCAAACCCCGCGACGAAGCCAGCACCCAGATCAGGAGTGCCGAAGCGGGCAACGAACCGCCCCCTTTGGACAACCAGACCATCATCGACTGCCAGTCGAAGAAACTGGCCGCGTCGAACATCTGCTGACCCAACGGCCCGATTCGCAGCGTCAGTCCGAGCACGCCAATCGCAAGCAGCTCCATTACCGTATGACTCAGGCTCAGTCCCCGGTCTCCTGCCAGCCGCCAGCCGCTCACGAACAGCCAGCCCGTGCAGACCCCGGTGTAAAACTCCAGCAGCCGAAACAGGGGATTCGCCTGGATCACGAGACGGACCGGACTGGTCAGCTCGGGGTTGGCCTGCAACACCTGATCGGCACCCCAAAGCAGCAGCAAGTGCAGCCCGATCACGGCGAGAAGCGACCGGACGGCAAACCGCTTTGCGAATCCGAGCAGCAACGGAAAGAGCAGGCAGAAACCGAACTCGGTCGCGACGAACCACGACAAGCCGTTGAAGGCAAACACGGTGGCGCTGTCCGGAATCCAGCTTTGCACCAACCCCACATTGGCCAGCAACTTCAGCCACGGCCATTCGAGGTGGTCAAAATGCCCGACACGCACGAACAACGCCAGCACCAGACAGACGATGTGAACGGGCCAAAGCCGGGCAATCCGGCGCAACACAAAACCGGCCCACCCGGTTTCCCCAATCCGGTCGTGCCAGGTGTAAGTCAGGATGAAGCCGGACAACACAAAGAACAGCGAGACCGCCCCCGCCGAACCCAGCCAGGTCGCCCCTTCGCCCCCAGCCATGAACGCCGTCGCGTGAAAGGCAAACACAGCCGCCGAGCCGAGAAACCGCAGGCTGGTTAAGGCCGGCAGGGGCTTGTAACCCTGCGTGGTCGTCCCGGATGTCGTGGCGAGGGTGTCCATTTACTTCACGTCCCCATCGGGCGGCCAGTCGATGAAACGAGGATCCGCACCCTTCAGTGACAGGACTTTCCGGTTCAACAAGTCCACAATGTTCAGGCGGCCAGCGGACTGCGAGCCAGGCCCGCGGTCAAATCGCGCCATGCCGATACCGGGCTCGAAAAAGCCGGTCCCGATCAGGGTCCCTTGGTGCAAGTGATGCGCCGGGATGCGAACCCGGTCCAGCACGTGTCCCGCCGAACGGGCAATCGCCCGGTTGACGGGAGCGCTGTGGATCACCCGGCCGCGGGCATCACAGACGTCGACAAACCGGGTTCGCCGCGCCCCGGCCAGCGGTCGCCAGAGCAGCGTCAGCGTCAAGCCATCCGGAGCGGACTCGACATCGACATGCAACAGTTCGGCTTCACCGCGAAAAAGAATCCCTGTCGTCACTCCGAGATCCGTTTCTTCGCCTGCTGTCGTCAGCTGCGGCAACAGCCACCGCTGGTTGTCGGCCATGACCACCAGCACCGCGAACAGGATTGCGGGAACGGTGAAATGCAGCCGGTTGGCCACCACAAAGTTCCACGTCGCCGACAGGCCACGCTGCGCGGCATCGATCCCGCGTCCCCGGAAGAGCGACAGCATCAGCCTCCGCCCCGGCCGTTCCACGAACTGGTACAGAATGCTGGAAAGAGCCAGGCTGATCACAAAGGCCGCCACCAGCTTGACCACCGGCGAAACCTGCGGCGCGGAGTTCCGTGCGAGGTTAAGCAGGACCAGATAGTGCACCATGTACAGCGAGTAGCTGATTTCTCCGAGGTAAACCAGCAGCGGACTGCCCGCCAGCCGGGCAAGCAGTCCCCGCGAATGGGCAAACACCAAAATCAGCAAGGTCGCGAACAATAGCGTGCTGCCACCCTTGGCGAGCCAGGCAGTGGCTGTCGGCCAGTCAAGCTGACGAGCCAGCTCCACCATCCAGTTTCCCAGCGGCGCGGTGACGGTGCTCACCACAACCAGGCCCGCTGCGACAACCTCCAGAATCGTGTGCCAGTAGATGTCCCCCCGCGCCGGACGCAAACGCCAGCCTGCCTGCATCAGAAATCCGGCCCCCATCCCGGTCGTGAACTCCAGCAGCCGGAAGAGCGGCACTGTCTGCTGGGCGGACGACACATACGGCGCCATTGCCGGAAACCGCTGAACCAGCCAGTTGGTGCCCAGGAACATCAGCGCCGTGCCCGCAGCCACCGCCAGCCAGACCAGGTAGAACCGCCGCCGTCCGGCCGCCAGCAGTAGCGGAAAGAGCAGGTAAAAGCCGAACTCGGTCGAGATGCTCCACGAGACGTTGTTGAAACTGAAGGCCCAGTCGTACACCGGAATCCAGCTTTGCATCATGGCCGCGTTGAGCAACAGCTGCACCGACGCCAGGCCATCATCCAGTGGCCGATGGCTCCCCGACGCAAGAATTGTGAGCAGGCATGCCAGATGCAATGGCCACAACCGGGCAATCCGCGTCACCAAAAACTCCCGCACTCCGATCTGCCAGAGCCGTTCGTGGTAGACGTGCACGAGAATGAAGCCCGACAGGACAAAAAAGAACGACACCGCGGTCGACGATGCGACCCACAGCCCATGATCCGAGCCGGTGACAAACAGGATCGCGTGATAGACGAACACCGCCGTGGCTGCGAAGAACCGCAGCCCGGTCAGGGCCTCCAGCGCGGTGGCTGGCACCGGACTGGTTGGCGTCGACAACAAAGGATGGAATGGCATGGACGAGGAGTTGCGTGTTCGGAGCCGTTTCGAAACCAGCCGGATCAATACCAGCCCGACGCGCAAGCGAGGGTTTTCGCGACAATTCCCAAACTTGCGAGTCGGGCCACTACCAGTCAAAAAACGACTGAAAATGCATTAGCGATCGGTCTCAGCTTTCGGGTTGGGCTTTTTTTCAGTTTCCGAAGCGACCGGAATTGCCCGGACCGGGGCCAGGCCTGAATCATGCAACACCGTCACGGCCTTCCGGCTGACGTTGTAGATATGAAGCCGGGCGTAGTTCATGGAACGGGGACCATTGCGGACGCGGACTGTTCCCGAGTCTTTGTTCCAGAACCCGACGCCAATCCACGCGGCATCCTTCAGGTCGTCGACGGGGATCTGGAAACGGTCCACGACAAACCGGCCCGACTGAAACGGGTTGGTCCGCAAGGGCACTTGAAACAGGACGGTTTCATTCGCATCGATGACATGCACAAAGCGGCTGCGGCTGCCGCCTGGAATCTCTTCCCAGATCAGTGAAAGTTCCAGTTCCCCATCGCGGTCGGCAGACCAGACCCGGCGCAAGGTGGCCTCACCGACGAACACGATCCCCTCTTGCGGCAAGTCCGGGTCCCAGCCGCGCGCCGGCACGACCGGCGCGGTCAAAGCCCCGGACACATCGACCCACAGCATGGCCGCTCCGGCGAGCAGGCCTGTGACCGCCAGCATCGCCGGGCGAAGATTCCGGCTGCCCAGAAGCCGTGCCGACGGACTAACGGGCTGCAAGGCCCACCGCTGCCGGGCGAACTCCATAACCGCATCCCTGCCTGGCAATTCCACCAGCCAGTGCACCAGTGCCGCCAGACCAACCGAAATCAACAGCGAACAACTGGCCATCAACGCCCGTGAAGTCTCAGGACCGCAACAGCGGTTGACGACCTCGATCACGGGCAGGTGAATCATGAAAAACGCAAAACTGATCTGGCCGCAATACTGCACGCCAGGCAATGAACCGATCCGGAACAGCAACCCGCGCGACGATGCCAAAACAAGGATCAGCGACGCCACGGCCAGCAGCGTGCTTCCGCCGCCAGTCAGCCAGACACCAGCCGCCGGCCAGCCCACCTGCTCCGCACCGGCGACCAGCCGGCTACCCCATCGTCCCCACGGCAGCGAAACCATCAGGAGCAGCAATGCCGCGATCTCGAGGCCCGTATGCCAGAAGGCGGCCCGCGGGCCAGGGCGAAGCCGAAAACCGCGGAGACAAAACACGCCAATCGCGATCCCCGTGGCAAACTCGAACAGCCGGAACAGCGGATTGGCCTGAATCAGAAGCTCCACCGTCTGCGCCGATTCAGGCCGGCTGACCAGCAGGAAATTGGCAACTGCGAGGATCGCCAGGTGAAACAGCAACACGCCGCAATACCAGAGCACCGGGTGCCGGTTTGCCAGTCGCAGCAGCCACGGAAACAGGAGATAAAGCCCCATCGCTGTCGCGACGAACCACGCCACGCCATTGAAACCTTCCAGCCACTCGCGCACCGGAACCCAGCAATGGAGCAACCCGACATTCAGCAACAGCTTGGGCCAGATTGTCCAGTCGCCGCCGTCGTCGCGGTAACGCACGAACAGCGCGACCGCAAGGCAAAACAGGTGGACCGGCCAGAGTCTGGCAATCCGCCCCAGCCAGAATGCCCGGTCGCCGGTCGCGCTGAAATGAGGTCCATGATTCCAGGTCAGCACGAACCCCGACAGGACAATGAACATCGAGATCGCGGCCGCCGCTCCGGTCTTGAATTCCCGTTCGACAGTTCCGAACGTCGTCATCGCATGGTGTAGAAACACCGTCAGGGCTCCAGCCATCCGCAAGCCGGCCAGGGTCGGCAAGTGCGGCCGCGGGGCCGGATCGCCGAGCTGGCTTGCAATGCTGTTCATGCGGCGAAACGACTGACACGGGATCGCGCGGCGTTGAAACCCTGGCGGCCTGTCAAAAAACGGGCCGGCTTCCCCGGCGACCCGATCCAAATGCGAGTCATTCGCTGGGGCCGAGCGAGCCAGGCAACTTTTTCAACAAATTGTCGGGCGGCAGAAATCGAGCCATTGGCTGCCAGGCGAACACACCGGCAATCGCTGATTTCAGGCCGTTCATGATAATTCAATCCATTTTTGCCGCTGAAAGCGGTCTTTGTCGGGCCGTTTTCACGCTATCAGATTGATTTGGCCCCCTGGCGGCCGTGCCCGAAACTCCAAAGCCATTGCTGTCCAGCTTAAGGTTCCAGTGTCCCGTTCTGGTTGATCTTGGGCAGTCTGCCCGGATCGCTTATTTTCTGGCCCGCCAGGTCCGAAGAAACATCTGGAGCATTCCGCGCAGTCGGCAAGCACGTGGGCGGCCGATTCGCGCCGCCCTGAATCCTCGACTGACGGGAACCATTGACGAACCCAATCGGTGCCACCATGAACTTCGACCAACTCGCCGAATTCGCCAACCTGGTCCTGACCTGGGTCGGCTTTGGAACCGTGGTTGGACTCGCCGCCAAAGCCGTGATGCCGGGTCGCGATCCGGGCGGGACCGTCGCGACGCTGTTGATGGGGATCGCCGGGACGTTGATTGGCTGCGCGATTCTCAAGTACTTCTACCCGACCCAAAACATCCAGCCAGTCAGCCTGGAAGGCTTTTCGGTGGGTGCTGGCGGCGCGTTCATCCTTCTGCTTTTCTACAAAGTCCTGGGCGGCTATTGGTTCACCGAAGGCGAACAGCTGTCGATGCGCCATCGCCGCGGCCGCCGTCGCCGGCCGATCCGGGCCGTGCTCGACGAGTAGTGCAACTGAGCCGAAGGGCGCTAGCCCCGGTTTCTTCGGGCCAATCGGGGCTGGCGCACGTCGGCTCAGAAGAAACCGGTGCTAGCGCCCATCGGCTCATGATTGCTTCCGGCCGCGACTTGGGCGATAACTCTTGGATTGGGTGATCCCGCGTCAAAGGCCAATCCCGCGCCATGCCTCCCGCACCGATCGACTACGCGCTCCTCCACGCGGTGCACGCCAAGCTTCGGGTGCTGGCCGACCTCCAGGACCAGCTCGAACGCTGTCCGCGCATGGTTCGGGCGGCCGACGCGGCGGAAAAGAAGTTGCACGCCGAGTGGGACGCGGCGCGGGCCTTGTTGATGGAGACCCGCAAGCAGGCGGACGAGAAACAGCTGCAGCTCGCCCAGCGTGAGGCCCGCATCGAAAAAATGTCCGGCCAGAAGAACGCCGCCGAGAGCGCTCGCGAGTACCAGCTGCTGGGCGACCAGATCACCGCCGACCAGCAAGCCAACGCCGTGCTCTCGGATGAAATCCTCGAACTGCTGGAGCGCGTCGACCGCCTCGTCGTCGACCTCGCCAAGGCGAAATCGAATCATGACAAGGGTGTCGCCGAGGCTGCCCGGGTCAAGCTCGATGTGGTCGAGCGGGAAAAACGGATTCAGGCCGACCTCGCGCGGGCAAGGGCTGAACTGATCGAGCTGGAGAAGCGCTTGCCAGGCGAGCAGCTCACCGAGTACCGCCGGCTGGTCAAGGCCAGCGGCGAGAATGCCTTGTCCGAAACCGATGGCGAGTCGTGCGGCGGATGTCACAGCGTGATCACGACCCAGACCCGCAGCGACCTGTTCTCAAAAAAGCCGGTCTTCTGCAAGAACTGCGGGACACTGCTCTACCTTGCTCCCGGGGCGGCCATTGCGCGCTGACCGACGCGAGCCGCCGGGGTCTGCCGCCAAATCGCGCAGTCTTTTGAGCGATTTGGGGTCTGACCCCCTCTCTTTGCGGTTCCCGGATAGGCTCTAACATGAAGCTGGCACTCCGTTGCCGCGGCCGGCTGCGTTCGGCTGCGGCGTGATTCCGGAACCGAGACCGCAGTTCGCTCATGAACCCGGCGTGGCCCGACAATCCGACCCCGAACTTGCCGGCCGCGCGTGATTCTGGCCTGCACGCCCATTTGCTGGACGAGATCGGCGAGCTGGTCTGGTCGTTGACGCCGGACTGCCAGCGGCTGGTTTACCTCAACCATGCCGCGACGGCCCTGTTTGACGTCCCGCTGGAACAGCTCCGCCAGCGCGACCGGCTCTGGCTGGGTGTGATTAATCCCCAGGACAAAACCGCCCTGCTGTTGCAGCTGGCCGAGCTCGCCGAAATCGGTGCGGTCCAGAGCCAGTTCCGGGTCCTTCGTTCGGACGGTTCGGAACGCGTACTCGACGCGAGCTTTCGCCTGATCCGCGATGCGGCCGGCGAACCCGAACAGGTCGCCGTGATCGCGCGCGACAGCTCGGACTGGTACCAGGCCCAGCGCAGCCTGACCGAATGGCGTTCGGTTTACGAATCGCTCGTTGAAAACCTGCCGATCAAGGTCTTCCGCAAGAACCGCCACGGCCGGCTGGTCTTTTGCAACCAGATTTACTGCGAAGCGCTTGGGATCAGGCTCGACGACCTGCTCGGCAAGACCGACGAGGACCTCTTCCCGCCCCAGCTGGCCCACAAGTACCGCGAGGACGACCGGCGGATTCTGGAAAGCGGCCATCCCTACCATGGCGTCGAGGAACACCGGCTGCCCGACGGGACCGTGACCTGGGTCGAGGTGATCAAGTCGCCGCTCCGCGACTCGGATGGCCGGCGGATCGGCATCCAGGGCGTCTTCTGGGACGTGACCGAACGGGTCGAAGCGGAAAACAAAATGCAGCAGGCCCGCGACATGGCGGAGAAGGCCACCCGCCTCCGCGGCGAGTTTCTCGCCAATGTCAGCCACTAGATCCGCACGCCGATGAACGGCATTCTCGGCCTGACCGAACTCCTGCTCGACACGCGGCTCGACCGGACCCAGCAGGAATACCTGACCATGATCCGCCAGTCGGCCGACGGGCTGATGACGCTGATCAACGACATCCTCGACTTCAGCAAGATCGAGTCGGGCAAGATGGAACTCGATGTCGAGCGGTTCCAGCTCCGCGACTGGGTCGGGGAAACGGTCCGGGCGTTGGCCGTGCGGGCCCACGCCAAGCAGCTGGAACTGGTCGTCGATCTCGACCCCGAACTTCCGGGCGAAGTCATTGGCGACGCCCTCCGCCTGCGCCAGGTGATCACCAACCTCGTCGGCAACGCAATCAAGTTCACCAGCCAGGGGCAGGTGATTGTCCGCCTCACACGGACCAATGATGACTTCCCGGCGCAGGTGCTGTTCGAAGTGATCGATTCAGGGGTTGGCATCCCGGCCGACAAGCTGGAGTCGGTGTTCAGGGATTTTGAGCAGGTTGATGTCTCGACCTCGCGGCAATACGGCGGAACGGGGCTGGGGTTGTCGATCTCCCGGCAGCTGGTCGAAATGATGGGCAGCCAGGTCCGCGTGGCGAGCCAACCGGGCCGCGGCAGCCGCTTCTGGTTTACCCTCGAACTCCCCGTCGGGATCACCACTGCCGCCGCAGGCGCCAACTTCGAGGAATCGCTGGCCGGCCTGACCGTGCTGGTCGTGGACGACCACCCCGATGCGCTTCGCGCGATCAGCAATCTGTTGCGGACCTGGAGCGTGCGGGTGCTCGGCGCAGCGACTGGCGCGGCGGCGCTGGAGCACCTCCAGCAACAGGCCCGGGCGGGGCGAACCGTCAATGCGGTCCTGATTGACGGGACCCTCCCCGATGTCGACTCGGCCGACCTGGCCCGGCGAATCATGGCCACGAACGGACCGGATGGTGCCGCT
>JANOFL010000306.1:0-7672 GCA_031405895.1 Planctomycetota bacterium
CATTGGACTGGTTACAACCCAATAGACCCCGCAATTCACGGATGGTTTCGAGCTTTTTCAATTCAACAAGGATTGGCCCACGCTTGGTTCAGGGCTAGGGGCTGGCAACATCCGGGGGCGGATTTACAACCGGGTGAAGAAGGCGAAGGGCGGACAGGTCGGGACCGACAATGCGGAAAAAGAATCCGCCAATTTGTTGACAAACGACAAGCACTCACTAGACTGACCACCCAGTCAGAGCGGTGTCGATCGGGAGAAGAGGCGTCACCATGATGCTAAGGACAGTTTTTGCCACTTGGGTTCATAGCCCGAAGTTTCGTTCCCGTTCCGTCAGCCAGTGAAGGGTCGCGACTAGTCTGTCAAATTGTTCCTGATCACTTTCAACGTGTTTTTTTACGAGAAGAATCAGCATGAAGCAACTGACAATCAAACTGATGGCGATGTTGTGCATTGCCCTCGGCACTTTGGCGTCCACGACTGCAACGGTGCAGGCTGATGATGTTTCTTTTTCGATCGTGAATGACCCGACTGATTGGCCGTGGATTGGACGTACCCATACTCCCGGCGTTCTCCAGGGGATCTTGCACGGTTTGGTCAATAACGCAACCTCGATTCCAACCGCAGTGACCCTGATCGGCGATTACTCCAGCTTGGGAATGACGAGCAATTCGATCACTGCATGGGATGTTACGAATGGAGCGGGAGTTACCTTGTCTGGTGGCGTTGTCACGGCGGCTGATTTTTTGGGCAACTTCACAGATCCAAGTATCGGGGGTATGCAGTTTCGACTTAACAGCACTGCTGGTGAAGATCGCAATGTGCTTCACTGGAATGGCTCGTCTGGCCCCGTAGTAGGCAGGGGAAATGCGGATGGATTTGGCGGGGCAACGTACGGAGCCGTTATTCCAGAGCCATCTTCCGCCGCCCTGGTGCTCATGGGCGTGGCTGGAGTTTTGGTCCGCGTTCGAGGCAAACGAGCCGGGCTCAACCGTTAGCCCATCCGGCTTCAACGAGTAACCACCAGGCGGGGGCGGAAACGCTCTCGCCTTTTTCGTTGGCTTGTTGGCAGGGGTTGCCTGACGCGCTGGCCATCCGGGACAATCAGGCACCACGGGGGCAACCAAGCGATGCCCCGTCAATGGCTGCAATCGAAGGGCGAACGATGCGAGCGGCTTTCCTCTGCCTGGCGATCCTGCTGGCCGGGTGCGACTTCGGCATGTCAGCCCGGCGCGATGCTGAACAGGCCCGCGCTCTCCAGCAGGCGCTACAGGCGGAAACCGAAGGCAGCGGGTTGAAGCTGAGATTGCCCAGGAGCGGTGGAAAGCCCGTCCAGAGTTTGACATCGTGGCCTGGAATGTCGAATCGGGCGGAAGCGATCCAGCCGCCATCGCGATCCGGCTGGCATTACTCGGCGGCGATATCGTGGCGCTGTCCGAAGTCGTGGGGCGGAAAAGGTGGCAGCCACCAAATTTGGGCAATTTGGGAAGCATGAGAGTCTGAGGCTGGCTGGGGCGGTGGGTGTGCAGGGACGAGTCAGGTGAGTGCTGGTCGTTGACCGCCGGCGGCTGGCCCGCTGCCGGTCAACTTTGAAGATATGTCACCATTTGGTGACATATTGATTGCCGAAGCCCAGGACGAACCATCTGGCGCCTTGTTCAGCCTGCGGCTGCTGGGGACGCCACAACCGGCCGCTGGTCTTCAACCGCGACATTGCCGAGATCGCCGTGCTGAACTGTTTTTCAGCAATGTAGGCGCTGCCCTTGCGACAGGCATTGCTTGTGCCTCGTGGACAGGAAGACGTTGGATCTGAGATCTGAGATCTGAGATCACGTAACAGAACTCGTTCCACGGCTCCTGCCGTGGACCGCCGGCGTTGAGTTGACGGCTCTGCCGTTCTGGTTCCGCTACCCGCCGGTGCGATGGAAGGCGGAGCCTTTGGTCAGTGCGGTCCCGGGCGGGAGCCCGGGACCGAGTAGGGCCAAGCAGGTCGGGACGGCCAGGCGGGTCACGATTCACGGGCAGGCCGACTATACTTTGGCGTTCCGGATCCGGTCCCGCTGAGCAGTCGCCGCATGTCGAATCCGTGGTCATCGCCGGAGAGTCCGGCTGCTGTTCAACCTGTCGCTGATCCCGGCTGGGGCTGGTTTCGTGAGTTGAACCGGTACCACTGGTTCGTGCTGCTGGTCGCGGCCTTGGGCTGGCTGTTCGACACGATGGACCAGCAGCTCTTTGCGCTGGCCAAAACGCCGGCGATGCGGTCGTTGCTCAAAGACCCGACGCCGGAGAATGTCACGTTTGGCGTGACAGTCTGCACCAGCATATTCCTGGTGGGCTGGGCTTGCGGCGGTCTGATCTTCGGGGCGCTGGGCGACCGGATCGGGCGCGCGAAAGTCATGCTCTGGACGATTCTGATCTATTCGTTCTGCACCGGTCTGAGTGCCTTCTCGACCGGCTTCTGGGATTTCGCGTTCTACCGCTTCCTGACCGGACTTGGCGTCGGGGGCGAGTTCGCGGTTGGTGTCGCGCTGGTTGCGGAAGTCATGCCGGCCCGCGTCCGGACCTATGCGCTCGGATTGCTCCAGGCCAGTTCCACCATCGGCAATTCAATCGGTGCCCTGCTCAGCATTGGGCTTGGGGCGCTCGAAGGCAGCGGCGCGTTCGCCGGTGCCACGATTGGCGGGTTCGCCGTGACGAGCTGGCGGCTGATGTTTGTCGCCGGGACGCTGCCCGCGCTGTTGGCGCTGGTGATCCGGGCGCGGTTGAAGGAGCCCGAGGCCTGGCTGGCCGCGCGACGCAAGCAGCTCGAATCCCCACAGCCGGATGGGCCGCGATTCGGTTCCTACGCGGCCTTGTTCGCCAACGCGCGCTGGCGGCACAACGCGCTGGTCGGGCTGGCGCTTGGATGTTCGGGGATCATCGGCCTGTGGGGCATCGGCTTCTTCAGCTACGACCTCGTCGATGGCGTGTTGACGCGGCGTTTCGCGGAACTGGGGATTACCGGGGATACCGCGCGGGGGAGCAAGGCCTTCTGGGTCGGAGTGACGGCACTGCTGCAGAATTTCGGCGGCTTCTTCGGGATGTACCTGTTTGGCTTCGTGGCGGCCCGCCTTGGTCGCAAGCCGACGTTCGCGATCTGTTTTGTCGCGGCGTTGATCAGCACGGCAATGGTTTTTGCGTGGCTTGACCAGTTCCAGGAACTGTTCTGGATGATTCCGCTGATGGGCTTTTGTCAGCTGTCGCTTTTCGGCGGGTTCGCGATTTACTTTCCCGAGTTGTTCCCGACCCATCTCCGTTCGACAGGAATCAGCTTTTGTTACAACGTCGGCCGGATCCTCGCCGCGGCCGGGCCACTGGGGATTGGTTTGCTGACGAAATTGGTGTTTACCGCCGAGCGGGGTTACGAAGAAGGCTTTCGCTGGGCCGCGGTCACAATGTGCGCGGCGTTCCTCGTCGGCCTGATCGCCCTTCCCTTCGCCCCAGAAACCCGCGGTCAGCCGCTGCCCGATTGACTTGCTCCTTCTCGACTGACCTGTTTGGAAAGTGGCGTTGAACAAACGGAGCGCGACTCGCCGTAATGATTCTGGCGAACCAACGGACCGGTTGGAGTGCTCGACATGACCTGGCTTCAGGAAGACCCGCTCTACATCGTGTTGACTGGAACCCTGCTCATCGGCGGGTTTGGCGGGTTTGGGTGGGTGACCGGAAAAGGCTGGCTCTGGGGGCTGGCGGGGCTGTCGCTTCTGGCGATGGTGGTCTTGCTGTTGATCGAGCGGCGGACAGTGACCGACCGGGAGCAGCTGCACCGGACGCTGGAAGAGATGGTGGTCTGTGTCCGGAACAACGATGTCGCCGGGCTGGCTGGCTTCATCAGCCCGTCGCGGCAGGACACCCTGGAGCAGCTCAACGCCGAGATGCCGCAGTACAAGTTCCATGGCTGCAGCATCAGCCGCCGGGACGAACCCAAGTTCGATCAAAACGCCAGTCCGCCGCGGGCCGTGATGGACTTCGCGGCTTTCGTCAACGTCGATGCGAGACAGTCGCAATACGACTACAACGGAACTGTGACGCGCGGCGTGACGCTGACCTTTGAGAAAGAGGCGGACGGGAAGTGGCGGGTGATCGAATACAGCCACTACGAGGTTGGGCTGCTGTAAGGCGGGAGAGCGCGGTGGCGGCCGATGATGTCAAAGGAAGAATGCAATTGGTGCGTTTCACGCATCCTACGCGGCGCGTCGGCGGGTCGAAGAAAGAAAGTGGTCGTAGATCGCGGTGACCCGGGCAGTCTGGCTGGCGGCCTCGAAATCGCGCTGGATCAGCATTCTTGCCCGCTGCCCGAGGTTGTCGCGGAGGGCCGGGGCCTCGGCCAGTTGCCGGATCGCAGTCGCAAGTGATTCGACATCGCGCAAGGGCACCAGTCGTCCGGTGATGCCGTCGAGCACGAACTCCCCGATCCCGCCAGTATCAAACGCAATGACTGGCCGGCCACAGGCCATGGCTTCGAGGGCCATTTGCGGATGGTTGTCTTCGAGCGACGGGACCACGACAAAATCGCAGGCACTGTAAAAGTTGGCGATTTTTTCTGGCCCGGGGAGGAAGCCCAGGTGCATGGTCCGTGTCAGGCCCGGAAGTTCAACGGGCGGACCCTGGCTGGAACCGCCACCGACCAGCAAGCCAGTCAGCCCATCCGGCTTCGGCTGCTGATCGGCCACAGATCGCAGGGCCGCTGCGAGCAATGAAAAACCCTTGCGTGGATTGGCGATGTTGTCCGCTCCAAAGCCGAGCACGGTTTCGTGTTCGCCGATTCCCAGGGCGCGGCGCGCGGCAGCCTTTTCGCGCGGAAAGAACTGGTTGAGCGGCAGGCCATAGTGCACGACTGAAAAAGTCGTCCTGGCCGGCCAGACGGGGCTTTGACGGGCGAGACCATCCATCCAGCGGCTGGGCGAGATGACATGCATACGCTTGCGGCGAAGGGCCTGCTGTTTCACCAGCAGCGATCTCCGCGAGATGTCGGTGGCACCGCCGCCGACCAGCTGTGGGCAGTGACCACAACCGGCCGTGAACCGTTCGCATCCATCGCTGTAGTGGCAGCCGCCGGTGAACGGGTTCTGGTCGTGCAGCGTCCAGACCAGCGGAACCTGGTCGGGGATCGCGCCAAAAAAGGCCGGCCAGTCGGCCATGAAGGCGATCCAGTGAAGATGAACGACGTCGGCGTTGATCAGCCGCCAGTCTGGAACCAGCGGCTCGTACTGTTCGGCCATGGAAAAGACTTCAGCCGACTGGTCGCGCCGCGCGATCTGGGAGTCCCAGCTGGAGGAAATCGTGCGTTGCCGCTGGCGGACCAGAGGCCGGGTCAGCGCGGCGCCGAGGCCGCCACGGGTTGATGAAACCAGCGGCAGCCGATTCAGTCCTGGTTCAACGGGTTCTGCATGGTCGCAATGCGACCAGTAGACCAGGCTGTCGTTGCCGTCTGCCCGCAGTTGCCGGTGCAGGCGGAGCGCCGCGGTTGCGGCACCGCCGTGGGGGTAGGTGTTGAAATGGGCGATCCGGGCCATGGTGGCGACCGTGGGGTGGCCGTTGTTTGCGAGGGCTGGTCCTTGCTTGCGCTTTTTGACGTTGCGCTTCGATACCAGCCCGCAGCGCAAGCAAGGTAAAACCGGCCAACATGCCGTCCTTGCTTGCGCTGCGGGCTGGTATTGATGTCAGCTGCCCGGCTGGGTGTCCGGCTGGAGGCGGCCGACCGGGTTTCGCTTTTGCGCCAGCAACAGGTTTTGCAGCATGACGGCCGGACCGCGGCGGAAAAAACAGAGCCGGATCCGTTGGCAGGCTTCTTCCAGGGATTCGCGCAACGGCAGGGTCCAGCGCGAGCGCTGCTCCGCCGCCGACAACGGCCGGACCGCTTCGCTGATGAAGCGGTTCTTGTCCTGCATGAAACCGTGCAGCAGGCACTTGCGCCCGGCCATCACGTCGCGCCGAACCCGACTGAGGGTTGAGAAACCGATCCGGTCCGTGACCACCGCGCCGCCGCCCTGGAGGGCGTGGCGATAAATCGCCATGTCGAAAGTCCCGGTGCGGGCTTCGGGCGGCATCCGCCGGGCGAAGTCGAGCGCGTAACAGGCCCCGCCATTGATGTGGGGATCGAGCAACAGTTTCTTGCGGCGCAACCAGCGGAATTTGAAAACGGGCGGCACATAGCAGCCCATCAGCAGCGGGCGTTGGGTCTCGCGATCCCAGTCGGCGGAGAGCTGGTCGAGCCAGTCGGGGCGAACGGCGACCATGTCGGACTCAAACCAGAGCGCGAAGCCGTCGCCGCGGAAGTTCTCTGCGATGTGGTGCATCGCGTCCCAATACATGGCCGTCGGTCCGGCCGGATAGCCAAAGACCTGGGTCGGGCACTTCAGATGTTGGCAACAGCCCAGCCTGGACCAGGCCTCGAAAAGCCGGTCGCTGGTCGTGGCGCGAGGACTGGCGGCGAGCAGAAAAGTGCAGTCGAGCGGCAGCCGGCAGTGGCTGGCCATCCAGTCGCCGATCTGCAGGTAGCGATCGACTTCCTCTTCGCAGTAGTACGGCAGAATGACGACGTGGCGCGGCATCGGCTGATCCGGCAGGACGGGGCGATCCTCCGGGACCGCTGGCAGCCTGGTTTTTACGGGGAAAGCGCGATTCCGGTCAATTGCAATCGACCTGCGCGGCGGCGAATAGTGTGCAAGTCGCAGTTTGCGGAATTCATGCCCCGATCAGGCAGAGCGCTGGTTTGAGGCGACGAAGCTCCTGCTTTGTCGATTGCCGCGCACCGGTTCCTTCGGGTTCGATTCCGTGGCCGACTCAAGAGTGGCCAGCTTCCAGCGGATCAGGGTTGCGCGGACACCCCCTCCCCCGCCCTCCCCACACCGCCCAAAGCCGCGGCGGGGGAGGGAGCCGGAAATGAGAGCAAGGATGTTCCGCCGCCGACAACGAAGGCTATGTTGCGCACCCGCGCGAAAGAGAACGCGACACTGGCGGGCTGACATTGACCCCTGTTTGGCAGGCGGGCTAGTATTCGCCGGCCGGTTCGCGCGGAAGGATTCCGCCGACGTTTTCGGCAATCCGTTCATTTTGCGGCTGTCCGCCACCCCGCTGCGGAAGGACCCGCCCCTGTGGCTTCGTTGACCGTCATTGAGCATTCGTTGACCGACCTCGGCAGCCATCACGCCGGGTTGGCAACCAGCATCGCCGCGGCGGCGCGCGAAGCGGGCTGGCAGGTCCGGGTCGCGGCAAACCGCAGCTTTGGTGTGCGTACGACTGAAAGCGTCGATCTTCCGGTCGAGAGCGTCTTCCGCGGCACGATCTACGACAATGGCAGTCTGCTCGCGGGGCTTGACCGGCGCAACCGCTGGAACTTGCCCGGGCCCGAAGGCAGCGCGCGGCCGGGACGGCGCTGGATCCGACCGTGGCTGGAGCGCATTGCCGGATCGCCTGAACGGCGATGGAACAGCGCAGCGAACCAGTTCTCGGTCGACTGCCAGACACTTTTTGGTGACCAGCCGTTTGACCATACCGACCAGGTTTTTGTCGCGACCGCGAGCGAAGTCGAACTGGCGGGACTGTGCCGGTTTCTTTCCTGCAATCCGGCCACGATCTGTGGTATCTGGAACCTGCTGTTTCATTTCAACCTGCTGGACGGCCGCCCGCCCGA
>JANOFL010000319.1:0-19879 GCA_031405895.1 Planctomycetota bacterium
CACCCCCTCCCCCCGCCCTCCCCCCACCGCTCAAAGCCGCGGCGTGGGAGGGAGGCGGCAAAGAAAATCTGACGCTGCTGCCTGTTGGTGAAGAGAACCCTGCAATCCGCGAAACGCACTCCAGCATGGTGGCCAAAGGCAATGCGGGTTGGGGAATTCGGCGACAGCTGCTAAAAGTCCGCCCGATTGGCCGGAAACTCTGTCCGGCCACGACACCAGGAAGTCTTGGCTTGTGAACGGGTTCGCCCGCTCACCGGTCCAGTTCGCGTGATGGATCGCCCGACGTTGCCAGAACGAGTTGTACAGAACGGCAGGTCCGCGAAGCTTGGGCTGGTCATTGGCTGCGTGTTGGCTTTGGGTCTTTGTGGCTGGCTTGGTAACCGGATCTGGCAGCGAATCCAGCCGGCGGCCGGGTTGCGAATCGAAGACATCCCGCGGGCCGTCGAAATTTCGCCGGACAGAATCCTCCAAATCACGCGGGGACACTTGAGTCCCGAAGTCCTGCTGGCCGAAGTCGAAGCTGTCCGGCGTCGCGAGGAACCTGGCACTTCAGGACCGACGGGTACCGAGTTCAAGGAAACGGATCCAGGCCGACCGCTACCCAATCCTGATCTCGCCCGGTCTTCTCGCCGCGACCGGATCCGGCAGGCACTTGAAGAAAACAGGGAAGCGACAACCGGGCCCGAGGACGGGCACGTTACCGGATCGGAAACAACAGCGGCCAATCATCCAACGGAATTGGTGGAAGCCCCGCACCGTTCGCCGGTCGTTGAACCGCGTCAGACACAGAACCTGTCCGAGAAGCGTCCCGGAAGGCGGTCAGACCCCAATTTGCCTCGAAGACTGCGCGAATTGGCGTCAGACCCCGACGCTTCCCGGACAGGCTCTCAGATCACATTTTCGCCCGGGAGTCCTTCGCGACCCGGACCCCGCGAAGTCGTTCGTGCTGGCGGTGTGGCATCCCCATCGCAACCGGCGCCAGTTCCGGACGACAACTCAGTTTCGGAACGCGTCGAGCCGGCAGGGTTCTTCAGCGGGGAGCAGCCCGTTGCCCCCGGTTTGGCGTCGCCATCAGGCCCGCCCGCAGCCAGTCCGGCCGAATCCGGTTTTCTGCCGAGCTTTCCCGGTTTCGGTGCCGTGATCCAGCCAACGTTCTCGCCTCCGCCGGCATCGATCACCGAATTTCCGGCGTCATTGGTCGATGAGAGTTCGATCGTGGTGACATCGACTGATCCTGCTTCAACAACTGACGTCCAGGCGAACGTATCGAACCCTGGCGTGGATTCTGGAGTTCCCTCGGCGTGGCCGCGAACGGTTCGGTCCGGGGCTGGCGAATCGTTGTGGGAGTTCAGCGCGCGGGTCTACGGTGACGGGCGCTACTTTGCCGCGTTATGGGCCGAGAACTGTGGTCCGGATCAGGTCTATGGCCCGTTTGCAGCGGGCATGGAGATTCGCTGTCCATCGCCAGGCGACCTGTGCCGGAATTGGCCGGAGTACTGTGCCGGGCTGGGTTCAAAAAACGGCGCGCAGCCGCTGAACGAACCCGGCGTTTACCAGACGCAGGCCGGCGATACACTGTTTGACATTGCGCGGCAGGAACTGGGCCAGGCTTCGCGGTTTGTCGAGCTGATCGAGTTGAACCGCGCGAAGCTCAGCGCGGCAACCGGGCATCTGGATCCGTTGCCGGCCGGGATGAAACTGGAACTGCCGGCCAATCAGCCTTAGAGCTTTGTCGCGGCCACGGAGGGCTGACGCCCTGCCGCTCGCCCTGGTTGACTGGACAAACGCGGACTTCTGATGATGCGGCGGCAGTTACGGGTAGTGTCGGGCGGCCAGACGGGAGTCGACCGCGCCGCGCTAGAGGTTGCGGCATTTCTTGAGATTGAGCACGGCGGCTGGTGTCCACTTGGCCGGCTGGCCGAAGACGGCCTGATCCCGGACCGTTTTTCGATGCGTGAGACGGATACCACCGACTATGCCGTGCGGACTCGCTGGAATGTCCGCGATTCGGACGCCAC
The DNA here is from genome assembly GCA_031405895.1 of Planctomycetota bacterium. GTDB lineage: Bacteria > Planctomycetota > Planctomycetia > Pirellulales > Pirellulaceae > BJ22. Next base: position 2,019 of record JANOFL010000319.1, read on the forward strand.
GCTGATTGTCGCGCCCAAACCGCTTTCGGGTGGTACCGCGCTGACGGCCGGCGCAGCCCGCGAACTCGGTCGGCCTTTGCGGGTGCTTGACCCCTTGGGCCCGGAATCCGGGCTGAACTCCGCGCTGGAGTGGTTGAAAGGCCTTGGCGTGCAAACCCTCAACGTTGCGGGACCGCGGGAAAGCAGTCAGCCGGGGATCGGCCAGCTGGCTGAACAGCTGCTGCTGGTGCTGTTGCGCAAGTGGCTGGAACGCAATGGGCCAGACGCTTGACTGGATTGCGCCACTTTACGGAACGTGGCGCACAGCTCAGCTTTGCGGTCCGTTCACAGTCCTCGTTGGCGCGCCAGTCGAATGCAGCGATCGCGCGGGACCGCAAAGCGGAGCTATGCGCCACGTGAGTCTGTTGCGGCTTTTCCGCGGCGTTCACCGGCCCGTATCGGACGTCTCTTGCGGTGGGCGCATTTCGAACTGGAGGATGTGGTAACCCGTATCGTCACTGGTGATGAAGGCACCCTGGGGCGTGAAGTACTTCTTCAGGTCTTCGAACGCGGGCAGCGGGTGGTCGTCCATCGCCCGGCGAATGCCGTCGACGAAGGGGTTGTCCCCGGAAGCTTCGGTAAGGAAATTCTTTGCGTCGTCGCCCTTTGCGATTTCGTAGAACTGTTCCATCACCAGCGCCGGCTGGCTGAACATGACCGCCGCCGGCATGTCGCTTTGCAGCAGGCTGGTCATCTTCTTGCCGACGGTCTTGAAGTCCTGCTGGTCGGCCAGCCGGGGTGCCGAGCCGCGTTCGGTGTCGATGGCGAGCCGCACGAAATCGGCGCTGTCGCTGAGGATCAGCGTCTCGCCGACGATCGCAAAGGCCGGTTCGGGCGCACGCAAGGCAATCTGGGTTCGACCGTCCTCCCGCATCATCTCGAACTGCTCTCGCATTTCGGTGTTGTCGAAACGCCACAGGGTCACGCCTTCGTGCGACTCCTCGACCAGGCTTTCGTTCTCGCCCTGTTCCTCGCTGATCCGGTCCATGATTTTCCGCAACGAGGTCTCGGCAAGTTCAACGTCCTTGAGTCCGAGGCCGACGCCATTGGCCTGGCCATTGACGGTCCACGGTTTTGCAGCCCAGGTGACCCAGGTCAGGTTGCCGTCGAGTGCCCCCAGCACATCGGCCTTGAAATCCATCTCCAGTTCTTCATTGATGTTCTCGGCAATCTGTTTTTCAAACGTCCCCTCGCCGGAGAACGTGTCAACGATCTTGGTCAGCTCGGCGAACATCCGGTCGATGTCCCAGCTGGTCGACATGTAGTTCGAGGCGTTGGCGGGGACCCACTGGCGGGGCTGGTACTCGCCTGGCTTGAGGGCCAGCATTTCAATGATCCCGGCCCGCGGGTTGGAGAGCATGATGTGCATCCGGTTGATACCCTGGAACTCGCCTTCGGCGATCACCGAGCTGCCGCCGATGGCGAGCAAGCCGTCGAGTCCAAGGACTGGCAGAAAACCGATCGCCAGCTGCGAACCTGCGTCACCGCGCGTCAGTGACTTGAACATCTCGATCGGGTCGACAAAGAACCGCAGCTCGGGCGGTTCCTGTTTGCTGCCGCGGCAGCGGTTCATGATCGTGGCGAATTTGCGATTGTCGACGAGCGGGCGGATTTTTTCGACTTCGCGGCCGTTCCAGCGGTCGAGAATCTGTTGCGACAGGTCCCGGTTGGTCGTCACGACCACCGTTCCGTCCTTGCGAAACATCGTGAACTGGTTGCCATCGGGCCCGTTGACGGTGGTGAACTTTGCGTCTTCGGTTTCCTCTTCAACAAACTCGGCCCCCTCACGTTCGCCGATCACCCGGCCGCTTTCCAGCAACCGGTCGGCCGCACCTTCCTCTTCGTTGATATCGATGAAAAACGCGAACTGCGCGTCAGCCCGCCGCGGGGCGATGATCGCGAAGCAGATTTCGCCGTGCGCGACTTTGGTCAGGTCGTCAAAGTCGAGCCCCAGTTCTTCGGCGGTGGATAGCTGGTTGAAGCCCTCCCGCGCCTGGGCCCACAGCTCTTCGGCCAGCGGGGCGATCTTCTCGTCCGCCAGCAGCCGGCCCATGCCCGTTTCTTCCATGTCCTCAATCAGCTCGGGCAAGTCCCGGATCTGGACGTAGAGCACAGCTGTCTCCGGCAACAACTGCTCGGTTGGCGGTCGGGTTTCCGATTGTGCCTGAAGCGAAACGGCCGAAAACAGAATTCCGGCCAACAGGAGTAACGCAGCGCTACGGATAACTCTCATGGATCAGGATTCCCCAGGCAACCGTTGAAACAGGGACGGGCAACAATGTAGCAGGCTACAAATCAGCAGGCACACTCCAGGTGCCGGCTCCAGCTCCGCTGTCCTATACCGCGCGCGGCCAAAGTTGATGTTGGCGAGCGGCAGGGCGTCAGCCCTCCGTGTCCCGCGCACGACACGGAGGGCTGATCCCGGCGCGCCGGGACTCGCCCAATTCACTCATTTCTGACCGCGCGGAGTATCAATCGCTGACGGCACATGGAATGTGCCTGCTGCTTTCGAGGCAAGCGAGAGTTGCTCGATCAGGCCAAACCCCTCCCTGGCTGGTCCGGTTTCGGAACTTGGCAGAAAATCAGGCCGGATCAGCCAGATTCCCGGGCTGGGTGCGCTGTCAAGGCTCCAAAATAGGGTGGACGCAATCAAAGCCTGAATCGCAAGCGAAGAAAACGCGGCAAAACCTTCGCTTGCGCGTCAGGCTTCAGTTCGGGCAATCCCTGCTTCAAGCGTTGACGAAGCACGAGGGCCGGCATGACAACGCAGGTAACCGATTTCAGGTGGCGAACGGAGTCACTCATGTCAAACCCCGCCAGCGTTTGGCGAGCCGTACTGATCCTCGCCTTCAGTCTGTGCTTGCCGCTTGCGGCCAGTCGCGAGGCCGGGGCCGAGGATCCGTTCCTCGTGGTGCTCGGGATTGCGCAAGACGGAGGCTTCCCCCAGGCCGGCTGTCGCAATGCCTGTTGTGCCCGGGCCTGGGATAATCCGGTGCTCGCGCGACATGTCAGCTGTGTCGCACTTGTCGACCCTGACAGCCGACAGCGCTGGCTGATCGACTGCACACCCGATTTTCGCCACCAGCTTCAGCAGCTGGACGAAATCGCACCGCCAGCGGGGGACAAAGCCCCAAGTCTGGATGGCATCTTCCTCACCCATGCCCACATTGGCCACTACGCCGGACTGGTTCATCTGGGCAGGGAAGTGATCGGTGCCAGCGAGGTGCCTGTCCACGCTATGCCGCGGATGGCGGAACTGTTGCGGACCGCTGGGCCGTGGAGCCAGCTGGTGGACCTGAAGAACATCGCGCTCCAGCCTCTTGTCGCCAACCAGCCGGTCCGGCTGAATGAGCGCCTGACAGTGGTGCCGGTCGCCGTTCCGCACCGCGGCGAATTCTCGGAGACGGTTGCGTTCCGGATCAGCGGTCCCAACCAGTGCGCGTTGTTCTTGCCCGACATCGACCGCTGGGAGCTTTGGGAGCGAAAGATCGAAGATGAATTGGCGGCTGTGGACATTGCGTTTCTCGACGCAACTTTCTTTGATGGCGAGGAATTGCCGGGTCGCAACATGGCAGAAGTCCCCCATCCGCTGGTCGCCGGGACCGTACAGCGGTTTCAGCCGCTGGTGGCCGAACAGCGGGCCAAAGTCCATTTCATTCACTTCAACCACACCAACCCGCTCCTCGACGATTCCTCGGCCGCCAGTCGGCTGGTCGAATCGGCGGGAATGCAGATTGCAAACGAGGGCCTGCGGGTGGGACTTTAGAGCCCATCCCAAAACCGGCAGGAGAAGGGGTCAGACCCCAAACTGCTCCGAAGACTGCGCAGTTTGGCGTCAGACCCCGCCGGTTTTGGGATAGGCTCCTGGAAAGTGGGAAAGCTGGGGGGAGGAACAGGGATGGCGGGATGGGTTGGGACCGGTCGAGGCCGAAAAGCCGATACAACCGGAAGTGCCACGGGTTAGACTTGGACCGGGAAAGGTCCGCCAACGGGGCCATCCCAGCCTCAGGGGTGACGTTGTCCGGGGCCAGTCGGGAACACGCGAGCTGAAATCCATGAACGCAACCCGCGCCCTCTTCGGAATATTGACCATCCTGATTGCGTTGGCCCAAGCCGGGCCAGTTGTTGCTCAAGGCAATGGCAATACGGGCGGGTTCAACTCGGGAATTCCAGCCACAACACAATCTCCAACCGCCGGCCAGTTTCCGACGACGCAGCAGACGACTGGCAACGGCACCGGAAGCGGCGATACCACGGCCCAACAGCCCAGTATCGGCGACGATGCCATGCTCGATATTGGCGGTGAACAGTTTGAGTTTGAGGAAATTACCAACGCTTATGTTGGCTCGACCGCCGCGACCATTGGCGAAGACGGCTTCGTAGGCTCGCTGCAACAAGACATGACCGGGCAAACGGGTGGCACCGGCGGCGGTGGCACGACTGGAGGTGCGTCGGGATTGCGGAACAGCGGAGCCGGACAAGGACTGAACGCAGGCCTTGGCGGCATTGGCGGCAGCCAGTTCGTCCAGCAGATTCCCCGTGGCGGCGTACGGGCGCGGCTGGTCAATGGAATGGGCAGCGTTCGGCCCGAAGGCCAATTCGTCCGCCAACGGGTCGAGAGCCGTTTGATGCGGACTCCCGTCATGCAGACCACCAGCCTGGCCGGCATCTCGATTTCCATCGACAACGGGACCGCGACGCTGACCGGTGTCGCCAGCTCCCGGGATGCCGCCGACCGGCTGGTCAGGCAGCTTCGCCTTGAGCCGGGCGTCTACCGGATCGACAACCTGCTGACGGTGGCCCTGCAGTAGGGCAGGCGGCGGAAGAAAGCTTGCCCGCGGTAACCCGACGCGTCAGCAAGGAAGAAACGTGGAACTCCTTGCTTACGCGACGGGTTGCGGCAGAACTTTTCCTGCCGGCCTAAAACGACGGGCCGGTGCCTTCTTTCATCCGGCGCAGCATTTCGTCAAAGCGCGATCCGGGCCGGTCGACGGCTTTGCCCGCCGTGGCCCACACGGCGGATTTCTGGTCGATTCCGTTGAAGCCCGGCCCGATCGGCTGCGAGAGCTTGACCAGTTCCGATGCGACGACCTGCCCGGCCGGTTCATGTCGCCGGTTCCAGTCGCGGACGACGGATTCGAGCAGCGGCTGGCGGTAGGCGGCGAATCGCTCCTGGGTTAGATTGTCGAGCAGTTTTCTCCAGTTGTGGTCCGGAATGGTCGCCGCGACGCGGGGCGGTTTTTCCCAGACTGGCGGTGCCACGCCGCGAAGCAGATCGGCTTCACTGCCATCGGCCAGCGTTGCCCGAAAGACGAACCACGAGTTCTCCTGGTGCAGCTGGCCAAACATCTGGAAGTTCTGGTCGACCGCGAGGACCCGGCCGAGCAGCGCGATGGGAGTCCGCAGGAATCCGGGAAAGCCGGACCCGGCGACCTGGCCGATATTCCAGGAGAGCGTCCAGACAATCAACAGGACGCAGAACACGGACACGAAAGCCGGCATTCTGGAATCTGAGAGCCTGTCCGAGAAGCGTCCCGGAAGGGGGTCAGACCCCAATTCGCTCCGAAGACTGCGCAAATTGGCGTCAGACCCCGACGCTTCTCGGACAGGCTCTGACACGGAATGGGGCATCGGCGCTTCCGCGCGACGGCCGGTCAGGCGGTCCCAAAAACCGGCCGGAATTGTCACCAGCCAGATCGACATGCAGATTGGGCAGAACAGCCCGATCTGCATCGTCAGCCCAATCCCGGCATGAAAAGCCCAGAACAGCACCAGCGTCACGATCCGCGGCCACGCGCTGCGCCATGGGATCAGGACCAGCCATACGGCACCCAGCTCGAGGGCCAGGGTGCCCCAGGCGATTCCGCTCAGCAACCTGGGAAAGTCGAGCAGCCGCTGTCCGAAAACGGTCGTATAAAGGTCGAGTCGCAGGACATATTCCATCGCCGTTGCGTCCAGCCACGCGCCATTCAGTTTCGCGATGCCGGTGAACAGGTAAAGCTGCACGAGCTGGAGGATCAGCCCAACACTTGCGGGCGAAAACACGGGACCGATATCAGACGGCCCGTTTCTTCGCCGGGCATCCACCGACCAGACCCGGCCCAGTGGCAGGAACATCCCCCACATCAGCATCAGCTTGAGCAGCATGTCGGCCGACGTCGTGACCAGCGGATTGCGGGCATGGATCGAGGCCACCAGAATCCAGAGCACGACATTGAAAAGTTTTGTCTTCCAGCCGATCAGGAACGGAATGGCCGCGAGCGCCGTCCCGGCCAGCACCAGCCGGCCGAACGTCACCGATCCATCCAGCCAAAGCACCGACCAGATGGCATGGGCCGGGACTTCACCCGCCAGTTGCCGGTGAAGGGTTCCGGCAAGTTCACGGGTCAGCCAACCCGCGTCCGAGTACATGCTTTCGGCAACCGGCCAACGCAGCCGTACATCGAGCAACACCAGCACGGCCAGCGCCATCCGCCAGACCGCAAGTGAACGGAGATCGATGGCGAAGACACGGTGCAGGAATGGATCATCCACGGCGTCGTTTGTCGTCGCGCGGTTTGAACTCGAGGTGCCAATCAATCGCCGGCTCCAAAAGTACAGGATCAGCCGCGCAGCAGGCCGGGCTGGATGTCGAGATCCGGCGATTCAAACATTCCGGCCCGGTAGCGGTCAATCGCAATCGCACCCATCACGGCGTTGTCGGTACAGAGCCGCGGTGGGGCGCAGAAAAGCTGGATGCCGGCCTGCGCGCAGGCTTTCGCCAGTTCGCTCCGCAGCCGCCGGTTCGCGGCCACTCCCCCACCCACGCAGAGTCTGGAGTATCCCGTCATTGCAACGGCTTGCAGGGATTTGGCGACCAGCACGTCCACGACGGCCTGCTCAAAACTGGCCGCGACATCGGAAACCGTGACCGGGTCGAGGTTCAGGGATGCAAAGTCAACCGGACCTGGGCCAGCGATTGCGTAGCGGACCGCTGTCTTGAGGCCGCTGAAGCTGAACCGGATTTCGGGGACGTCGAGGTAGCTGCGTGGGAAGGCATAGCGGCGCGGATTGCCGCTTTCGGCTGCCTGCGAAACGGCCGGGCCACCCGGATAGCCCAGCCGCAACATGCTGGCGACCTTGTCAAAGGCCTCGCCAGCGGCGTCGTCGATCGTTCCGCCGAGCAAGCGGCAGTTGATGGCTGACTCGTAGGCGAACAGGTGCGAGTGCCCACCGCTGACGACCAGGCCTGTACAGGGGTAGATCTCGCGCAGCCCGCCTTCCCCGCCGGTTTCCGACTCATCAAAACGGCAGGCGTGGACGTGGGCGTGCAGGTGGTTGATGGCGATCAACGGACGATCAAGGACCAGGGCCAGGGTTTTGGCCGTCATCAGCCCGACCAGCAGGCTGTTGGCCAGACCCGGGGTCGTCGCCACCGCGATGGCATCGAGATCGGCCAGTTCGCAGCCCGACGTCCGAAACACTGTTTCGAGGACCGGCAAAATCCGCTCCACATGGGCCCTGGCCGCGATCTCCGGCACCACGCCCCGAAACTCGTGATGCAGGCGATCCTGGGAAGCAACGCATTCACCCAGCACCCGGAGCGAACCGTCGATCAGCGCGGCCGCGGTTTCATCGCAAGTCGATTCAATCGCAAGGATCAGGGGCGCGAGATGGGGCACGGTGTCGCCTGCAGGCCAGCCGAAACAGCGGCCGATGGTTTGCGATTGTTGTTCCGGTACGCCGCGAAAGGCGAACTCCACTTTCGTGGGCTGGAGCACGCAAAGCCCGTGGTTTTCGGTCAAATCGGCGGGTTTTCGAGCCGCTCAGCCGACCCGGCCGGATCGAGTCGAAACCTCGGCCCGGAAATCGAGTTTAACAGGGTTGAGGCGCGGAGTTCGTGCATTTGAAGCCGGAATCAGGCTTGGCACTACATTGCCGGGTCCAGCCAGTTCAGCAGATCGGGCCGGTTTTCCCGATAAAACCACAGCCCTGCTTGCGGTTTTGGTTGGGCGAGCCAAAGCCCGGCAGGAAATGGCATGACCGGACTGGCTAGACTGGTGAAATTGCCTTGCAAGGGCTGCCCCGCACGGAAGCCACGGCTGGCCTGCCAGTCAGGTCTTTTTGACCCGGCGGAATCCCGTCATCGACAGCAACACTTGAACGGAAGACTCGACATGGTTTGCTTGCCGCAGATTGCCGCGATTTCACAGCTGGGACCGGGCCGGACACCCGTCGTTTTGAGGGTGTTGGCACTGGCCATCGCGCTGGGCGGGCTGAGTACGGCAGCTCAAGCCCAGGACCCGGTCAACGACGAGCCACCCGTAACACAAGGGCCCCAGCAGGAAAACGACACGCCGCTGCCGACAGTGGAAGAGCGTGCGGCGGCCATTGCCGAGCTGGCGTCGGGCGAGCTTCTGGACGCTGAGCAGGGTTCCGAATCGATCATCAATCCCGTCACCGGTGAAGTCTCCGTCCGGTTCAGTTTCGAGGATGCTCCGTGGGAACCGGTGATTCGCTGGTTCGCCGAACAGGGCGGCTATTCGCTCAACCTTCGGGATCCGCCACCGGAGGGCACCTTCAGCTACACGGACCCCGCAGAGTATTCGCTCCGCGAAGCGCTGGACCAGATCAACCACTTCTTGCGGATGAAGGAATACACGCTGATCCGCAACCGCAATTCGCTGACGCTGATCGACCAGCGGCGCGGTTATCCGGCCGAACTGATTGAAACCGTGCAGCCGGAAGAGTTGCCCGGCCGTGGCAAGTATGAAGTCCTCCGCACCGTTTTTGATGTCAAGGACGTGCTCGCGACCACCGCAGTCGTGGAAGACATCGAGCGGATGATCGACCGCGACCATCGCGCCGAATTCCAGGTCATAGCGTCGGCCGGCAAAGCCTACGTCCGGGAAACCGGCGACAAGCTGCGGGTGATCGCCGGAATGATCGAGTCCGCCCGGATCAAGATCGCTGGCGGGAAGGCCCACGAGATCTACAAGCTCAAGGCGATTCCGGTCGAGGAACTGATGCTGGTGGTCCGCCCCTTCATGAGCATGGCGGACGAGGCCTTTGGGCTCGAGGATGGAACGCTGACGATTGTTCCCGAGGCGCTCGGCGACCGGCTCTTCATTCGCGGCACGCGCGAACGGATTGACGAGTTCCTTGGCATCGCGGAAATGGTTGATGTCGCCGACGAAGATCAGGGTATCCAGAACACCGAGCGGCCCTTTCCGCGAACCTACGCGACGCGCACCGACGTCACGCTCTGCTTTGCCGTGCTCAATACACTCTGCGCCGGCCGGGACATGCGGATGGAGATGGACGAAAAGGCCCAGCTGATCGTCGTCCATGCCCGCCAGGCCGATCACGACTACGTCAGCGAAGTGCTGACCGAGCTGAACAACTCGGTTAGCGACTGGGCCGTGCTCAACCTGACCTACATCACCGCCTCCGATGCGATCAAGACGCTCCAGTCTTTCTTTGGCCAGACCCTGACCGATCCGGCCGGCTCCAAGGGGCCGATTTTCACGGTCGAACCGACCAGCGGAAAGCTGCTGTGCAACGGCAAGCCCCAGGACATCGAACGGGTCAAGCTGATCATCGCCGAACTCGACCAGCCCTCCGGAATGTCCGGTGGGATCCGCTCGGCCTCACGCTTCGTCCCGATGCCGGACGCGAAGATCGAAGACATGATGCAGCAGCTTGCCGACACCTATCCCATCACCGGTCGCGAAAACGTCCTGCGGATCATTCGCCCTGAAGACCGCCGCAACGGTGGTAATCCAAACGACTTGCTGAACGAAAGAAACGGTCCAAGCCGGCCTTCGACTCTCCGCGAACGGATTGAGGAAATCGAGCGGCGGCGGCTCGGGCTGCCAGCTGCCGGCGAAGAATCACTGCCCGGCGATGGCGCCACGGACGACAGCCGCGAACCGGGAGATGGCAACCCGGTCGGCGGCGGAACATTTTGCATCGCCTCGGCTCTGTCCGGTCCGGTCGCCACCCAGGACGAAGAGGCCGAACAGGATCCTTCGGCGGACCGCCAAAAGGCGCCAGACTATCAGCCTCCTCGCCAGCGGCCCTCTGTCCCGGGCGCGCCGGTCATCGTTCGGCAGACCAACGGCGGGATCGTGCTGGAGAGTGAGGACCTCGACGCACTGGACGACGCCGAGCGCCTCCTGGCAGACCTGATGAGTTCGATTTCAACCGTTGCGCCGCCCTATGTCTTTCTGCTTCAGCATCGCAAGGCGGTCGAGGCCAAGACTCTGCTCGAAGGAATCCTCGGCCTGAGCAGCGGAAGCGCGGGCGGCGGAGGAGGACTGGGCGACATGATGGGCAACATGATGGGCAACGCCCTCGGCGGCGCTGGCGGCGATTTGCTGAGTGGTCTGCTCGGCGGGGGCGGTGGTGGTGCCGATGGCGCGACGTCTACCCTGCTCGAAGGAACCATTACCATCAACACAGACGTGCGGCTGAACTCACTTGTGATCACCGGAGCCACGACCAACGACTATGACACGCTCTTGATGCTGATCGACTACATCGACCAGCTGGAAGCTCCCCAGGCACCCGACGTGATTGGCCAGTCCTACACGATCCCGGTCCTGCACCGGGAACCCGCTGAGGTGAAAGAAAAAGTCGAAGAGGCGATGCCCGAGTACTTCAAGACTTCGGGTGCGGCCAACGCCAATCCGGAAGCCCAGATGCAGCAGCAGATGATGCGGATGTTCCAGCAGATGGGCCGCGGCGGCGGTGGACAGCAGAGCGATCCGGAGGCCGAAAAGCCGGTCGCGACGCTGGTCGTCGATGAAACAGCCGGGGCCCTCATCTGTACCGGTCCGGAGTTCATCTACTTCCGCGTTCTCCAGCTCGTCGACTTGATTGACCAGCCAAGTACCCTCGACCAGAACTGGGAAGGCATGCCGCTGGATCGAGCCAGCAACCTGGGTGACGTGGCTCGCGCGCTCAAGGCGATCCTTGGCAACAAGGTCGAAATCAAGGGAATTGAGGTGGAAGATGCCGAGGCCCAACCGGGAACCCAGACCGGAAGCCAGCAGCCCGGCATCAACCTCGGCAATCGCGAAGGCGGCAACACCGCCAACGCCCAGCGCGACATGGAACGGGCTCGCAGTCAGATGATTCAGGGCATCCAGGACGCGATGCGCCGACAGGGCCAAGATGGCGGTGGACGCCAAGGCGGCGGCGGAGGCCGAGGAGGCGGCCAGGGCGGTGGTGGTCAAGGCGGTGGCGGTCAAGGCGGTGGCGGAGGCGGCAACCGCGGTGGCGGTGGCGGTCGCTAAACCTGTCGGTCATCCCTGTCAGGATCGGTCAATCAGGTCAATCACGTCAATCAGGTCCACTCCGACCGCCTTACTCCACCACCTGCCAGTCGCGGCCAACCTCAACCAGCCGGGCCCAGTACGGATGTCCACGGTCACCGCGCTGGCGGACATCCTCCAACAGCGTCTTCCGCGACGGCTGCACAAAATCCCGGTACTTGCCACGGCCACGGATCTCGACCTGCTGGTCAAAATCCACAAAGTCGCCTGACAACCAGAGCGTCGCGCTGTCGCCCACTCCCTGGCTCGGGCCGAGCGTAAACAGGTTGACCTGATTCGCCTGACGTTTCGCCGACAGGACCACAGGGTTCGGTTTGTCCACGTCACGCCATTCTTCGGGCAGCATCAGCCGGTCGCGTGGCAAGCCGCTCAGTTCATAGAACCAGTAGCGGTTCTCCCACGAACGCAACGCCTCGCACTCGATCTCGATATCGTCACCGCGCACGGGCCAGAAGCGGCGCTGAAACTGTGCCCATCGCAACAGGGAAGGCTGCTCTTCGGGAAAAGGCTCGGCCAGCCGCCCAATGTACTGCACCACGATGCACTTGTTGTAGCGGCTCTTGCCCAGCCAGTCGTTCCAGACCAGCAGGCAACTGCCAATCGTCGCCGTGTCCTTCTGTCCGACAACGCAGTAGGCACAGAGTGGCGGATAAATATTGGTCCGGCTGGAATTGGCGTACTTGCTCATGCCGCCGGAAATGCCGGCCACGCCGGCGAACAGGTCGGGATGGCTGAAAGCAATGTCGTAGGCGGCTTCCGCGCCGATACCCAGTCCGGCCAGCACGACCCGGTCGCTGTCCACGGCGAACATTCGCAGCGCTTCACGCGTGCCGGCCAGAACGGCGGCGTGTTCGCGGGCCGAATAGCCGTAAGCGTTCTGCCCGGGCTGTCGCCAGTCGATGCTGACCACGACAAAGCCGTAGCGCATGGCCTGGCCATCGCGCACACCCAGCCGCGGGTTCCACCTCCCGCACCAGTATTCCAGAACGTTCTCTGCCGGATTCACCGATGGCAACGCCACCAGCAGTGGATACCGTCGATAGGGCGAATAGCCGGGCGGAACATGCGCCAGGCACTGGATGGTCTGGGGCTGGTTGCCGCCCGCGACCGTGCCCGGAATCGTGACCTCGAACCGGATGGCTTCGGCACCGTGACCAGCCGAAAGATCGGGAGCGTGGGGCGGCTCGAGCTGGTTGACCAGTGCCGCAAGCAGCCGTGGCTCGGAACCTTCGAGCGCCGCCAGTTCGGCCAGGATTTCCGCCCGCCGCGGTTCATCGGCTGTCCTCAGATACTCGCGGACAAGTCCCCGCACGGTGATGAGCGATTGCGACGTGGCGTAATTGTCGATCGCCGCGGAACTGCCGAGGATCCAGCCGCTGATCGCCAGCCCGACGCGCTGTTCCGGGCTGAATTGCGGGTCGGCGGCGCGGAGCCGGTAGCTGGCCAAACGGGGAGCCGTCACCGGATCGACCAGGGTTTCAAACTCGGCCATCATCTCGACCAGCAGCAGTTTTTCTTCAGGGGTGGCGCTGGCGTCGACTTGGGCCTGGCAGTCGGCCAGCAGCTGTTCGCGCAGTTTTGCAGCCTCGGTGCGTTCTTCCAGGATCGCGTTGATTTCCTGCTCGAAGTCCAGACCGATCCTTGCAGCGAGGCCTTCCTTGTTCAACGCCTGGGCCAGCGCCAGGGCGAGATCGTCCTGGCCTGATTCCCGTCGCAGCCGGACTTCTTCCAGGATTTGCCGGCCATAGGACTGCCGCAGCTCAGCCAGCGTGTCGTCCCATTTCGCCTGCAAGTCCGGGAACGTCAGCCGGACAAACTCAAGTTCGGCGATGGCTTCGCGGTAGCGCTGGGCCTCGGTATGGAACTTCACGTTCTGCAGGTATTCGGCTGGATCGTCGGGCTTCACGATCCGGCCGCGCAACAGAGCCTGCAGGACGTCCGGCGAAACAGTACCGGTCGCAAGCCGCATGTCCCATTGCCGGCTGCCGCCATCGCCCCCCAGCAGCGACTGCACCTTGCAATAGCGCGGATTCAGTTCGGTAATGCCCTGGACGACGCTGGTGATCTTGCCGTCGTTATCGCCCGTGGTCAGGACCCGATGTCCAGCCGCGTTGAAAGGGCCAATCGAGACCAGCTGGCCAAAGCCTTCGCTGCCTGCGTCGGTTCGCCTTTGCCAGATCGGGATCGACGTTTCCTGTCGCAGCGATTCGCGGGTGTTGCGCACCAAACGGTTTCGGTGGAAGTAGACATGCCGCAAGCCGTCATCGATTCGCGCAATCGCCTGCGTTTCATAGGGCGTCGGGTTGGGCGCGGCGATGGACAGCTGGTCGGTGCTGCCCGCCATTCCTTCGAATTCCAGTCCATCGGTCAGCGTGACGACCAGCGGCAAGCCCTGAGCCGTCAACCAGGCTGGCCAAACGGCTGCAATCGCCAAGGCAACCGCAATGGCCGTGGTAAACCTTTTCCAGCGACCCACCCCCCGTGGTGACAAAGCTCCCGCTTTGTCAGTTCTCATGGACAAAGCTCCCGCCTGGTCATTCCGCGCACCTCCTCCGGCCATCCATTTCAAGCGATCAAACCCGGTCATTTCATTTCACCCATCCTGGTCGCCCCCCGTCGGACGAAGAATTCTATACTCTTCGCGGCCACATTTGAGGTGTTTTGGCGAGTCCCGGCGCGCCGGGATCAGCCCTCCGTGTTTTGGGCCGGACACGGAGGGCTGACGCCCTGCCGCTCGCCACGATCAAACCTGACCTTCGCAATTGCCGTGGTCCCGGCCTCCAGGTAACATGCTCTGACGTTGTCCCGGCGCGGGAACCCGTTTTTTCGATTTCGGGCCGTTCCGGCCGACAAACGCAAAGCCACGATTGAACCGTTTCTCCAGGGAGCCGATTTGTGAACAAGTTCCTCTTCTCCGTCGTAACCATTGCCGCGTGTGCCGGCATCGGGTTGCTTGTCTACCAGAGTGCGAAAGACGACATCAAGTCGCCGACTGAAACTGTGACCGCAACCAGCGGTATAACTTCCAGCAGCGGATGCAGCTGCTGCGCCAGCAAAAACGTCACCAGCGAAGTCACCGCGACGACGGGCTGCTGCAGCAACAAGACCGAAATGGTCTCCACGGGTGCGGATGGCTGCTCGGGTTCCTGCGCTGCGGGCGGTGCCTGCTGTCAGGACAATTCCGGCGAAGCCACGACTGAAGTCGCCACCGCGACCGGCGAAAAGTCGGGTTGCTGTGCCTCGGGCAACTGCTGCGAGAACAAGCCCGCGACGGAAGAAACGGTCAGCACTGAAGCCTCGACGGACGCCGAAAAGGCTGCCGGCGATTCCGACAGCAACTGATCGCCTGATTGCGGCAATCGCCGGACCGGCTCATGAGCCTGCCCGTTGAATACAACAAAAAAAAGCCCGGCAATCGCCGGGTGTTTTTTTTGGTCGGTCTGAATTCGAGGAACGCCGTTCGCGGTGAGAGTTGAGGCTTTCAGAGTCGCCTTTCGCTCCGCGAAAGGACACGCCATTTCTTTCGCGGAGCGAAAGGCGACAATGGACAACCGCGAACGGCTCAGCGACCGCCGCCCGAAGGCGGATTTCCGGACTTCCCGTCGTCCGGCTTCGTGTCCAGCTCCCAGTCACCACTTTGCGACTTGCCGGAGCTGGTTCCGGGCTGGTTCTGCAGTTTCAGCTCGACCTCGTCGTCCTTCCTCGCCTGACCCTCGACTTGTTCCAGGGCCCAGTCAGCGCGGTCGGCGCGGGTTGTCGTTGAATCGCGACGCGGTTCCTCAGCCGTGACCGTGCCTTCAGGCGGATCGTCAATGTACCGTCCGTCCTGGGGAACTGAATTGTTGCCAGCCGGATCGCGCGGCGACGTTGTCGGCGGGCGGCGGGTGGAATTCATAAAGAAAAAGACGCCCGCGGCGAGCAACAGCAACAACATGATTCCGGGACCCCGACCCGGCTGCTGGGGCACCTCAACCTGGCCGCGGTCGTCTGGGAATCCGTAACTCATTCCGTTTTCTCCCGCTCTTGCCTCGACCTTGACCGGAACTGTTCCGGATGGGGGCAGGCTGTTTTCGTCACTTTCCGATTGTCCGTCTCCCCGCCGGCCAGGTCAATGATCGGCCCCTCTTGATGGAAAGTGAGCCTGAGGCGCTAGCCGGGAACGCTGATTCAACCATTAACTCACACCCGCGGGAATCGGCTAGCGCCTCAGGCTCAGGGGAATTCGACGTTCTCTTGGCTCAGCTCAAACCCGTACATTGTCCAGTCAAAATGCTCTGGGTGATTTCGGCTTGACGCATCACAATCTCCGATCCAGACCTGTTTCCATGCCGCGGTCGTGAGCCAGACTGACTCCTCCCATGCACGATGAGTCGCCATCCGCACGCGTCGCGGTGAAGCCTCCCAACCGGCTGCGCTGGCTGGCCGAGTTCGCCGTGGTTCGGTCACTGATCTGCCTGATCCAGTTGCTTTCGCCGCGACAAGCCGACGGGATGGCCCGGTTCCTGGCGTGGCTGGCCAGCGACGTGTTCGGGGTTCGGCGGAAAGTCGCCAGCGAGAATCTGCTCGCTGTCTACCCGGACCTCGACCGGCGGCAGGTCGGAAAACTCCTGCGCCAGATGTGGTACCACCTGATCCGGATGGGCTGCGAGATTGTCCTTGCTCCGCGCAAGGTTCACTGGACGAACTGGCGGCGGTACGTGCGGATTCCTGACAAGCGGCAGATGACGGGTCATCTGATCGACTATCGGCCGCTGTTGGCCGTGACGGGACACTTTGGCAACTTTGAAATGGCCGGCTATGTGATCGGGCTGCTGGGAATGCCGAGCTATACGGTCGCGCGAACGCTCGATAACCCGTGGCTGAACCGCTTCGTCAACGACTTTCGCGAGTTGAACGGACAATATCTGTTGCCCAAGGACGGAAGTGCGCTGCGGGTCGGGGAACTGCTGGGCGAGGGGCAGATTCTGACGATCCTCGGTGACCAGCACGCGGGCACCAAGGGCTGCTGGGTGGAGTTTCTCGGTCGCCCCGCTGCCTGTCACAAGGCGGTTGCACTCTTCACACTTAATGGCCGTGCCCCGATGATGGTCAGTTACTGCCGGCAGCTGGACCAGCCGCTTCAGTTTGAAATCGGCTGCACGGGGGTCGCCGATCCGATGCACATGCCGCCAGAGTTGCAGGATGTCAAGGCACTCACGCAGTGGTATAACGACCGCCTCGCGGACGTGATTGGCAAGGCACCGGCTCAATACTGGTGGCTGCACCGGCGGTGGCGCGACAAGCCGGTAAGAGTTACGGCACGAAGCCGCGCGGCGGCGTGACCCCAATGCCGTTTGCATCGATCGTGGCAGGCACCGGGAGTGTGTCTGCTGCTTTTGACAGCGGTGATTCCGGTTCACGATGGTGGCTGCCACTGTGTTGACCTGCCGGACTTTTTTGAACTCGGACACGCCCGCTCTGGTCGATGTCTGGCAACGGCAGCCGCCCCTGCGCGGGCTCGCCTGCGGCATGACGGCAGTCCTGTTCGAGGAACTGGTGCTGGCCCGCCCCTGGTTTGATCCGGAAGGGCTGCTGGTTGGCTGCAGCGAGGGCAGAGTCGCCGGCTTCGCGCACGCGGGCTTTGGACCGGTTCTGGACGGTTCCGCGCTGGACCGGCGGCAAGGCGTACTTTGCCAGGTTCGCCTTCTCGATTCCGGTCAGGCCGGTTCGCTGGGACTGTTGCTGGTGGAATCGGGTCTCAGTTATCTCCGGTCCCATGGTGCGACCAGCTGTCATGCGGTCAGCCGGTTTCCGCATGCGCCGTTCTATCTTGGGCTGTACGGTGGCAGCCGGTTGCCAGGTGTCCTGGCCGACGACAAAGTCATGCAACAGTCACTCGCAGCGGGCGGATTTTCTGTCGCCGGCGAGATCGGGATTTTCCATCGCGGGCTGGCCGGCTATCGCAGTCCGGTCGACCGGCGGCTGCTGTCCGTGAAGCGGAACTTTGAAATCGTCGCCGAACCTGCGCCGCGTCCGGAGAGCTGGTGGGAGGGTGGCCTGTTGACGTGCGAAGACCAGCGTGTCCGCTTCTCGCTCTTTGACCGCGGCAAGAACCGGATGGTGGCGACCCTGATCAGCTGGGAGATCCAGCCGCTCAGTTCCAGTTGGGGAGTCCGCACCAGCGGGCTGTGCGAACTGCAGGTGATGGACCAGCACCGCCGGGCCGGACTGGCAACCTGCCTGGTCAGTGAAGTCCTGAGGGTCCTGGCCCAGGAAGGGGCGGGCAACGTGGAAGTCCAGATCGCGCTGGCCGACCAGGCTTCATGCGGCGTTTTCGCCAAACTGGGTTTCCAGCAGGTGGACCTCGCACTCCAGATGTCGCGACCGCTCGCCTGAGGCGGTTCGACATCCAGAAACGGTTGCCCGCAGGCGGTTGCATACCAAGTGTATACTCTTCGCAGCCACCATGGCGATGATTTGGCGAGCGGCAGGGCGTCAGCCCTCCGTGTCCGGCCAAAAACACGG
>JANOFL010000333.1:0-1533 GCA_031405895.1 Planctomycetota bacterium
CTGGCACTTGGCACGCCGGTCGTCAGCGGCAACGTCTCGCTCTACAATGAGAGCGCGAAGCGGATGATCTTCCCGACGCCGGTGGTGGGAATGGTGGGGTTGCTCGAAGACGGCCACTCACGATGCCGTCTTCGGCGAGGATCTCCAGCGAGTTCGAGGACGGCGAACCCGGATTGAACAGGTCAAATGTGCCATCGTGGATGCCAAACCAGACCGGCGTGAAGAACAGGCCGTTGGCCGGCTCGAGATTGGTCACGCTGATCTGGACTTGCTGTTGACTCCAGAGGGCTGGTACGCCGATCCAGAGAGCAATGACTGCGACGAAGGCGAGAATTCGGAAACGCATGAATCAGGCTCCAGTGAATATGAGGTATCGCGAAGGATGCCAGCGGGCTCCGGCATCGGCCGGCAGCTCTCGCGGTCCGGCAACGGCGGCGCGGATTCCGGCTGGACAATCTGCCGTTCACGCCTGCTTTGCGGACTGCCCATGAGTCGCTGCCGAATAGAATCGCTTACAGAAACAAAGTCGGGAAACGGAATTTTGGCCCGGGGATGCGGTTTGAAGGCGGCGAAACCACTGGCGACCAGGACCGGGGAGGACCCGTGCGACTGGCTGGAGCGGCATGGCGATTTGCTGTACCGCTTCGCTTTGGCGCGGGTCGATGACACGCATGTCGCCGAAGACCTCGTGCAGGAAACGCTGCTCGGAGCCTGGCGGTCGCGCGAGCATTTTGATGGCCGCTCGACGCTGCGAACGTGGCTGGTCGGCATTCTCCGCCGCAAACTGGCCGATCACTTTCGCAAGGCCGGCCGGGAGACTGCCCTGTTGCAGGCATCCGCCGTGCCCGACCAGATCGAAATCAGGCTTGCCCCCGTGCTGGCGACCGATGAGTTCCGGGCCGAGGTCGAGCGGGGTGAGTTCCGCGATGCACTTCGCGATTGTCTCGGGCGGTTGCCGGCACAGCTCTCTGAACCGCTCGCCCGGCGGCTGGCCGGCGAACAGCCGGAAGCGATCGCCGGAGATCTCGGCCTGACCCGCAACAACCTCGGCGTCCGGCTGTTCCGCGCCCGGCTGGCCCTCCGCCGCTGCCTCGAACTGGTCTGGATGGGCAATCGAACACCACCGGAGTAATGTGCCGTGAAGCGCGACGAACGAATGTTTGACGATCCGGCGCTGGTTGGGGAATGCCGTTTATGAAGTCGATCTGGCGTGGCCTGGTCCTGATCCTGACGATCAAGTGCGAGCAGTCGGCGCAGCTTGTTTCCGAGTCGTTTGACCGCGAGTTGACTTGGGCCGAGCGCTGGGCCGTGCGGCTTCATCATCGCGTTTGCCGGAGCAGCCGCGAGCTGGCGAAACAGCTCCGGTCACTCCATGCCGGGGCAACCCGTTTGGCGCGGGAAGGCCTGGCACCCATCGAACCCCCCCAGCCAGCCTTGCCCTCCACCGCCCGCGACCGGATCGCCGCTGCCCTCGAAAGGGAAACTTGATCCCCGATTTGATCTTGGCGAGCGGCAGGGCGTCAGCCCTCCGTG
>JANOFL010000345.1:0-11393 GCA_031405895.1 Planctomycetota bacterium
ACGCGCCGAATATGATCCTGTTCATCTACGCCGTCTCGAAGACTATACCCAACATTCCGGCTTCATGCAGATACCGGCTCTAGCCGCTTGGTCGGTTCCCGGATTTGTCTCGGATCCTGCCTCCTCACCCACTCCACTACCCGTAGCGCGCTCACCACTCCGTCTTCATGAAACCCGTTCCCCCACCAGGCCCCGCAGAAACTGGTCCGGTTGGGCCCAATCAGCTCGGCGTGACGGGCTTGGGCCCCGGCCCGGCGGACCGTGAACACGGGATGATGATAGACCATCTCACGCAGCACCTTCCGGCGGTCGATCCGTTCCGGGCAGTTAAGGCTGACACAAAAACGGTTCGGGCTCCCGATTCCCTGCAGGAGATTCATGTCATAAGTCAGCGTCGCGTACTGTTGATCGCCCGCCGCGAGATGGTAGTTCCACGCAGCCCAGGCCCGGCGCTGACGCGGCAGCACGGAAACGTCAGTGTGCAGCATCGCCAGGTTCTCCTGCCAGCCAAAAGCGCCGAGCAGCTCCCGTTCAAGGAGCGTCGCTCCATCGCCCAGAATTCGCAGTGCCTGGTCGCTGGGGCAGGCAAGGACCAGGTGGTCAAACCGTTCGTTCCGCCCGCCTGCCGTGACCTCGACGCTGTCAGCATGACGAATCACCCGCGTTACGGGCATCTTCAGCCGGAAGCAATCGCGGATCGGCTCGACCAAAGCCTCGACGTAACGTTTTGACCCGCCGCGAACCACATGCCACTGCGGCCGGTCGCGAACACCCAACAGCCCGTGGTGCCGGTAAAAGCTGACGATGAACCGCATCGGGAACTGGCCGACGGTCGCGCGGGGACAGCTCCAGATTGCCGAGGCCATCGGGAAAAAGTACTGTTCGCGAAAGGCCTCGCCGAAGCGATGCTCGCGGAAAAACTGTTCGGCCGTGACTTCATCACCGGCACTGGCGAGGCTGTGTTCAGCAAGTTTGTTGAACCGCATCAAGTCGGCCAGCAGCCCCAGAAACCGCGGCCGCAACAGGTTCCGCCGCTGGGCAAACAGCCCGTTCAGATCGGCCCCGCGATACTCCAGTCCGGTCCGCTGGCAAGAGACGCTGAAACTCATCGTGGTCGGCTGCGTTGCGACCCCCAGTTCGTCCAGCAGCCGCCGGAAGTTCGGATACGTCCGGTCGTTGAGCACGATGAAGCCCGTGTCGATCGCATAGTGCCGGCCATCCAGCTCGATGTCGTGCGTATGCGTGTGCCCGCCGATGTGGTCGCCGGACTCGAAGACCGTCAGCTCGTGCTCCCGCGCGAGGTAGTGGGCACAGGTCAGCCCCGCAATTCCCGACCCCACAATTGCAATCTTCATCGTAGGGTGCGTGTAACGCACCTCCGGAACTTTTTTCTCTTCGTAAGCGCACTCAGTCCGGTCTTCCGGACGGTACTCGTACTCGTAATCGGTCTTCCCGCTGCAATCAGAGAAGTACGAGTACGAGCACGAGTACGAGCACGAATTTGTTCCCCAGCCCCTCGCTCGCAGTGAATGTTCTTTCATCGGCCTTTAGGCCGTTTCGCGGTCCATCACTCCCGCGACCCAACCTCCTTCGTCCGGCACACCTCGTCCTTGCACCGTCCCGCCAGCCTCAACCGGTTCTTCGCAAACAGACTGTAGCCCAGATCGAGCAGATTTCGCACGACCGGCCAGCGGCTGAAGGCGACCAGACCGCCCAATCCGGCCGCGGTGTACAGCCGCCTAAAAACCTCCACCCCTTCAACCAGGGTCCCGTCCGGCAGCCGTCCGTGAATCCGGGCCATCAGCTCCTCGTGCGTCTTGCCCACTTCACCCGGATCGAACTCTTCGAGCGCGAGGTCGGTGAACCGGATCACTCCTGCCTTAACCCGTTTCCGCAACCAGTCGATCTCCCGGCGGCAGAACGGACAGGCCCCGTCGAAGAAAACCTCAAACTGGGCAGCGTCGGTGGGCATGGGGGAATGTAAAGCAGTTGTCCCAACTGCTCCCGAGCGTGGAAAATGGACAATTTGACGACAACCGAGCTTCAAAAAAAGATTGCGCGGACGAGGCAGTTGGGGACAACTGCTCTACAATTTCAACGCGGTTGTGCAACCGTCCCAACAGCGGTTCACACAACCGAACGCGCGGTCCGGACCTAAATCCAATGTCAGCAGCCCCATCAGGAAAAGTTCCGATGTATCCGTATTCGCCCCGCTTTCTGGTGTTTTTCGCCTGGGCGGCCACCGTTTGCCTCTCCGGGCCGAATTCTTCGGCTCAAACCCAAGAACCGGCTCCGGCCGCCACTCAGGATCCAGCCGCGGTGGTTCCTGCTGCTTCATCCGAACAGGCCACCACCTGGACCCAGTGGCGGGGGCCCGAACGGACCAGCATCGTTGACTCAAAACTGCTGGCGGGACTTCCCGACTTGAAATCGGTCACCGAACAGTGGACCGTGCCACTTGGCCCGGGCTACTGCGGGCCGATCGTGACGGCAGACAAGGTCTTCGTCGCCGAAACCAAAGACAAACAGCTCGAGATCGTCCGGGCCTTTGACCGCCAGAGCGGCAAGCAGATCTGGGAGCACCAGTGGGAAGGCAGCATGAGCGTGCCGTTCTTCGCCAAGGCCAACGGCGACTGGATCCGGGCCACGCCGGTCTGGCACGACGGCCGCCTGTTTGTCGGCGGCATCCGCGATGTCCTGGTCTGCCTCAACGACACGGATGGCAGCGAGTTGTGGCGGATCGATTTCGTCGAACAGTTCGGCTCACGGCCGCCCGATTTTGGCATGGTCTGCAGTCCACTGGTCCACGGCGACCATCTTTACATCCAGGCCGGCAACGCGGCCTGCAAGATCGAGTACCGGAGCGGCAAGATCGTCTGGAAGACGCTGGAGGCCGAAGCGAACATGACGTCGGGCGGAGCCTTCAGCAGTCCCGTGATCGGCAAGCTCTGCGGCGTCGAACAGCTGCTCGTGCAGACCCGCGAAAAACTGACGGGCGTAAGCCTCGAAGACGGCAAGGTGCTGTGGGAAAAGGAAATCCCGACCTTTCGCGGCATGAACATCCTCACGCCGCTGGTCCTCAGCGAAAACCAGGTTTTCACGAGCACCTACCAGGGGGGCAGTTTCCTTTTCGAGATCGCGAACGCGGAGACCGGCTGGAGTTGCACGCAAAAGTGGCAAGCCCGGACCCAGGGCTACATGTCATCGCCCGTGCTGGTCAACGGCCACATTTACCTGCATCTTCGTAACCAGCGGTTTGTCTGCCTCGATCCGTCCACCGGCAATGAACTTTGGAAGACCGACAAGTTCGGCCAGTACTGGAGCATGATCGCGTCGGGCGACCGGATCCTCGCCCTCGACGAAAAAGGCGACCTGCTCCTGATCCGGGCCAACCCGGAGAAGTTCGAGCTGCTGGACCAGCGGAAAGTCGCCGACAGCACGGCTTGGGCCCATGTCGCCCTCGCCGGCAACCAGCTCTTCGTCCGTGAACTGGACAGCCTGCAGGTCTGGAAACTCCCCGAGCCGGCCGGGGCGCAGTGATTCAGGATTGCGATCTATCAGTTCCAGCCCTCCTCGCAATACCAGCCCGCAGCGCAAGCAAGGGATCCGTACCGGCTCCTCATCCGGATACAATGACGTCAGCGGCCCACGGCATGTGTCAGGCCGATGTTGGAACACGTTTGGACGAATGGCAGGTGAAGTCATGGGACGAGGTTGTGGATTCCACGCCGTGAAGTTGCTGCTGGTGGTGTTTGCACTGGGGCTCGCCGGCTGGTCCGGCTGTTCACCGCCCGCTTCGACCAAGTCGGCAGAGAAGAAAGACAGCAACGGGATCATCGGCAACACCACGCAGGAAGTGGGCGAGTTCAAACCCGAAGATGGAGCCAAGGTCAGTGACTCGTCGATTGACGAAGACCAGCTGGCGGTGCCCCTGATCGGCGGAATGGCAGCTTACGGGCCGTTGACCGAGCAGGTCTCGAAGCTTGCCATCCAGCAGCGGCTGAATTTTTTCTACGCCAGCGAAGGCCGTTACCCGAAGGATCATGCCGAATTCATGGACAGGATCATCTGTCCGGATGACCCGGAAGGCGTCAAACTCCCGGCCCTCCGTGTCGGCCGCGAATATCAGTACGACGTGGAGAACCACGAGTTGCTGGTGATCGAGAAGAAGAAGTCGGACAAGTAAACCGTCGAAACCGGCAGGAGCAGGGTGGTTGAAGTCTTCGCAACCCACTGTCGCCCCGGTTGTTTCATTCGTGGTTCTTCGCCCCGGTTCGGTCGTGTTCTTCGCCCCGGATGGGGCGCTGGAGTGTAGCCACGGGTGAAGCGCAGTCCCGGCTTTTGCGGGACGGAGCGCAACCCGTGGAAAGCGGATGCAATGGATTTCTTCGCCCCGAAGGGTGCGATGGAGATTTTTGACGCGCGCCGCACCCACGCAGGATTCCGGTACGACCGCCAGGAAACTCCATCGCACCCTTCGGGGCGAACAGTCTCCGGCGCGCGAGGTCCACGGGTTCCGCGACGCCCGGAGCCGCGTCGCTCCACCCGTGGCTACATTCCAGCGCCCCATTCGGGGCGAAGAGCTCAGGGTAGGGTGGGTCGAGTCTTCGCAACCCACCATTGCCTTCGCAAACATTGATGGGCTGACTGACGCAAAAAAATCTGGTGGGTTTCGCGGACTCCACCCACCCTACCTCTACCTCTGTGCATCCGCGGCCCGATAATCGACCACGATCACCTTGTCGATCACCGGTCCAGCGAGCGCGACGAACTCCTGGTGGGCCGGGTGGGTGAGGTAGGTGTCGCGGCCGGCGATGTTGGCAAAGGTCAGGACGTAACAGTGTGTCAGGCCGTCGGCGAGGCCCTCGACGCTGACGTTGGTTCCGCACTCGAATCGCTTGACCGTGTCGATCCTGTCGGCCAGCCCGGCGAAGGCCTTTGACACCGCATTGATTTCGGCAACGGTGGCGGTTGGCTTGTAGGCGAACAGCACGACATGCCGGATCGCGTTGCCTTCAAGGATTGAGGCGATTTCGGGCTGCAGGCAGTCGGCCACGAACTGGTTGCCGGCGTCGTTCAGATGCACGCCATCGGTCGTCAGGATGTTTGCGGCTTCGTTCTTTGCGTTGCGGATCGCCAGTTCGCGGACGAACGCAGCCCGCAAGTCAAACAGGTGGACGCCGGCTTCTTTGGCAACTTCGCGGCTGATCGCGGAGTATTCGTCGAGCATCTTGTCCAGCTCGTTCGACCCGCTGGCTTTTTCGCCAATCACACTGGGCGTGCAGAGCAGCACGTCATTGCCGGCCGCCCTGATCCGGCCAACAATGTCGAGCAGCCCATTGCGATAGTCGTCGGGTGAAGTCCCTTCGCCGCTTTGCGAGTGCCAGACATCGTTGATCCCGATGTAGATCACGACGAGCCGGGGTTTGTGGACCAGCACGTCGCGATCGAGCCGGGCCTGCAGGTCGGGCACGCGGTGGCCACTGATCCCGGCCCCGACGATCCGGTACTTGAGCGCCCCGGCCACGCCATCGGCCAGGCGGCCGGGTCCGTTGCCGTTCAACGCCTGGTCCAGCAGGCTGACATAGCCTGCCGGCCCCGCGCCGGCTTCGGTGATCGAGTCACCCAGAAAGACAACCGCAGGCAAGTCGGACTGTTGGGCATTGATTGCGGATACCATCAGCAACGACAGGATCGAACAAGACAAGAGCGAACAAACGAACGACAATTCAGACCGGAGCGAATTCAGTTTCATGGCGGCAACCCAGGTACTCGGCGAAACTCAGCGGTCGGCTATTGTGGGCAGCAACCAGCCGGACGCCAACCGGGCGGGAAGGGGTCGGGAGTCGCTTGCGTTCGCGCTGGTTCAACGGAATTGCCGATCCCGAAAACGACTCCCGACCCCCTCGAATGCAGCCGGACTGCGAAAGGTCTCCCCAAGTCCCAGCCACTGCCCAGGCCGTCGCCGGTGGTCCGCTTCCGTTACCTGCATTTCTCTGGTTTTCCTGGCAGGGGCTGTTTTCACGTGCCCTGCCGGGGCCCAGATCGAGCGCTACGAGCTGGGCAAGCGGCTGCGGCGGTTCGAGTTGGCGTGGCAGGAAGCGTCACCTGAAAAACGGGCCGCAGCGGTCGAACCGATGAATCGCGCGGTGCGGAGTTTTTTCGGCTTGCAACTCCGCGGTGCGGCGGCAGCGCTCGACAAGGCGTGGTTCACCGTGCGGGAGGAAGGCCCGGCGGACTCAGCCGAAAAAGCAATCGTCGCCCGGCACATCATGGTTTCGCCGCTGGTGAGCGAGCCACGAGGAGGTCCTGTCCGGGTTCAGTGGGAAGCGTTTTATGGAGGCCAGACGGATGAGGCGAGGGGTGGTGAGGGAAAAGGAAGGGAAGAACACGCGGCTGGTGCCGACGGCTCGGGGGCAGAACCGTTGCCGGAAGACCTGCGGTTGGTCGTGGAGTTGCTCGATCGGTCCGGAAAACGGCTCGCCGTGCGCGAATTGACGGCGGCGGAGGCAGAGGCCGGCGCGGAGTGGGATCTTTCGACGGTACCAGAAGGCGACTGGCGGTTGGTATCGCGGGCTGAATGGGCGGGCCGCACGCTGGTCTTTCCCGACAGCCAACTCTGCCGGGTTGCGCAGTTCGCGGAGCGGATCGAACGGCTGGAGAAGGGCCGGAAGGAGGCGCGGGAGCGGCTGGATGACACCACGCGGGCAACGCTCGACGAGTACGTCCGGACGCTCGAATCGCTGCGGGAGGGCACACGGCCCGAGTCCGATTTTCGGGTTGCCGAATGGACCGGGCGGGCCGAAGCGATTTTCGCCGCAACCGACAGTCCGATGGCGTGGGTGGGTCCGGCGGCCAGGACGGACGATATCTGGCTGACACTGGCGGCCGGACGCAAGAAGGTGTCGGTCCGGCTGCGGGCACCCGCCGAAGCCGCCGGTCCACTGCCGGTGCTGTTTCTCTTTCACGGTGCCGGCGGAAGCGAGAACATGTTCTTCGAGACCTATGGCGCTGGAGGAGCGGTCGCCGAAGGATTGAAGCGCGGCTGGCTGGTCGTCGCGCCGCGGCAGGGCTTGATGGGCCTGGGCCTCGACTGCGGTGGAATGCTGGACGTGCTCGAACAGCACTTCACGATCGATCGCACGCGGGTGATGCTGCTCGGTCACTCGATGGGGGCTGGCCAGGTGATGCGACAGGTCGGGCTGAATCCGGAACCTTTTCGCGCGGCGGTAGCGGTGGGAGGCGGGGGACGTCCAGGCGATCCGGCCCGGCTGGCAAAGACTCCCTGGCTGGTCGCGGCCGGCGAGCATGACTTCGGTCGTGGCGGCGCGGCGGCGCTGGCCCGGTCGCTCGAATCGGCCGGAGCAGACGTGCAGCATCACGAGCTGCCCAACGTCGAACACATGGTGATCGTTCAGGCCGCCCTGCCGATGATCTTTGAGTTCTTTGATGCGAAAAACAGGTAGCCGGCTGCCGCGCTCGTTTTTCAGCCGCGATGCGGTGACCGTCGCGCGGGAGCTGCTGGGCCAGCGGCTGGTGCGGGTGCTGGAGGGCCAGCGGCTGGCCGGGTTGATCGTCGAGACGGAGGCCTATCTTGGCGTGGCAGATCGCGCGGCGCATTCGTTTGGCGGACGGCGGACGGCGCGGACCGAGACGATGTACGCCGATGGCGGGACGGCTTACGTCTATCTCAACTACGGAATTCACCACTTGTTCAACATCGTCGTCGAAACGGTCGACGTGCCGGCCGCCGTGCTGATCCGGGCCGTCGAGCCGGTCGAGGGGATCGAGCGAATGCAGACCCGGCGACCGGCGGCCCGTGCGGTGACGAATCTCTGCTCAGGACCGGGGAAGCTCGGTGCGGCGTTCGCGATCGACCTCAGCCACGACCGGCTCGACCTCGTGACCAGCAGCGAACTCTTCCTCGAACGCCAGCCCCCACCGCCCGCCGTCCGTATCCTCCGCTCCCCCCGCATCGGCGTCGGCTATGCCGGGCCGTGGGCCAGCAAGCCACTGCGGTTTTTCATCAAGGGCAACCCGCACGTCAGCTAAGACGGTGGCACGACTGTCTTTTGTCTTGAAGGGTTCAGGCGCTATTCACTTGCTGAGAGGCCATTTTTGTTTCGAGGCGGATTCAATCCTTGGATCAGGAACTCCTCAATGGCCCCTGCTTCAAATGCATGTTCGCGTGGCAGTGCAACAACGACGAAGTTGGTCGACCTTTCAGATTGCCAATTTTTTGGGACACCGACTGCATCAAAGTAATGCCGGATTCGGCGGCCCAAGTGCTGACTGCACGACGTCTTGCCGACATACTCAACATCGCCGGACTCGCTAAAGAAGACATAGACGCCCGGCTTTTCAGCGTCGGGCCATTGATCAGTGACGTCCAACACGTTACAGCGTCGAGAAATGGCAAGCGGCTCAAGGCCAGGTCGCGGGTATTTCTGATTCATTTCCGCCAAGCATCGTTCCACATCCGTTACGGAACTCATGTCAAAACTCCTGTCAAAAAAGTGGATTGGACCGATTCGCGATTCTTGAAAATCCAGAAAAATTCAGCAGGATTGAACCGAGATGGTTACTTGGGTTCGGTGGCCAAGACCTGGAAGCCTGCCGGACTCTTTGGAGCCGTATGATAGAGGCTCTGGATGGCAGTTCGGAAGTGGATTGCCGCGAGCTGGGAGGGGATGAGGCCGGAGTGGAGGGCTTGTTGGGCGGCGCGGATGCAGACCTCGCGGACCTGGGCACCGGAAAGGCCGGCAGTGAGCTCGGTTGCCGTGGCGATTTGCGGCGCGTCGATCAGGTGGCCGAGCTGGCGGTGGATGATCTGTTGTCGTGCGGGTGATTCCGGTTCGTCGATCCGGATGACGACATCGAAACGGCTGGGGCGTTCGCGGATCGCCGGATCAATGGCCTCCAGATTGTTGGTGGTGGCGATGATGATCAGGCCGTCGTTGCGGTCGAGACCATCCAGCTGGACCAGCAGTTCGGCAAAACTGGGTGAACCGAACCGGCGGTGGTCTTGGCCGCCGAGGAAGTCGAGGTCTTCGAGGAAGACAAAAGCGGGTGCAAGCCGGCGGGCGAGCCGGAAGAGTTCGCCCACGCCAGTGTCGGTCAGCTTCTCCGGGCTTACGTGGATGAACGTCGCCAGCTTCATCGCTGCCAATGCGCGACCGATCATCGATTTGCCATTGCCAGGCCGGCCGTGCAGGATAATCCCCCGCGTTAACGGTACGCCCCAGCGGCGATACTCCTCGCGGCGAACGATCAAGTCGACCGTGTTTTGCAAAAGTTCGGCCCGAATGGCATCCGGCAGGGCGACATCGTCGAGGCCAACCGGCTTCTCCGTCGGGGGAATCGGCTCGGCGTTGGCCGTCACGACCTGGCCCTGGAGGTAATGGGGCAAGGACTGGATCAGGCTCTCGATCAACTGCATTTGTTGGCGAAGCAGAACGCCGTCAGCGGCCGGGGCAATAATCTCGAGAAAAGAGCACTTGTTGAGCTCGCCCGGAGCTGACTCGTTCCGGAATACAATCGCCATCCGTTCACCATCGGGCTTTTCGACAAACCGGATGCCTTGGACCAGCAACGAGCGTGAGTTGCCATCGGCAAGTGGAAAGTTCAGGTATTCTGGCCCCCAGTCGTGCTCCTTGTGGAAGTAGAGCCAGGTCGCCGTCCGCACCACGCGGTGACCGGCAAATACGCGGTCCACAGCCGCATGCGACTGGGGAAAATCGGTCCTTCGGAACTCGGTGGTCAGCCGGATGGAATCCGACGGGTCAATACCAAGGAACCGCCATACTTCATCGGAAAGGGAGGGCTTCTTTTTTGGCAAGTGCGATTGGTTCGCTGGAGTCAATGCCTGCAGCCCGGGTGATTCAGTGAGACCGTTTGCCTGGTGATGGATCGAGTACGGGTTCATGGTGCCTGGTTTCCTGGTCAGGGAATTTGGAAGGGCTTTCTGCTCATAGAATTCAGGGATGTATGGACAGACGCGGGTCCAGGTGTTGACGGCCGCCGTGGATTTTTCCAGAAAAGGACCGACTTGGCGAAAAAAGGTTCGGCGCGAAAGAACCCGGTGACCGGTCGCCGGGTCGAGTTTGAACGAAGGTTGTCCAGCGGCGATGCGCGGCTGAAACAGGCCGCCAGGCTGGCTCGTCCGCTCACGCTGTTGCGACTGTTGGGCGAACGGCGCGGGCGGTCGAAGAAGGAACTGGCCAGTGAACTGGAATGTTCTGTCAAGACAGTCGAGCGGACGCTGATGGTCCTCGAGCTGGCCGGGATTCCGGTTGACTGCGACCGGAAGTCCGGAGTCTGGCGGCTGGCGGAGAACTGCCTGTTGCCCCCATTGCCGCTCCCTGCGGCCGAAGCGCTCGACGAATCCAGGCTGCTGGCCTTGCGTGATGGTGTAGCCCGACAGGGAGCTTCAACCCGAGTGCTGGTGCGTCGCGTGTCGGCGGTTCTGAACCGGAGTGACCGCGCGCTGGTTGACGCCGCCAGTTCGCTGGTTGCGGCGATTAGTCTGCAGGCGGTGGACGCGTTTGCTTCATGCGACGTTCTGCGCGACATCCAGACGGCACTCGCGACACGTCGCAAGTTGACGATTCGATACGCAAGTCCTTACGCGGGACGGATGCAGGAACACATGGTTGAGCCGTACCGGCTTTGTTTTCTGCGTTCAGCGTGGTACCTGATCGCCAAACCCGACTGGTCGCCGGATCCCGTAACCCTGCGGGTTGTCCGGATCGAATCGGTCCGGATCACGCCGTTGACCGCCGTGATTCCGGATGCGTTTTCCCTGGAGCGTTACCTTGGACGTGCGTGGAGCGCGTTTCGTGGGGAAGGAGTCCACCAGGTTCGCCTCCGCTTCGCCGGGCCGGCCGCAATCACGGTGACCGAAACGCGTTGGCACCCGACCCAAAAGATTGAACGCCGTGATGACGGAAACACGATCGTCACTTTTGAAGTGGAAGGACTGGAAGAGATTGTCTGGTGGCTGATGTCCTGGGCACCCTTTGTGACGGTGGAACACCCGCCGATGCTGCGAGAGAGACTGTTAAACGAACTGCGAGCCGGCATAGCAGCCAACTCCTGAGCCTTTACGCAATTTCAGGCCCAGAGCGTTCGTTTGCCGGCCATTGCCTGGGTGAATGTCTCCAAACAGAATGCTGTCGGGCCATGGGCGGTTCGAGAGTTGAATGTATGGGTGACGTGACCGGGATTCTGGCTGCGATCGGGGAAGGGGACCGGGGGGCGACGGAGGCGTTGTTGCCGTTGTTGTATGACGAACTGCGGCGGATGGCGGCGCGGCAGCTGGCGGGGGAAAAGGCGGGGCATTCGCTTCAGGCAACGGCGCTGGTCCATGAGGCGTACTTGCGGCTGGTCGGGCC
>JANOFL010000374.1:0-7862 GCA_031405895.1 Planctomycetota bacterium
GCGCACCGGCCCCGCGGGGTGGGGGGGGGTTTTGTTGGGAGGGGTGGGGGTGGGTTGTGTTTTGCGCCCCCGGTTTTACACGGGCAAAACCCGCCCGCTAAACCGACACCCGACCCCCTCGGTTGCAGCCCACCGGCGAGCGGCAGGGCGTCAGCCCTCCGTGTCTCCTCGGCGGCACTTTGCCCGCCAGACAATCTGACTGAGCCATCCCGTTCGACTTCACACCCGGCCGAGCAGCACGCGGGATTCTGGTCGCCGGGCCAACACCGCCGCCTCCGGGTCCTTGCCAATTCCCGATGCGTAGCGAAACGCGACCAGAATGGATGGCTGATCGACACCCAATGCGCAACTTCCTTCCAATGTGCCCATTCGCAAAATCTCCCGCGGCGCGATCGACGGAAACTGCCGTGCCACCAGCTGGAGGTCTTCGAGCAGATCGAGATTGGGGCTGGTGGCGCGCGAGTCAGTGCCGAACACGACTCGGATGCCACGCTTGAGCGCAGCCTGCATCGGCCATTCAGGGTGGCCAAAGTAAGCATGTGTCCGTGGGCAATAGACCAGACTCATCCGGTCGCGATGAAGCGCGATCAAATCGAGATCGGCTTCGTCCAGATAGTTGCCATGGACTACCAGGCTCCGTTCGCAGCCGGCCAGCGCGACCAGGCATTCGCGGATCGAAACGAAATCGGGAGACTCCGCGAGCAACCCCAATCCGCCCAGCGCCTCCCAGAGCGGTCCGCGCCGAAATTCCAGCAGTTCCAGTTCTTCCTGCGATTCGGCGAGATGCATGGCGACCGGCATTCGCCGCTGGATCGCCGTCGCCATCGAGCGGAAGAAGAGGTGCCGGTCCATGGAATATGGAGCGTGCGGGCTGAGGCCAACGCGCGTGGTGGGCGACTGAATCGCCATGTCGGCCAGCCGGTTGCGGATTGCTTCCGTCCGGGCGTTCTCCATCGAGCTTGCGGTTCCCAGCTGTTCCAGGAATTCAACGACGACTGGATCGCGGCTGGATTGGGAAGTCGTTACCCATGGGGCACCACTGATATTGCCCAGCAGACCGACCCCTGCGGCCTGGCTCTCGGCCCTGCCGGCATCGATGGCCAACCGGACTTGATCATCGCCGGCACTGGCCTGTGTGCGACGGTATTCAATGGCCAGTTGGACCCAATTGGCAAAGGATTGACCCTCCTTTCCCAACGGTTCGGAGATCAGCGACAGGTCGAGGTGCGTATGGCAGTTGACCAGGCAGGGCAACACTACCGTGCCGGGCAAGTCGACTGGATCACCGCCTCGCCGATGCCGGACATCAGCCGAAACTTCGCCCGTCGCACAGTCAACCAGCGGCCAAGCGAGCGGCGGGCGGTCCAGTGGCAACAGCCACTCCGGCCTGATCCAGCGCGGCTTCCCCGAAGTCAACGGCCCGTCGCCGTTCACGTTTCATCTTCACCCGTGACGGCCCGCTTCTGGGTTTCGATATGCGGATGCTCGTGACCGGCCACCGAAACGACCCGCCGGCTGAGCAACGCTGTGGACTGCTCGACCAGTTTCCGGATGCGGAGCACGTTATCGAGCACGATCGGCCGGGGATTGCCTGGAATGTTCATGATGACCCGGCCTGAGCGGGCCAGCAAATATTCAAACACGTCCTTGATCTCAGTGTTCAGCTTCAGGCCCGCCGTGGAATACCGCTCGACGTCGCCCAGCAGCCCGGTATGGTGGACCAGTTCGTTCGAAGTCAGTTCCCAGTAGTCAAACCGCGTCAGGATCATCGTGGCCACATAAATCAGCGCCATCATGACGGCGATGAAAAGATAAAAGTCGCGCGAAGCATGGAGCTCGAGGCTGCCCAGCCAGCTCCGCAATGGCGCGATGATGTTGAGCTGCTGGTTGAGCAGCACCACGCCAAGCAGGACGGATACAACCGCGATGAATACGGTTAACGATGTTGAGCGCGGGAAATCAAACGCGAGCACGATCAGGTTGAAAGCAAAGCAGAGCAAAAACGCCGTGCCCAGCAGGTTGGCCCAGCCCGACGCGAAACCAAAGCTCTGCAGCATTCCTGCCAGCAACGCCAGCGCCGCCGTCGGCCAGAGGAAAATCAGCTTCGGCCAGGTGCGGATAATGATCTTTTCAGGCGTCTCGATTTGAGTCATGGTCCCGAATCCGGTTGGACTGGCAGAGGCGGCCGACGGTCAATCGTCCTGAGATTAGCAGATTTGCGGGCTGCTGGGGATCGGCCGCGGCATCTCCAGTTGGGCACCGACCTTGGCGTGAAATTTGCCTGGGCTTCCCTTCGCTCCATGCGCTTTCTCAAGCCGGGTGCTCTGCCTGAAACGAGTATTCGATGGCGACCAGGCGATCTTGGAAAACCGTGTCGGCCGTTTGGATTCAGGCGGAGAAGCAGTCCGTCAGTCTCCAGATCTCAAATCTCAAATCTCTGATTTCAGATTTCAGATTTCAGATTTCAAAATTCAAGTTGCAAGTCTCAGATTTTCCTGACGCGAACGTCGGTGGCAGTTATCAGCAAACCCTCTGGCGGCGAGGAAAAACACAGCGCAGCCCGTCCAGCCAGGAAATGGAAGACCTTCCGCCTGGCTCTCCGGTCGCCGGGACGCGTCCGGGCTTTGCCAACGTCGGCCGCAGCATCCACACCAGCATCGCCATGCCGGCAACGGTGGCCAAGGTTGCCGGCAGTGACGCGAGTTCATGGCCCCCGTCGGCACTCTGCTTGACCAGCCAGTCCAGACCATCGACTCCGCACCGGTCCCAGCGCGAAAGCAGCACCGCCACTGCGTTGTGGACGGCATGGAAAACGATACAGGCCACGATGCTGCCGCTGCGGATGGCAATCACGCCGACAATCAGTCCAACGACAAAGGCGATCAGCGACTGCTGGATCACACCATGGGCCGCTGCGAACAGGACGCTGGACAGCACCACGGCGACCATCGGCCGGGCCATCGAACGGAAACCGCTCAGGACGAATCCGCGATAGGCCAGTTCCTCAAAAATCGCGGGAACCACGGCCAGGACGAGGATCAGCATGACCAGCGACGGTGCCCCGTCCATGATCGCCGTCAAGCCGCTCGCCAGTTCGTTGACCGATTCACTATGGGGATAAAGTCTCATCACCACGCCGCTGAACCAGGCCAGTGCCGGGTGCAGACAGAGTGCCAACACTCCTGCCGCGACCACATGGCGAACCGGCAGGCCTTTCAATAACAGCGTCGTGAGCGGCTGCCGCGAAAGCACCACCGTCATCAGCAGGGCCGGCACGCAAACCGTCGCCAGCAGCAGGATCACGGTCTGCAGGGCGAACCCGTTCCAGTCGACTGGCGGTCTGACGAAACCGATCGAGAAGAACCTGAGGAGCAGAATCAGCAGCCCGCAGACAATGGCGTGACCGGGTGCCGGCCCCGTATCGCGTGAACGAAAATACTCGGCAATCCACTGGCCAAGGGCAAACCGCTCGCTGGGCCGGAAGAGAATCTCTTCGCGGTTGAACTGGTAGACGACCCAGCGGATCGCTGCCGCACAACAGGCGATCGTGACAATCACGACCGGGCCCAGCCACGCCGCGATCTGGCTCCACTCGCCTTCGATCATCCCGCGAAGGGCCAGCATGATCCCGGTCACCGGAATCAGGCTGGTGCCGAGGTCCAGCCGCGAGGCGGGAAGCATCGGAATGATCATCAGCGGCAACGTGACCATGATCAGTGGCACAAGGTAGTACTGCCCCTCCTTGCTGCTGCGGGCAAAGGCCGCGGCGGCCAGCGACAAGGCCCCAAACAGCGCACTGGCCGGAATGGTCGCCAGCACCACCCAGCCGATCGCGGAGAGTGGCGGCGGACCCTGCAACAGGCCGGCGACGGGCGAGAATCCGCCGCCACCGAGAAGCAGGAGCGCTGTCAGGCCCAGACTCGTGAGATTGAGGACGGCTGTTGCACTGCTGAAGACCATCACCGCGCCGAGCTTGCCCAGCGCGATGTCGCTTCGCGAGGAAGGGCTGCTGAGCAGCGTCTCAAGCGTGCCGCGTTCCTTTTCACCAGCGCACAGGTCGATGGCCGGATAGAACGCGCCGGTCAGACACCAGATCATGATCAGGAGCGGCAGGATTCTGGCCCAGGTCGCGGCCTGCATCGAGCCAGCCGGGGTCAGGTCAACGGCTGAAACCATTGCCGGGCCGTGGGCCGACGAGTCACCCGACTCGAAGCCGAGAAACCGCGCCATCAACTGCTGTTGCCAGGCCGCCGTGACGAACTGCCAGCGTTGGGCCGCTATTCGCGACTTGTCGTCTGCCGAATCGTGAAAGACCAGCATGTCCGGCCGGTCATCGAGCAGGATTTCGCGCTCCAGCCGGACCGGATGGGGGATCACCACCAGCAGGTCGGTTCCCCGCTCACGCATGGCGGCCAGCAAGTTGGCGGATGTCGTCCCTTCGCCGTCGGAACTGTCGGTCGTCTGGTACCGTTGAAATGCCGTCGCCGGCTCGCCGGACTCCAGCCGAATCAGCGACCGGCCGCTGTCTCCCACCAGACCTCTGGCGATCCGGATTCCATCAACGAGTCCGGGGTCGGCCGGCAGGTTCTCCGCGCCGAGGATCCAGACCGCGGTCGGCTGTTCCCGGAAGAACTGGCCCAGCTGCATCGTCAGCGCACCGAGGATCGGGTAGAGCAGCAGCGGCATCACGAAAACGGTAAAGAGCGTCCGCCGGTCGCGCATCTGGTCGACCAGCTCGCGGGCAAAAATCAGCCGGATATTGCTCCAGTTCATCGCCCGGTCCCCGCGGTTTCGGGGGCGGCGACCTGTTCGGCCGAGTCGATCAGGTGATAAAAGACATCTTCGAGGGCGGGTTGTGCGAACTGTTCGCGGAGAGCCTTCGGCGAGCCGTGGGCGACGATCCGGCCGCCGAGCAGGATCGCCACCGCGTCGCAGAGTCGGTCGACTTCGCTCATGATGTGCGAAGAGTAGACAATGCACTTGCCCTGCCGTTTCATGTCTTCAATCGTGCGGAACAGTTCCCGCGCGGCGAGAACGTCCAGGCCGGACGTGGGTTCGTCGAAGACCAGCACCGGCGGATCGTGTACAAGCGCCCGGGCGATCGAGACCTTCTGTTTCATTCCCGTCGACATTCGGCTGCCCAGCTGGTCGCGCATCCCGGTCATTTTGAGCCGCTCAAACAGCCACTCGATCCGCGGCAGCAGGAGGTCAGCCGGCATCTGGTTCAGCCGGCCGAAGAAATGGACCATCTCCCACGCCGTCATCCGGTCGTAAATCGCCGTATTGACCGAAACAAAGCCGATCTGGCGACGAACCAGTTCCGGGTGCACTGTCGCGTCAAGACCGTTGACGACGACTGTTCCGCTCGTCGCGCGGAGGATGGTGCTGAGGATTCGCAGCGTCGTGGTCTTGCCCGCGCCATTCGGCCCGAGCAGTCCAAAAATCTGGCCCGGCAACGCGTCGAAACTGATCCGGTCGACGGCGGGACAGGCCGCCGATCCGGCGTCGTCGTAAGCCTTGGTCAATTGGCGGACGTGGATCATGGTGCTGGCTGGAAGCAGATCTCAAAAGTTTGCACGACGTCTGTGTACATGCCCTTCCTCATACTCGTACTCGTAATCTTTGCTTCATCGCTTCCTTGGTTGACTCCGGGACCGGGCAGGAGTGGGTTTACGAGCACGAGGACGAGCACGAGCACGACTTCGTGCCCGGCCTGTTGATGCTGGAGCCGGAAAGACTAGGTCACGCTGTCCCCTGAAGCGGGCACTGCATGCCGTTTCTGCCGGTTTCGCGGACTGGACCGGTTCCCGGTCGGGCGGGGTCGTTACAGCCGTTGCGACCTGCGGAATGCCCGCATCCGCGTGGCTGGTCAACCGATAGAAAACCAGAAGCGCCCTGCAAGGCGCATCACGATCCCGATTCCGGCACGAGGCAGGCGATGGCAACGGGCAATACAGTCACCAACTCCGAACTGACCGGTTCGACTTCACCCTTCTTTCCCGGGATCACGACCCGGACTGCTTCGGCCAGCCGGTTTGTCCCGACGCTGCCGGAAACGCTGGTTGAGACCGGACTCGAATTCAAGGACCTGTTTCCGCTGATCCTGCGGAACATTTTCCTGCACGGCTACCAGAGTGGCGTGGCGATCTCGCGGCAGCTGAAGCTCCCGTTCGCGTTTGTCGAGCCGGTTTTGCAGACGCTCAAAAGCGACCAGCTGCTGGCGCACAAGGGTTCCGCACCGGGCAACGACTACCTCTATGAACTGGGTTTGCGCGGCGCCGAACAGGCCCGGATGGTGCTTGAGCGAAGCACCTACTGCGGTGCAGCGCCGGTTTCGATCGACGACTATGTCGCCAGCGTCATGCGCCAGAGTCTGCGGAACCTCAAACCGACAACCCAGGAAATCACGGAAGCCTTCAGTGACCTCGTGGTCTCGCGCCTGTTGCTTGGGCAGATCGGCCAGGCCATCAGCTCGGGCAAGGCCTGCCTGTTGTACGGCCCGCCGGGCAACGGGAAAACGGCGATTGCCTCCCGCGTGCTGCGGGCAATCGACCCGGTGGTCTGGATACCCCGCTCGCTTGCCGTCGGTGGCGAAGTCATCCGGGTCTTTGACCCAACCATCCACCAGGAACTGCCGCTGCCCGACAGCGACTCGTTGACCATCGACGGCCAGCCTGATGAACGCTGGGTCCGGATCGCCCGCCCCACGATCACCGTCGGAGGCGAACTGACGATGAACAATCTTGAAGCGACACTGAACCCGTTTACGCGGATCATCGAAGCCCCGATCCATATCAAGAGCAATTGCGGGGCGCTGATCATCGACGACTTCGGCCGCCAGCGAATCAGCGTCGAGGAGCTGCTCAACCGCTGGATCGTCCCGATGGACCGGCGGGTCGACTTCGTCAACCTGCCCTCCGGCCGGCAAATCCGCCTGCCGTTCGAACAGTTGCTTGTCTTTGCGACCAACCTCGATCCGCGCAAGCTTTGCGAGGAAGCCTTCCTCCGCCGGATACCCTACAAGATCGAAGTCTTCGACCCGACCGAAACCCAGTTCCGCAACCTGTTCGAGCTGCGGCGGCAACAGATGGGCTTCGAGTTCCAGCCCGGCATTCTCGACTATCTGGTCGAGTATCACTTCAAGCGGGCCAGTCGGCCGTTCCGTTTCTGCCACGTCAGCGACCTGCTCGACCAGGCCCGGGACTTTTGCGAATTTCACAACCGGCCGCTGGTCTTCAACCGCGACATCGCCGAAATCGCCGTGCTGAACTGTTTCTCGGCGATGTAACAGTCGGCTGCATGACCGCGGCGCTCGGCTGGCTCCGATTGCCCGCAAACTCGTTCCACGGCTCCCGCCGTTGAACGCCGGCGTTGAATTGACGGCTCTGCCGTTCTGGTGCCGCTTACCCCCTCGTTAGACTTGCTTCTTGCTCTCCTGCCAGCTTGACTGGCAAGAAGCCAAGTTTGAAGGGCTAGAAAACGCAACGCCCCGCTACCATTCTTTCTCTCCCTTACCGCCGCCCACGGCGGCGGTACGGTGGGGTGGTGCCGGCTTCATTGGGGGCCAAGCGCTCTCTTGTTTCAGGGTAGGTGGGCTTCAATCTGTTCAGGTGACGGGCAGCCGAATGGACGGCCTGGCCCAAACTGTCCGGGTTGGGAAGGCCGCCGTGTGCATGCGCGTCTGTCTGGCGAATTCCAGATGATGCCTGTCCTTATTCTTTCTGGCGAATTCCAGATGATGCCTGTCCTTATTCTTTCCTCCTTTCCCGTTGTGAGAAATCCGGGCTAGGCCTCAATCAAGCGTCCGCCGGTGGCTTTTCGCGGCTGGCGGGCTGATTTTTTCGGCGCGTGCGCGAGCCGGG
>JANOFL010000390.1:0-5557 GCA_031405895.1 Planctomycetota bacterium
CGCATGGCGCTAGCCGCGGGCTCGACCAAGAGCCCGCGGCTAGCGCCATGCGGTTCACCCCAATACGAGCATTCCCAACGGAACCCGCCGCGTAAGCAAGGCGGATAGGCCGGTTTCCTCGCTCACGCATCGGGTTATGGCAGGTTCTCACCTGGCGCTCGCCGATGGGCTGCCCGAGACGACCGGTTCGAACCGCCAGTGGCCGGCCTGAATGCACAAGTGTCCCAGCCACCGCGCGTCGTCAGTGGCGCGGTGGTCGGTCCGGAAATGCACGCCGCGCGATTCTTCCCGCCGCAACGCTGCCTCCAGCATTACGCAGCCAACACCGACCATGTTCCGCAATTCCCAGGCTTCGGGCTGGTCGGGCGCGGCGTGCGCGAGGACCGTCTGCCACTGGCTGACCGTGCGGATCGCGGCCGCCAGTGACGGGCCATCGCGTTCCACTCCGCCGCTCCGCCACATCAGGCTGCGGAGCGAATTGCGAATGTCGGCGAGATCGATCGGCCGGTCCGACCGCTGTCGCACAAATGGCTCAAGCCCGGGCACTGTCATCCCGCGTGGCGCGTTGAGCGCCGCCTCGCTGGCATTGCGGCCCGCGATCCGGCCGTAGACGATTCCTTCGAGCAGGCTGTTCGACGCCAGCCGGTTGGCTCCGTGCAGGCCACTGCTGGTGACTTCTCCGGCCGCCCAAAGCCCAGGCAGCGAGGTTCGCGCATCGAGGTCGACCAGGATTCCCCCGACCATGTAGTGCGCTCCGGGCCGGACCGGAATCCGGTCGCGGGTGATATCGATCCCGAACTCCGCGCAGGCCTGCGAAATGCCGGGAAAGCGGTGCCGGATGTGAACCGGATCGAGATGGGCCATCTCCAGCCAGACGTGTGGAAACTGGGTCACCTCCATCTGCCGGACAATCGCCTGGGCGACGACGTCGCGCGGTGCCAGTTCCGCCCGTTCGTCGTACTCGGGCATGAAACGGTAGCCGTCGCGGTCGACGAGCCACGCGCCTTCGCCCCGAACGGCTTCGGTGATCAGCGTCCGGCTGCTGCCGGCGATGTAGAGCACCGTGGGATGAAACTGCATGAACTCCATGTCGCGGACCACCGCCCCGGCCCGCAGGGCAATCGCGTGGCCATCGGCGGTCGCGACCGCGGGATTGGTGGTCTCGCGAAAAATCTGCCCGGCTCCGCCCGTGGCGAGGATGGTCTGGCTGGCCCAGATCATCTGCAACTGTCCGGAGCGGCTGACCAGAGCGCCGCGGCAAGCTCCTTCGGCTGAAAGCAGGTCGAGCGTGAAGGTCTGCTCGGCGATCTCGATCCGCTCCCGCTGGCGAACCCGTTCGATGACGGCCCGCATGATTTCCTGGCCGGTCGCGTCGCCGAGCGCGTGCACGATCCGGTTGTGCGAGTGGCCCCCTTCGCGGCCGAGCGTCAGCTGTTCGTTTTTCTGGTCAAAGCGGGTCCCCATCGCGACCAGCTCTTCGATGCAGGCCGGCCCTTCGTGGACGACCATTTCGACGGCCGCGTGGTCACACAGTCCGGCTCCGGCAACCAGCGTGTCCCGGACGTGCCATTCGACGCGGTCTTCCGGATCGATCACGCCGGCGATCCCGCCCTGGGCCCAGGCGCTGTTGGAGAGCTGCAGGCGGTCTTTGGTCACCACCAGCACGCGCAGGGACGGGGCAATTTCGAGGGCGGCCCGCAGTCCGGCCAGCCCGCCGCCGAGGACCAGAATGTCGACAAAGCGATGGACCAGCTGGCCCGGATCGAAGTCCGCGAGGTAGCGTTGCTGCATTCCGGCCTGGACCTGTAAGGATGCCTGTCGCCACGTTGCCTGAATCGTGGCTGGCACATGGAATGTGCCTGCTGCCATCTGCGCAGTTTACGCGGCCGGACGTCATTGACGAGCCGGCGGCCAGGCAGGAAGCGCGCAAAAAAAGCGCGGGCCGGGGGGTGAACCCGGCCCGCGCTGCGGCGACTGGCCCCGACGGGGGCAGTTGGGCAAGACCGCGGGTCAATAGGTCAGGATCGTCGGCAGGTTGTTGGCGATTTCTTCAAAGATCACGACCAGGTCGTCACCGACATTGCCGTGATAATGCTTGCCGCCGCCGATTTCGGCCACCGCCCGCATCGTCGTCTGGTCGGCCTCGGGCGTAAATGTCACGGTGTGGAGTGTGATGTTGTACTGGTCGACCATACTTTGGGCCGCCGACTGCGGAGTCGGGCTGACGTTGTTCTGGCCGTCGGTCAGGACCACGATCGTCTTGGCTGCAAAGGGCCGGGCGCTGGAACCAGTCATGATCGGTGGAATCCCGGCATTGATCCCGCGGCCGATGGCGGTGCTGCCGCCGGGGTACTCGGTCTCGACAAACGTCCGGATCGAATTGTAGGAAAGCATCAGCGCGTAGTTGAGCCGGGCGGACGAGTCAAACGTCGCGAGCGCCACCTGCTCTTCCTGGTCGGTGGTTTCCAGCACGTCGAGGAAGGCATTGACTCCCTCTGCCAGTCCGGCCCAGCGTGAATGGCGCGGAGCACGGGTGTTGGAGACGTAGGCCATGTCGGAGATGTACTGGTAGACCTTGGTGTAGCGCTCGTTGCGGTTCTGGTCGGTGGTCAGCCGGGTCCACGTGTTGTTGCTGATGTAGTAGTTGCTGTTGCTGCCGCTGTTGGGATAACTGTCATTTGCATTGTTGGTGTAGCTCTGGAACGGCGCCCGCGAGTGGGTTTGTTCAAACGCTCCCTGGGCGCGGTCGCGCTCGCTGGAGCTGATCCGGCCGCGGCTGCGCATGTCGCTGAAGACGTAGTTCCAGTCAGCTTCGTTCTCGAAGAACAGCATCGAGCCGCTGGTGTCGATCACCAGGGCGATGTCGCGGTCAACCTGGGTCGCAACCGAGGCCTGTGAGATATCGAACGAGTTGAGTTTGGGAAAGCCGCGGAAGAGCAGCGGCAGGTTCATCTTGCCCAGCAACGAGACGCTGTTCGCCTGCCGAATGCCGTTGTCGACATCCTGGCGGCTGACCGCGTTGTAAACATAGCGGCCATAGCCGTTGCTGCCGCGCGTGCTCAGGCCGAACCCGACCAGCTGGTCGTCGGTGATGATCAGGGGTTGCCCCGCCACGAAGTTCATCGCCGCCACCGACTTGGCGTAGGCAATCGCCTGGTCGGTGGTCTGGTGGATGCTCATCGCCCTGCCCGCGGCGTGAACGGCCGCGTCGGTCGCGATCTTCATCTCGGTCTTGCAAAGCCGGACGTAGGCGATGTTGATCGCCACGCCGCAGAGCATCAGGATTGCGGGCAGCAGGAACACAAAAAACGGCAGGATCGCGCCACGGCGGCGGAGCAGGCAGGCAGCGGGCTGGCGGGTGCTTTTCATGTTTTGAATTCCGGCAAGGTTGGATGCGGGTCAGCGGGCGATCCGGTCATTTGGCAGAGCCTGTCCGGGAACCGCGAGAGAGGGCGTCAGACCCCGGCGGTTCCCGCACAGGCGGTCAGTTGGGGTCGTTGTAAAAGCCCGAATAGCGTTCCATGTTTAGTGAAATCGTGGAGCGGATGTATTTGCCGTTGCAGAAGCCGCTCATCAGGAGGGCGTTGTCCTCCATCGGGATTTCGATCGAGACGGTGACTTCCTGGGTTTCCCGGTCGAAGTCCTCGCCGTCATTGACGGTGATCTGGGCAGCCCGGGTGCCGACCAGCGCCAATACCGACCGGGCCCGGGCCTCGGCCTCGGCCACCGTGGCACCTTCCACCATGCAATAGCGGCAGGCTTCGTAAGCCGCGTCCTGGGCCATGCTGCGGATCATGTTCAGGCGGGCGACCTCGAACGTGCCAAACGTCACCAGCAGCAGCACGGGGGCGGCGATGGCGAACTCCACCGCCGTGGCCCCGCGACGGGAGCGGCGGGCGGAACGGAATCTCGGGCGCGGACGGTTCATGCGGTTACTCGTCAAACTCGCGGACCATGCGGACAGTCGAGCTGAGCGTCTTGTGTTTGGTCAGTTCGCTGAAGAACGGGCTGTTGCTCGAAACGGGCGCCCGAACGGTGACCGTGACCGGATCGAGCGCACCGATCGTGCTGAAATTCGTGGGGTTGACATCGACAATCGCGCCGGTGATGCCACGGGCGGCGAGGATATTGCTGGCCGCGTTGTAAGCGTCCTGCTGCGTTGCCCGACGCTTGACGCCGACGCGGGCGCCTTCATAGGCGGCAATGGCCAGCGTCTCGCGGAGGAATAGCGCCGCGCAGATTTCCATCGTGCCAAACGCCAGCACCAGAACTATCGGCAGGCAGAACACCAGTTCCGCCACGGCCACACCCTGACGGGGCAAAGAGCGACGGCGATTGAACTTGCGAAGCAGCACCGCTGGCGTTCCCGGACAGGACGGTTGACGAGCCGGCGCGAATCGCACCGGCCTGTGGGAACCCTAGTTCAACTCGCCCCGGGAGGGCGCGGGAAATCCTGGAAAAGTGTGCAGTCCCGCACTCCCGCGCAGGCCGAAGAATCCCGCCAGCCGGCACCACCGCCCCAACCGGCCCGGCCATCACGCCCGCCTGGCCGGGGCGCCTTGCCGTGGTGACCCGGCTCCCGCCTGGTCAACCACCAGTGGGCTCAGCGGTCGTCCGACTGGCCGTCCAGGCGGCTGCGCGATTTCATGAAGGCATTGAACTCGGGGGCCAGTTCGGCCGGCGGACGATTGACTCCGCCATCTTCGGTCAGCCCGGACAGCTCGTCCGTCGCGCCACGCACCCGGTCGGGGCTTTCACCGCTTTTTCGCAAGCCCAGACTGCGCAACGCATCGCGATAGCGCTGCTGGTCGGCCGGATCGCCTTCGCGGGCGGCATTTTTCATGGCCTGCCAGCGATTCAAAAAGTCGCGCAACTGGTCCCCGGTCCAGTTGAGCCGGTCCAGCAGCGCCGGATCGGTTTGCTGCTGCTGTTCAAGAGCCTCCAGAACCAGGTCGGTTGTGGAACGGGCGTAGTCGACCTGGGCGGCCTCTCCGGGCGGCAGGATCTGGGCCGGGTCGGGGGGTGGAGCCGCCGCGGCGTTCGTACCCTGGCCGCCTGCACCTCCTTGCAGGGCAGCGCTGCCGCCCGACGACGGGTTGTTGTTCGGCGCTGTTTCGGCAACAGGCTGGCCGGACGGCTGGGATTGGCCACCCGGTGCACTGCCGCTGCTGGAGGAACCGGAACTGCCATCGCTCGAAGGATCACCGCTCGGCTGGGATCCGTCGGACGGGTCGGAACCGCCAGACGATTCGGACGGGTCAGGCGATTCAGCTGCGGATGAGGGCTCGCCCGCAGGTTGCTCGCCGGGCGAGGGTTCGCCGGGCGAGGGTTGGCCCGGCGATGCACCACTTTCTACGGCATCGGGTTGTCCCTGTTTCGAACCCGGTTCAGTTGCCTGGTCGTTCTGAACGGGGTCCCCGGACGATTGCTGTTCATTCGAATCGTTACCGCCAGACTTCGGTTCGCCCGATTCGTTGCCGCCCGATTCGTTGCCGCCCGATTCGTTGCCGCCCGATTCGTTGCCGCCCGATTCGTTGCCGCCCGATTCGTTGCCGCC
>JANOFL010000027.1:0-22306 GCA_031405895.1 Planctomycetota bacterium
CGTGGGATGCTCGGCCGGCCGCACACCGGCTTGATGCCGATCCGCGGCCACTCCAACGTTCAGGGGATTGGCTCGGTTGGCGTGACGCCCAAACTCAAAGACGAAATCTTTGAGCGGTTGACCCGCGAGCTGGGAGTCCGGTTGCCGGAAACGCCGGGCCTCGACACGCTGGCCTGCATCCACGCCGCCGACGAAGGGCGGCTCAAGTTTGGCCTGTGCCTCGGCGGCAATCTTTTCGGTTCCAATCCCGATGCGACCTTCGCCCGCCAGTCCATCGCGCGGCTCGGGATGATGGTCTACCTCAGCACCACGCTCAACACGGGCCACGCCAGCGGGCTGGCCGACGAAACGATCATCTTGCCGGTCCTCGCCCGCGACGAAGAGCCCTACGCGACGACCCAGGAGTCGATGTTCAACTTCATCCGGATGAGCGATGGGGGCAAGGAACGGTTTCCCGGCCCGCGCGGCGAAGTCCATGTCATTGCCGAGTTGGGGGCCCTGACGCTGGGTGACGACGGCCCGGTCCGCTGGACCGCCATGCGCGACGCGGCCAACATCCGGCAGATGATCGCCCGCGCGATCCCTGGCTTTGCCAAAATCGGCGAGATCGACCGGACGAAAGAAGAGTTTCAGCTCGACGGCCGCACCTTCCACACGCCGCACTTTCCGACCCGCGATGGCCGGGCGGTGCT
This sequence comes from Planctomycetota bacterium, assembly GCA_031405895.1. GTDB lineage: Bacteria > Planctomycetota > Planctomycetia > Pirellulales > Pirellulaceae > BJ22. The sequence goes on from JANOFL010000027.1 coordinate 693, forward strand.
GCACCGTCACGGGATCCCGCCGCTCAAGGGCGGCCCCGGCGAACTCCGCCTGATGACGGTCCGCAGCGAAGGCCAGTTCAACACGGTGGTCTACGAGGAAGAAGACCTCTACCGCGGCCAGGAACGCCGGGACCTGGTTCTGCTCCACCCCGACGATCTGCAACGCTTCGGCCTCCAGCCCGACGAGCCAGTGATCGTCCGCAGCGAAACCGGCCAGGTCGGACCGGTGCTCGCCCGTTCCTTTCCCGCGATCCGTCCCGGCAACGCCCTGATGTACTACCCCGAAGCCAACACCCTCGTTCCCCGCCACGCCGATCCGGCCTCAAGGACCCCGGCGTTCAAAAATGTGCTGGTGACAATTGTTCCGCTTCGGAAGCCCTGACTACCAGTTCACGTTTTCCGCGTACCCCTGGCGGATCAGTTCTTCGCCGGCGGATTCGTTGAACCAGCGGCGGGAATGGTCGTTGAAGTAGTTGGTCCAGTCGCCGACCGCGCCTTTGCGAAGGAACTGGTCGGGGCGTTCTTCGCCGAAGCCGGCAGTGAGGTTGCCTTCCAGCGGCTCGGCGAAGGCCGGGTCGAGTTCGAGGAAGCGGTAGAGGTCGTTGCAGAGCTCGTCCGTGCGGGCGTGCAGGTCTTCGTACCGGACGAAGCGGATTTTCAGCTCCGGATGCTCTGCGACGGTCTGACGGTCGCTTTCCAGATGCTCACGCCACCAGGTCGCTGAGACACGGACCAGCTCCTCGTTCTCGAGCAGACGGTTGGGTTCGCGGCGGAAGAACCACGGGTCACGCTGGAATTCGGCGAGGGATCGCTTCAGGTCCGCATTCCGCTGAAACATCCGCGTGACGTCGGGGTTGTTGAAGAGGTGAAAGACACGGCTGACCAGCACATCGCGGCCGTCGCGGATCATCGAAACGTGCCACGCTTCGGGGATGATCAGCGGAGCAAGACTGTGCGGCGTCCGGTCACCCGCGTACAGGACGCCCCGCGACGCCCGCTGCCGCAGACAGCTGCGGACCATGTCGCGGAACGCCCCGACGGCGAAATCGAAGTCGGCCGGATCGCGAAAGACTGACGTGCCCCTGCGATTGAGCAGCGGCTGGAAGATCTCCTGCCAGTGGTACTCGCCACGGCATTCGATGGCCGGGTGCCGGTTGAGCAGTGCCGCCAGCCAGTTGGTCCCCGACTTCATGAACCCGCGCACGGCCAGAAAACGGAGGTCGTTCATGCAGGGGCAGTCGAGGATCGCGGGAAATCAGCTGGATGGGCCAAAGACCTGATTTTCGTCAAGGGTCTGCGTGTCCACAAGCGGCTTGGCAATGAAAACTGAACCCCAGTCAAACGAATCGGCATCGCCGGCGTTGGGGCCAGGCTGAGACCGCTCAAAGGGAATGGCGCGTCCGGAATTTGAGATTTGAGATTTGAGATGCTACATCACCTTGGCCGTTGCCCTGTATGCCTTCAGCGTTAAGATTTTTCCCTATTGGAAACGGGTGAGTGGTCCTTCCCGCAGTGAACTCAATCCCGCATTGTCTTGCAAAAATCAGATCACTCCCTCGAGCAGCGGCTGAAAGCTGCTCCAGTAGCCGGGAGGCGAAGCCACGAGGCTCACGCATTCGGCTGTTGCCGGGTCGACAAGCCCGAGGCTGTGCGCGTGAAGGGCGATGCAGCGTTCGCGTTCGTCGCACGAGGGAGGGCCGAAGGGAGTTGTCGAGCCATAGAGCTGATCGCCGAGCACTGGCATCTGGCGGACCGATGTCTGAAGCCGAATCTGGTGCGTGCGGCCGGTCTCAAGCTTGATCTCCAGCAGGCGGAATCCGCCGACTTGCCCGAACGTGGAGTAGCCCAGCCGGGCCTCCTGCGCATCTGGATGGTCGGGCGGGACGAGCTCCGAACGCGGCTCGTCGGGGACCTTGCGCATGGTGTCCACCCAGCGTCCGGCCGGCTCGATATCGAGATCGTGGACGATCGCCCAATAGGTCTTGGCGACGGACCGGTCCTCGAACTGCTGCGCGATTTTTCGCGTCGATCGCCGGCTGAGTCCAAAGGCCAAGAGACCTGAAACCGGCCGGTCGAGCCGGTGGAGAACACCGACATAGGCTTCGCGGCCGAGCAAGTGCCGGACGCGGACTTCCATCGAGTCGATCCCCGGCGGAGCCTGAGTCAGCACGCCACCCGGCTTGTTCACCACCAGCAACGCGGCCGAATGGTAAACGACCGACAGGTTTTCTGGAGAAGCGCTCAACAGAACCGCCCGCAGCCAGAACGCGATCCGAAACGAGCCGGCAAGGATAGCGGTCAGCTCACCGGCTGAAAACACTGCTCCCAGCCCAAGCGTTCTTCATTAGTGTTGATTAGTGGTGATTAGCGTTCTGCAATTCTTCCGCAGACGGCTTTGGGAACACTAACTGAACAGCGCCACTTTTTTCTTGAGTTCGGGCGCAAGTGCCATCGCGGGCGTCAGTTGTTGGGGCTATTGCAGCAGTTCAGAAAGGACGACCCACCGTGTGCTGAACGGGAGAACGCCTCAGGGACTGACAGCTATCGTTCAGGACCGGTCTTCAGGCCCCCTGCCAGCTTGACTGGCAGAAGCGAGAGTTTGGAGAGCTAGCCCGGAAACCTCGAACAACTCCCTCCACTTTTTCTCCCCTTCCGCCGCCTGCCGCGGCGGAAGGGGGAGAAAAATAAGGGGAGTGTGGCGTGGCGTTCTCTAGCCCTTCAAACTTGGCTTCCTGCCAGACAAGCTGGCAGGGGAGCGAGGTGCCGGTCAAACCAGCGCGTTAACGATCAGAGCCGCCCGAGAGTTACCCGCAAAAGTGGCGCTGTCCAGCTAATCAGCACTAATCAACGCTAATCCGGAAGGTTCACGTCAGGATTGCTGTGTGGCCAGTTCGATTTTGGCCCGCAGCCATTGTTTGAGTTGCAGCCAGGCCCAGACGCCGAGCGTGTGCTGCCGCGTGGCGAAGACCACGCGGCCTGTCTGGCCCGGAAAGACACGATCAGAAAGATGGGGCGGGAGCACCAGTTCTACGTTGATGCGCGGGCTGAGCAGTTCGTATTCCGGTTCGCTTTCCCGACCGTCACCATCTTCCTGCCGCGCAAGCGTCTTGACCGGAAGTGGCCCGCCGGCGGCTGCGCAAAGTGCGGCGTGGACCGGACGAAGCTCGGCCCGCGGACTGATCAGTTTGACCTGGCAACCGGTGACCGGCAGCCCTGCAAAGACCACGCGGATCGGCTCATTCGACGACAGCCCGATCGACGCCGATTCGTCCTGGCCAATCGATGCCACGATCTCGCGACCAGAGCCGGGAGCGACGGTCAGGACCGCCGTGCCCTGTTTCATGTGGTGGCCCATCAGGCTGTCCAGGTCGCGGCCCCAGACGACGCCGCTGATCGGGGCCACCAGCGTCATGCCTTCCAGCTGGGCGCGCGATTCGTCCAGCTGTTGTTGAAGATTGACGAGCGCCTGTTGCTGGGCCTGGTACTCGGCCAGCTCGCGGCGGTCGAGCAGCTGGCGGGCCGCGATCGTCGCCGATTCCAGCTCCAGTTCCAGGCGGCGGACTTCCAGATCCAGCTCGCGGCTCTCCAGCCGCACCAGAACCTGGCCGGCCTCGACCTGCTGCCCATCGACGACAAGCACTTCGCGGACAAAGCCATCGGCCCGCGCGCGAAGGACTTTTTCGTCTTCCAGCCTCACCACGGCGGGTGCCGATTTCGACGAAGGACTCTGGAGGACGGCGCCGAACATGACTGCGGCGAGTCCTGCGATGCCGGTCGACCAGGCAAGCCGCTTCCGGTTGACTGGCGTCGTCGCCGCGGTCCGTTTGAGGTCCCGCCAGCTGGTCCAGGCCGGAATCACAATCCAGACGATTCCGCCCAGAATAGCGAGCAGCAATCCGGCCCCATGAAACAGGACGCTCGCCGCGACCAGCAGGCCCATGGACACGGTCACCCGCCAGACCAGCGAAAGCAGGCCATAAATGGGCACCGTCCAGCGCTCCCAGTTCGGGTTTGAATCCTGATTCGATACCGGCCAGCCCAGCACGACATTCCGCCACGCTTCGCGCACCCACAGCTGGCCGCGCGAGTAAAGACTTTTGATGCCGGTTATGTCGCTGAGGATGAAGTATCCGTCGAACTTCATCAGCGGATTGGCGTTGAAAAGCAGGGTCGTGACGCTGGCCATCAGCACGACATCAAAACAGGCGTGCCGCCACGGCGAGTGACTGTCGAGCCAGCCCCATCCGAGCACGGCCACCGCGGCGATGCCCAGTTCAACATACATGCCGGCCGCCGCGACGATGGCCCGCTGCCAGCGCGAGGGAAACCGCCAGCAGGACGAAACGTCCACCCAGGCCATCGGCGTAAAGAGCATCAGCAGAATGCCGGCCTCGCCGACTTCGCCGCCGAAGCGCTGGCAGGCCAGCGCGTGACCCAGCTCGTGAACGACTTTCAGCCCGATCCAGACCACGAGCACCCACCACCAGCGGTTGCCCGACAGGATGCCCGCGTAACCGGCACCGAATTCTTCCCAGCGCGTCCAGAGCACGCACCCGGCGGCGAGCATCAGGACACCCCAGCCGAGCAGCGCCCAGCGGTTGAACAGCAGTTTTGCCAATCCGTCCAGTCGCTGCAGCAGCCTTGCCGGCCGGCAGACGGGAATCCGGATGCAAAGCAGATTCAGCCAGCCCAGCATCCGCGCCGACTGCAACTGTTGCACCCGCGACGACAGCCGCGCGGCGTTGTCGGTTCCCTCGATCGTCGCAAGATTGTTCTTCACCAGCCATTCTGCGATGGCCCAGACCGTTTGCCCCGCGGCCATTTCGTCCGGGCCAATCGCGGCAGCAATATCGCCAACCGTCCGTCGCCCGTCGAACTGCCGGATGATGGCATGTTCCTGCTGGCCGACTTCGTAAAAGCGACTGCGAATCGCGTCTTCGACCAGCGACAGTTTGCCGTCGGCGTTGACAGTGAATCGCACGTCGCCGCGCAGACGGACCCGCGCTGCCAGGCATTCAGCGTTCGCACCCGCCCGTGGTGACAAAGCTCCCGCTTTGTCAGCCCCGTGCCTCTCTTTTCCGGCTCCCATTTCCATCTGCTCACCAGACCAGCAGGTAGCGGAAACGGTCCCACGCGCGGTGCATCCAGATCCAGCCCAGCGGTTTCCAGCCCGCGGCGATCCCGGCATGGCCCTTCATCCCTGGCCGCAACCGGCCATCCGGATTGTCAAGTTCAACTTCGGCGATAAAGCAGTTCTGTTCGTCGATGATCTCGCTTCGCTGGTGAACCCGCGTCACCTTGCCGGGCCATGTCGCGAATGGCCACGACTCCAGTCGAACCCGCACGTCGGCTGCGTTTCGCACATGCCGGATGTCAGTTTCTGGCACGAGAATTTCGGCCCGGATCCGGTCGAGCGGCCCGATTTCAAACAGCGTCTGTCCCAGCGTCAGCGAAACGCCTTCAGCCGTGTCGAGGTCGCCGCTGACGACGACTCCGTCGACCGGCGCGCGGATCTCCAGTTCATTCAGCTGCTGGCGGACCAGTTCCAGCCGCGACTCGATTCGCTGGCAGTCCTTTTTCGCCATCTGGGCGTCGGCAACATTGCCGGCGGCGAGCGACGAGTCCCGCTTCTTTCCGGCGGCCGCAAGTTCAGCCTCGAGGGCCGACTGTTCCATCCGGTGGGTGCGCCCGTCGAGCACCGCGAGGACATCGCCAGCCTTGACCGCGTCGCCATTGCGAACCAGCGAGCGTTCCAGCGTGGCCTCGAATGGCGCGGCGACGAACCGCCGGGCCACTGGTTCCAGCCTCGTGTCGCAACCGATCCGGGCGGGAAACGGAACCAGCAGCAACGCGGCGATCGCGCCGAGGCCAATTAGTACTCCGCGAACCAGGTTTTGCCGCAGGACGTCGCGCGTGCGGCGAAGCAGCCTGGAGCCAGGCAGCTCGAACCGGTTGCTCACCAGTTCCAGCTGGCCGCAGGCAAAGAGCGCCGCCTGGCCTGTCCGGCGGGTCGCTGATTCAGCGTCGGCCACCGGTTCGCTGAAGACCGCCAACACGGCCGTCCGCCCGATCTTCGCGTCCTTGACCACCGCGCCGGACTTGGCACCGTTGATTTGCAGCCATTCTGCGAGTTCCAGGTTGTCTTCCCCGTCGCAGGACGTAGCGCGACTGCTGTCAGGACAGAACCAGACCGGACCGTTTCCCCGGCAGGATTGAATTGCTGATTCAGCGGACTGTAATGCCGGGCTGGCGGCGTCAAAGGACTCGAGGCCCGACACCGCTGTGATTTTTGCCCGCCCCGTCGCGTCGATCCGGGCAAGCCAGACTTGGGTTGCGCCGAGCAGTTGTTGCAGCTGGTTGACCGCGGTGACATGGGCGGTCTCAACCGTCGTGGCGGCGGCTAGGGCATGGCCCAGTCCGACCAGCCGCTGGCTTGCGTGCGACTGTTCGGCGGCCAGCTCGAGCATTCGGGCGCTGCGCCACTGCTGGATCGTGGCCGTCGCGAGCCGGGCGACGCAGGCAGCGTGTTCGGCCCGGAATGGCGACGTGAAGCAGAGAACGAGGGCTTCGTCCGATTGGGCGTTGCCTGTGGCCGGGCAGGCAATCAGCAGGGCTTTGCCGTTCAGTTCGGCGCTGGCCTGTTGATGCGTCGCCACGGACTGGGCCACGAGTTTTCCCGCGCTCGCCGAAACCACCGGCCAGAGCGGATTGTCCTGGGCGTCGATCAGTGGAACGAATTGCCAGCCGCGCTGGGGCTGGCCGGCTTGACCAGTCTGAACGGCCAGCCACGCACCTGTGACGGAAGCCTCGGCTGACAGCAAGCGGCCCAGTTGTGGCAGCAGTTCGGTGGCGCTGCGGGCCTGTTGCAACGAGCCGAGCCCCTCGATCAACCGGGCCGGGTCCGGCTGGACAGCGGGAGGAGCAGGTGGCTGGGCTGGCGGCGGGCTGACTGGAGCGGATCCGGATTCCGGGGCCTCCGCCGGCTGAACCGGCCGCATCATGCCGGCACCGCGAAACTGGACGTTGTGCCACATGCGAGCGCGAACGATTGGAAGTATGGCTTGCTGGATGGAACCAACGTTAGTTGGGTTCAGATCACCAAAATGCAGGAGTCTCCAGCGCGAAGCTTGCCTTCGCTGTTGTCGATCACCAGCTTGACCAGTACGGTTCCGCTTTCGGCGTCGATTTCAACCCCGACGACTTCGACTGTCGCTTCGATGGTTGAGCCGCCGGAGACTTGAATCTGGAATTTTCGGCCCGGCTCGAAGTGGGACACCTGACCACTGGGAATGTTGAACACGGCATACAGCTGGTCGACGTTGACGATCGTCGCGATCTCGCTCTTGACCGGGCTGACATATTCGCCTTCGTTCACATGGAGGGCCGAGACGATGCCGTTGATCGGCGTGGTGATGCTCCGCCGTTCCAGCTGCAGCTTGGCCCGCTGTGTCTCGAATTCGTGACCGATCAGCTCATCGCGGGCGGCGACCAGCCGGGCGACGGCCAGCTCCAGTTCCAGTTCGGCCCGCATCAGCTCGTTGTCGTTGGCGTGTTTTTCGGCGTGCATTTTCTGCACCTGGTCATAGACCGACTGGCGCTTTTCCCAGTTCTTCTCGGCGGCCATATAGTTGCCACGCGACTGGGCAAGGTGAGCGGCCAGGTTGAACTGGACCTTCTCGAGGTCGGAGTTGAGCTGGACGATGACGTCGCCGGCCTCCACCCGTTGCCCTTCCATCACCAGCGTCGCCTGCAGAATGCCCGACTCGTCGCTGGCAAGCTCGACCTGCTTCCACGGCAGGAGAAAGCCATCGAACTGGGCATGGGCACTGCTGGCCGTTGCAAGCGCGACGGCAGCGAACGAAACCAGCTGAATCAGCCAGCCGGGAACGGTTGATCGGAGCGTGCAGTGGGACATGGCGTGGTCGCCTGTGGACAAACGGTTTTCAACGGGTGGTTTGAAAGCCCAGAAACATACGACCGGAATGGACTGCGTTAACTGTCGCGAGCATGAGCGAAGCCAAATCGCGTGAATTCCTGCGGGTTGCGAAGAAAATGCCGGATCCCAAGGTTGTGCGGAAAGTACCGGTCGAGCCCGGCAATGCACGACGCACGCGCGAGTCATCTCTTCCCCCCTCCCCGCGCGCAAGTTCTTCCCCCCTCCCCCGCAATGGTTCCGGTCTTCCCGGAACCATTGTGCGGGGAGCGGCCGGGGGAGGGGGCGACCGCATGGGGCGAATCTCAAATCTCAAATCTGAGATTTGCGATTCCCGGTTTCACGATCGCGAATCCACCCCAAGAAAACCTTGCTCGCGCAGCGGACTGGTATTCTCCGATTTCTCGCACCTCCCTCCAGCTCCCCGCTCCCTTCATCCCGACGCTAAAATCTCCTTTCCACTCCCGCTCGAGGCCCCCGCCATGTCTCCCACTCGCCGCCAGTTCCTCTCCCGCAGCCTCCAGCTCTCCGGCGGCCTCGCCGCCGTGATCTACGCCGGCAACACAGTCGCCGCCCCTCGCCGCCGCTCCGCCAACGACCAGCTCAACATCGCCGCCATCGGCGTCGGCAACAAAGGCAAACACAACATCGACGAGATCCGCGGCGAGAACTGGGTCGCCTTCTGCGATGTCGACACGACTTTCCTCAATGCCTGTAATGCCCAGTACCCCGGCGCGACCCTCTATCGCGATTACAGAAAACTGTTCGACGAGATCGCGGGCAAGCTCGACGCGGTCGTGGTCTCGACTGCCGACCACACCCACGCGCCGGCCACCTCGATCGCGCTCAGCCTTGGCAAACACGTCTATTGCGAAAAGCCCCTGACTCACACCGTCGCCGAGGCCCGCACCATCGCCCGGCTCGCTTCCGGGCACAAAGTCGCCACGCAGATGGGGATCCAGATCCACGCCGAGCCCAACTACCGGCGGGTGGTTGAACTGATCCGCAGCGGCGCGATCGGGACGGTCCACGAAGTCTACAGTTGGTGCAACAAGGGCTGGTCCGACGGCCGCTTTGTCGAAGCTCGGCTCCCCGCCAATCTCGACTGGGACCTCTGGCTCGGCCCGTCAAGGCAGCGTCCGTTCTGCAGCGACATTCACCCTGCCAACTGGCGGCGGTTCTGGGAGTTCGGCACGGGGACCTTTGGCGACATGGCCTGCCACATCATGGACCTGCCCTTCTGGGCGCTCGACCTGCAGTATCCCACCAGCGTTTCGGCTACCGGTCCCGAAGTCCACCCCGACGGTGCCCCCGCCTGGTGCCAGGCCACCTACGAGTTCCCGCGCGCCGACGGCGATCCGCTCAAATTCCACTGGTCCGATGGCGGGAGCCATTTCGACCTCGTCAAACAAACCCTCGATCACTCCGGCCGGTCTCTTGCTGACTGGGGCCTCGGAGTTCTCTTCGTTGGCGACAAAGGAATGCTTGTCGCCGACTACGGCCAGTCCCAGTTGCTCCCGGCCGACAGGTTCGCCGGTTTCGTCCCTCCCGCTCCGTCGATCCCCGACTCGATCGGCCACTGGAACGAGTGGTTGCAAGCCTGCAAAACCGGCTCACCGACCACCTGCGACTTCTCCTACGCCGGCCGCCTCACCGAAACCGTCCTCCTCGGCACCGTCGCCTACCGCAGCCAGCAGCCTGTGGTTTGGGACCCGTCCACACTGATTATCCCCGACAACCCCCTCGCCCAGCATTTGCTGACGAAGGAGTACCGGCGAGGTTTTGAGGTGGTCGGACTTGGACGGGGCGACTGAATTGTCAATCCGACCACGGCAGGAATCGACAGCAAACCACCATTGGCTGCCAAGTTACACAGGCTTGTTGGCTGTTGTCTTTCCAGTCTGTGCCGACGAGTTTCAGGTAGTCAGCTGAATGGGCCGACACCGGACTTTGATGGTCTTGGCCATTCTGGGCATGCTCGGCTGCGAAAAGCCCCGGAGCATTGTCGAGCTAAAGTTCCACAACGGAGCCGGAAAAGGTGTCAGGAACCGTTTTCGATTTGGAGGGGACCAGCACCCTGGGGAATGCCTTGGAAACGCAATCAGTATGTCCGCAGTCTGGCTTCACTGGTTTCAAGTCGGAAATAGGTCGCCAATTGGTAACATATTGCCATCCGGCAGGCCACGCCGAAAAACGGTTCCTGACACCTTTTCCGTCACCTTTTCCGTCTCCTGGAGGGAGCCGGAAAGATTGGGTGGTTGCCGGGGGCCCGACTGGTCTTCGCCCAAGAGGGGGCGTTGGAGTGTAGCCACGGGTGGAGTCCCGGCGCGCCGGGACGGAACCCGTGGAAGGCAGAGGGCTCTGATTCTGCTCGCCCCGGAGTAGGCGGTGGAGTTTCTGTGGCGCGATCTGGGGTTTGATTTCCTGGGAAAGGTCACCGGACGCCAAGTCCGCGCACGGGGAACGACCTCCGGAAACGGGCGGGCGGTAATGCGTTGGGTCAGGCCACGGGTCCGAAGACAATCACGTTGTTGGCTTCGTTTCGCTCCGCGGTCCCGTCGCCGAAGTCGAGCACAGCGATCAGGTACTTGCCGGCAAATGACCGGCCCCGGGCAAGTCGTTTGGACCATGCGAGGTCGACCGATTCGCCAGCGTCCAGCGCGCCCAGCTTGACTTGCCCTATCGTTCGGTCCCGGCGGTCAAGGACTGCATCGTCGGAGAGGAAGAACCGGACCCGGGACCTGGCGGTCGGCTCACTCCCGGGATTGGTTACCGTCAGCCTGACATTGAAGTCAAAGGCGGGCCGCCGGCCAGTCTTCCGCACGATCTGGGTCGCTGAAAGCCCGGAACCGCTAAAGCCCGAAAACGTGTCGGGCGCGCCGCCAGCCAGCCCGCCACCGAACTGGGAGCTGCTGGCACCGGTGAAGCCTTTGCTGGTGGTCGCGAAACCCGAAGCCGCGCCGTTCAGGACCTGAACCAGGCCGTTGCCGTTCTCGCCCGGCACGCCGATGACGAGGTCGGCCTTTCCATCGCCGTTATAGTCGCCGCTGCCGACGGCGGCCGCAAAGGCATCGCTGCCTTCGCGGGTGTCGGCAAATGGTGTGACTCCCTGACTGAAGAAGCGGGCACCGGATACCGTGATTCCCGCGTTCGCACCGAAGAACAGATGCGCGGCACCCGCGTTGGCCGCACCGGCGAAGTCCTCGTTGGCAACGCCGACCACGAGGTCAGCTTTGCCGTCGCCATTGAAGTCACCGGCGGAGAGCGAACTGCCAAACCGGTCGAAGGCTTCGGCCGAATCCGCGACGCTGGTTACGTCCTGGTTGAGCCGCTGGTTTCCGGTGAGCGTCAGGCCGGAACTTCCTCCCCGGAGGAGACGAATCTCGCCGGCTTCGTTGAAGCCATTGACGTCGCGGCCCGGAATCCCGATCGCGAGGTCGTCAAAAAGGTCGCCGTTGAAGTCGCCCGCTGCGAGGGCACTTCCAAACGCATCGTCACGTGCCGGAGAGCCATTCAGGCTGGAGTTCGAGAGGTTCCAGACCTGGTTGCCCGCCGTCTGCAAGCCCGCCCCCGCGGTTCCATACATGACCAGCACTTCGCCGGCCTTGTCCCGCAACGCCACGCGCTCGCCCGGGATTCCGATCGCGAGATCGTCGAAACCGTCGCGGTCGAAATCACCGCTGGCCAACGAGTTTCCGAACCGGTCGCCTTTATCGGAATCGCCGGGAATCCCGAGAGACGACTGGGAAAAAAACTGGTCCCCGGATGCGTTCAAACCGGCCGTGGTGCCGTAGATGACATTGATGGCGCCCCGGTTTGCTCCGACCCCCGTGGCCAGTGCTTCCCCCGGGACTCCGCAAGCCAGGTCGTCAAATCCGTCGCCATCAAAGTCGCCCGCGGCGAGGGCAAATCCGAACCTTTCGAACCCGCCATTGACTCCCTCAATTCCCGGACTGTCCTGGTTCCAGAACTGGTTGCCGCCGGTGGCAAGTCCGGACTGCGTTCCATACACGACGTACACACCGCCGGATTGAGACTGAAGGACTCCGAAGAAGGTTCCGCGAAATGGCGCACCAATCGCCAGATCATCAAAGCCGTCCTGATCGAAGTCACCCACCGCGAGGGCGTGGCCGAAACTGCTGGAACTGGATTGTTCACCCAGCAGGAACTGGGTCCACAATTGCACCGCGGGAACCCCAACCGCCCCCTCCGGCTTGAGTCCGGTCGTGGATCCGTAGGTCACCGAGACCAGATTTCCACCCGGCGCGCCGATCGCGAGGTCCTCAAAGCCATCGCCGTTGAAGTCTGCGGTGGTCGCCATCATCGCCCTGGCACCGAGTGCGGCGAACTGCATGGCATGGCTGTCTTCCTGCCTGCTGCGGCGAACGGGTCTGGAACTGGATCGCGGGGAAACGTTCATGGTGCCGGTCCTCGAAAGGGCGTGGAACTGGGCGGAGGGATCTGTCCCACCCTATATTACCCGCGTCTTCCGGCTGGCCAGCGCTCCAACTTTTCCGGATTTTTTTTGACGGGGGACTGGAAACGGTGGTCCGGGAAAGGCACCAGCCGCCCAATCCGGGGGTTTCGCCTGGTTTGGGCGCTGGAGTGTAGCCACGGATGGAGTCCCGGCGCGCCGGGACGGAAACCGTGGATTGGGGTCGTTTTCGGTTCTTCGCCCCGGAGCGGGCGATGGAGTTTCTTGATGCGGGCCGGGACGTGTCGGCTCGAACCGGGTCAACGTGCTGCGCGGGTTTCCGCCGCTCCCTCCGGGGCGGGACGGGCTGACGACAACCTTTCCACGGGTTGCGCTGCGTCCCGCAAAGGCCGGGACTGCGCTTCACCCGTGGCTACAACGCACCGCACCGTCCGGGGCGGACGAATTGGGGCTATTGATCCGCGCGGCGGGAAGGTCAGAATGTCGGTCGCTTCCGGCCGGTTTCGGGAACAAGTTTGACTGCGAGAGTGGAGATCCGTGATGAGAGTTCTGGTTGTCGTGGTGTTGGTGACCGCGGGATTGGCAGGCCGGGCAGGAGCACAGGAAACGGTTGCCGGCGCACCCGTTGCCGGCGGCTCAGGATTGCTGCCGCCGGTGCGGATTGAGGCGGATGGCGAGGCGATCGATATCGGCAAGCTGTCGGGGTTCGGCCATGCTGGGCCAGCGCTGGGCGATATCGACGGCGATGGTGATCGGGACCTGGTGGTCGGCGATTTTCCCGGGTACTTCTGGCTGTTCGATAATACGGGCAGCGATGCCTCGCCGGTCTACGCCGGCAAAGGCAAACTGCAGGCGGGCGGCGAGGACGCCAGGACGCCGGTTTACTGATGTATCGCTTCCAGTCCACGGTTCGTGGACTTCGACAAAGACGGGATCACCGACATCATCAGCGGTTCCTATGACCCCGGCGATATCTACCTGATCCGGGGGCTGGGCAAAGGCGAATACGCAGCCGTCGAGTCGATCCTCGACGAGGCCGGCGTCCCGCTTGTGCACCACCCGGTACCGATGGCCCGCTACACGGCGTGGCAGAAGAAACAGGCCGCGGCGGAAGGTGAGTCGAACGGCGATGACGCCGATGATGACGCGGAGGATGACGAGGTTGACAGTGACGAGGCTGGCAGCGGTGCGATCGACGAAGCGGGAGGAGACGCCGACCCAAAGCGTGCCGACGCTGAAGCCGGGGACCCTGCCGAAAACGCCTACACCGACGACGAGCAGATTCAGGACCGGGTGGCATCGTTCGGCAGCTGGCCCGAAGCGATCGACTGGGACAACGACGGCGACCTTGACCTGTTGATTGGGAGCTTTGGCGGAGAAGTCTGGTTGCGGACGAACGTCGGCGAACGGTCAAAGCCGGTCTTTCCGCATGACTCGGTCCGGCTGGAAGGCGACGGCGGGCCGATCAAGGTCCATGGGCACGCCGATCCGGTGGCCGCCGACTGGGACCACGACGGTTTGTGGGATCTGGTGGTCGGCTCGGACGTGGGCCAGGTCGGCTGGTACCGCAACTTGGGCAAGCCCAGTGAACCCCGTTTCGGACTGTTCGAGGAACTGGTTCCGGCCGTCGCCGGGATGAAGTTCTTTCCACAAACGATCGCGCCGGGCGAACTGCCCAAGCCGGGGGCGCGAAAGCAAATCTGTGTTGTCGACTACAACGGCGACGGTTGGCTCGACCTGATTGCCGGCGACCACTCCGACCTGAAGGTCACGCGCGAGCTGACGGACGAGGAAGTCGCGGAACAGGACGCAGAACAGAAAGTCATCGACGAGCTTGCCGGAGAACTGAAGCCGCTGGGTTATGAGGGCGAGGAAGGCAAGCGGCGGCAGGCACTGATGACCCGGCTGTTTGAGCTGGATGACGCGTTCAACAAAAAGTATTTCGTTGAAGCCCGGACCGCCAGTTTTGTCTGGCTGTATCTTCGCCAGCCGGGTGAAGGCGGTGATGTTCCATCATCGACGGAAACGCAACCCGAAACTGAAAACGCCCCCGATGGATCCCGCCCGGCTGACGGAGACACAGATTCACGGGACGCGGAGCAGGGTGAAAACGACCGGCTGACGTTCGCCGCCGAGTCCTTCGGGCCGGAACAGGTCCAGTTTGCCGTGCGGATCGTACCCGATCCGGATGATCCGGCTGCCTTGCGCCTCGACGTCCGCGCCGAATTGAAAGGGGGCTGGCATCTTTGCGCTCCATCATCGGGAACGGACGACAGTGCTGATTCCGGCAACCAGTCCACGACTGTGTTGCTGAAGTTGCCGGATGGGTTTGCAACGGTGGGCGCGATGCAATGCCCGGCGGGCGAACCCGACCCCCACACACGCCGCACGCGGATCATTGCCGGCCGTGCGGCCTGGCAGCAGGCCCTCCGCCGCGAGGCTGTTTCCGACGGCGAAGCGACGGTGGTCGTGACGATCGGATTCCAGGTCTGTAACGACCAGTTCTGCCTTCCGGCGGACACACTCACGATCCCGGTCACGATCCCCGACTGACCTCCCACCGCCCACGCACGCACGGCCCGTCCGGGGAGGGAGCCGGAAAGCACGATTGGGAAAGGGAGCAGGGCGGGCAGGAGAGTGTTTTGCGCAGAGACGCAGGGGTGCCGGGGCGCAAAGCTGGAGGCTGTTTGAAGGCTGCGGCCGGGGAGGCGGAGCGACGGGAAGCAGCGGGGTAATGGACGCGCGCGCGCCGCAGGGCAACGTCGCGACCTGATACCCGGAATGACATGTCACCAAATGGTGACATGTTGCGGGCAGGCCGGAGCAGGGAGCGGTTTGGCCGGCAGGACGCCCTGGTGCCAAACCAGCCGGTGATCGAGGTGGCCAAACCACGGCCAGCGGAAGCATGGGCATCCGGGTGGCCTTCATCCTCGCATGCTCTGGATGACGTTCTTGGCCGATTCGTCGTATCTCCGCAGGATACTCGATAGCAGGGACATCATCTGCACCTGACGATCCATCAGCCGTTTGAGTTCCTCGAATTTCATGTCGGCTTTCCCCGGCGAAGACGGGTTCGAGCGCTGGGTCAACAATCCGATGAGGATCGCGATAATCTGGCTTTGCTTCTGGATGGCCGGCCCGAGCAGCTCGGCATCCTGATCCTGGCGAAACCGTCCGAGCTGGTCGTTGACCTGCTGAAAGAGCCTGGATAACTGCGATGCATCGAGCGATTCAGCCATGGCTATGCCCTATCGAATTCCGGGGTTTGCCGGCTGACGATCAGCCGGCTGCCGCTGTTATCGCCGCCAAGACCAGAACGTTGCCGCGAATCCAGGACATCCCCGGACCGGAAACGGCAAGGCAATGATGACAGCCACCAAAACCGGTGAATTTGGGCAGTCAGAGTGGTGAGTGCGGAATTCAGCCTCAAGTCCGGTCCCTGCTTGCGCCGCGGGCTGGTATTCGAGCGCAGCGGTCTGGTCCAAGGCATGGGACCGGCGCTTGCCGACAGCAGAACGGTCATCAGTGTTCTGCCGGAGCTGCCATGCGCCAGACTTCGTCCCAGCTGATATCGACGGCCTTGCCGTTCTGGTCAACCAGTTCAATTCCGGCGCCGCCACTGGACTGGAGCGAGAATGAAGCCCCTTCTCCGAAGGCGAACTTCTCTCCATTGCGAAGGGCAAGCGAACCGGTTTTCCGGTTGGGTGTCTGGGGGGACTGAAACCAGATCGAAGGCAGTTTCCAGTTCTCGGTTTCATCCCAGCTGACGGAATCAGACTCCGGGACCGGTCGGGGATCGGCCGCAAGATTTCCTCCGGTTGGGTCGGCCGGCACGTTGCCAATCCGTGAGATCATTACGGGCTGATGAAGCGTTGTGACCGCTTCCCCGGTCCATCCGATCCCCTGCCGTGAAAGCCTGAATTCCTCGCAAGCCAACCGTACTCCAGGGAACACGGCGACCTGATCGCCGAATTGGTGATCACCCGCCACCGGAAATCGGAGCGGACCGCGGCCCGACCAAAGCGCGGCGTACGAACCGGACTCGACCGGCTGGCCATCGCGAACACGGACGAGACCATCGCCCTTCCATTTGACTGCCAGAACGCTCCGGTCGGGAAGCAGCACGAAC
Organism: Planctomycetota bacterium; assembly: GCA_031405895.1. Lineage (GTDB taxonomy): Bacteria > Planctomycetota > Planctomycetia > Pirellulales > Pirellulaceae > BJ22. The sequence continues at coordinate 17,190 of JANOFL010000027.1, forward strand.
CAGCCCCGGTCGCTTTCGGCGTCGGCCGGAAGTCGTACTTGCGGCGCGGCCCACCAGGCGATCTGGTCGTTCGGGATGTTGCGGATCGCGCGAGTGGCCGGGTCGCGGACTGCAACTTCTCCGTCGCCCGGGACGATTTCTGTCACCGCAAGCAGGTCGCCATTTCGCAACCGGACCAGGCCCTGCTCGCCGGTCTCGACGGGCAGCACCGGCACGGGTTGTGACCAGGCCAGGTTGTCGAGCGCGTAGTCTTCGTCGATTGTCTGGTTCAGCTGCAATGCGAACGGGTTGGCGCGAAAGCGGACCCGGGCCACGGGCTCGCCCGACTCGACTTCGAACCAGGGGCAGCGTTCTTCGTTGGCTTCGACTTCGGCGAGCAGGTGGCCGTCTTCATTGAAGGCCTGCATGACGAAGGCGAGCGGGCCGTCGTTGCGGGCTGCGAACAGCCCGACCCGGTTGACGCCGGCGGGCGCGCTGGCTTCCCACGGTTCGCAAAAGCGCAGTTCGGTGATGCCCTTGAAACGCGTCTGCAGGGCATTGACGTTCCGGCTGACGCAGACGGAATTGCGGCCAACGGGCTTGTTCTCGAAGTTGAACGTGTAGGCCGAGACGAGGAGCACTCCACTGGCGGATGGCTCGCCACTGAAGCGGGCGTCGAGCAGAAGTCCCGAGCCCAGAAACTCGCGGTCGAGCGTCGCGCCCTGGACGAGCGTCCGCCCGCCGACTCCGGTTTCAAAGTCGATCTGGAAATCCGCGGGCAGCTGGCGGAACCGGTGAAACAGCCGGCTGCCCGCTTGCGGCGTGGGGCTTTCGGCTGGCACTGGCGAAGGTGAGTAGAGCGCCAACAGCCCGGTCCGGCCGAGGTCAACAGGCTTGCCGTCCCGGGTGCCGCGACCGAGGATTGCTCCGGCGTTGCCGTTCAGGATACGACCATCGCGCAGAAGCGCCGTGTCGTACTCCCAGCGGCGGGCGGCAAGGATGGTCCCGCCGGATGCACCGGAGAGCAGCCGGGTGGCCCGATAGCGGATCTCAAGGCTCGGGTGACCGGACGCCGTCTGAAGCTGCTCCTTGACCTCGGGTCGCTGAAGGACTTTCTTCAGCTCTGATTCAGCGGCTTCGCGTTTGAGCCATTCAGGATGGCCAAGCTGGGCGACGAGTTCGGCGACTTTGGCGACCGAAGAATCTTCGGGCGCCGATACCAGCTTGAGGCTGGCGAGGTCGCTGAGCTTCAGGGTTGTTTCCGTTGCCTGGCCACCCTCCAGAACGCCGCGGAAAACGATGGCCGAGTCCTCAAAATCCGCCAGAAAACTCTCGCCGGCCGTCGTGATGACGCGCAGCCGGACAGGGTCCGGTTCCTGGGCCGCGACCAGCGATGAAGCCGGGATGGGGAGGGCGGCGAAAAAGAGCCCTGCCAGTAAAGGGAGGCCGGTCAAGGAGGCCCAAAACTTTCGTGGAGCGAAAGGCGACACTGGAGGAACATGCATTCTCTTACCAGCCCGCGGGGCAAGCCAGAAAAAACCGGCTTTCATGCCGTCCTTGCTTGCGCTGCGGGCTGGCATTTTCAACGACCACGCGGTGGGCTGGGTCAAGGGCTGGTTACTCCTTGCGCCACTGTTTCACATCGACATAGCGGTAGGTGCCGCCGGACCGGAGGGCGAGCCGCTCCATGAACGAATTGACCGGCGGGATGTCGGAAGTGCCGAACTCGACGCAGTGGATCGTCGCGCCGGAGCGGTTTTCCTTGAGCACCTCCGCGATCTGGCCATCGTTCATGGTCGGGAAACCGCCGTCGGAAAGCAGGACCAACACGTCCGGCATCAACGCCAGGGACGACAACAATCCGGTCCGGTGTTCCGTCGCTCCGAAAGCCGCGAGGTGGTCGATGAAGTTGCTGGCCAGACGGCGGTTCTCTTTGGTCACCGGCAGCATGTCGCGGCGGTCGACCATGACGGTGTTCTGGTGGTAGGCCACGATCTGGAAGAGGTGCTGTTCGCTGAGCGCGCCAAGCGTCTTTTCCAGCTCTTCGCGGGCCCGGCCAATCACACCCAGTCCACCACCGCCCATGCTCCGCGATCGGTCGAGCAGGAAGACAAATCGCGTTCCGGTCAGCGGCCCGCTGCCAAAGATCGACGTGGTCGCGGGTGGCGGGGGTTGTCCGCGGCCGGACAGCTCGCGCTGCTCGCGGGCAATCGCTTCGAGATCGGCGGCGGAGAAGGCGGCCTCAAAGTCGCCCGAAACTCCGGTGGCAGCCTGGGCCATCGCGCCAGCGTCAAACTGCTGCAGCTCGGGCGCCGGTGACGCGGACTGGGCCGCTGAAGTCGCGGCGGGGCTGGTCAGCTCTTCCGGCAGCTCCGGTATCGGTTCGGCAGGTGCCGGATCGGGAACCGGTTCAGTGGACGGGGCGTCCGATTCAGAGACGTACCCGGTTCGCTCGGCGGATGGCTGGGTCGCGAGGACAATCGCCGTCCTGCGCAGTGGCTCGCCGCCAAAGCCCGAGGGTGCCTTGGCCCGGATCAGCCAGGCAGCCAATACCAGCAGGCTCAAATGTAATGCGAAACTGAGAGCGGCCGGGCGGGTTTTCATCTGGGAAAAGGGTTCTCGGTTGCCGCAAGCTGGTTTCCAGCCGGCGGTTCAATTTCGATCCGCCGCGCGTGCCCGATCATTCCAGCCCCTGTTCCCATACACTGTAGACGAATCGAGTTTGGCGGAAAACATCGCGGCACAGTATTATTGGCCCGGAAATGGCCGGGAAACAGCGACTGTCGGACTGAGAGTTTTTAGGGAACCGCAAAGAGAAGGGGTCAGACCCCTGCGGTTCCCGGAATCGCGAACCACGCTTCCAGCCCCTCACCAACCCCACGGAAGACCCGATGACGGAATCAGCGCTTGGCGGCGGCGATCTCAAGGCACTTGAAGAACTGTCCAGTGCCTGGAAAAAGATCCGGACCGAACTGGGGCGGGTCATCATCGGCCAGAACGAGGTCCTCGAGCAGCTGCTGATCGCGGTCTTTTCGCAGGGCCACTGCCTGCTGGAAGGTGTGCCCGGCCTGGCCAAGACCCTGATGGTCAGCACGCTCGCCCGGACCCTGCATCTCGACTTCAACCGCATCCAGTTCACACCCGACTTGATGCCGAGCGACATCGTGGGAACCGAAGTCATCATGGAGGACAAGTCGACCGGCAATCGCGAGTTCCGGTTCCTGCCTGGCCCGGTCTTCGCCAATATCATCCTCGCCGACGAAATCAACCGGACACCGCCCAAGACCCAGGCGGCCTTGCTGGAAGCGATGCAGGAACGCCAGGTCACCACCGGCGGCCAGCGCCGTCCGCTGCCGGCACCGTTCTTTGTGCTGGCCACGCAAAACCCGATCGAGCAGGAAGGGACCTATCCGCTGCCGGAAGCCCAGCAGGACCGCTTCATGTTCAAGGTCTTCGTCGACTATCCGGACTACGACGAAGAGTACCGGATCGCCGACGTGACGACCGGGAGCGGACAGGAAGCGGTCAGGCAGGTCCTCGGTGCGGAGGACATCCTCCGCCTGCAGCAGCTGGTCCGTCGTGTACCCGTCGCCCCGCATGTGATTCATTTCGCGTTGCGGCTGGTCCGGGCGACGCGGGTGCTGGACGACGAAGCCCCGGCTTTTGTCCGTGAACATGTCAGCTGGGGTGCCGGCCCGCGCGGCGTGCAGTATTTGCTGCTCGGTGCCAAGGCCCGTGCCGCCCTGCAGGGCCGGACGTTTGCGACGACCGATGATGTTCGCGCGATCGCCCGCCCAGCCTTGCGCCACCGGATCATCACGAACTTCAATGCCGAGTCGAGTGGCATCAACGCCGACAAGGTGGTCGAGCACCTGCTCGAGACGCTGCCTGAACGGCTGGATGGCGATGCGATCGCGCCCGAACTGCAGGCAGCGTTTGCTTGACGGCGTTTGCTTGATTTGAGATTTGAGATTTGAGATTTGAGATTTGAGATTTGAGATTTGAGATTTGAGATTTGAGATTTGAGATTTTACAGCAGCCTGTGTTGACCTGACAGCCAATCGATGCAGAGCAACTGAATGAGCACCGGTCCCGCCAGTTCGGCCCAGCGCAAGTCGCTCGATGGCCCGACGCTTGACAAGATCAAGCGGATCGAGGTGCGGGCCCGCGCCGTGGTCGAGGGCTTCATCACCGGCAGCCACCGCAGCCCCTACAACGGTTTCGCCGTCGAATTCGCATCCCATCGCGAATATTCACCTGGCGACGATTTGCGGCACATCGACTGGAAAGTCTGGTCGCGGACCGACCGGCTTTACATCAAGCAGTACGAAGAGGAAACCAACCTCCAGTGCCACTTGCTGGTCGACCGCTCGCGCTCGATGCAGTACGGCCGTTCGCCCGGTGTGGCGAAGGAAGGCTGGAGCAAGTTTGATCACGCGGCGACCGCGGCCGCCAGCATCGCCTGGCTGATGAACCAGCAGCAGGATTCGGTAGGCTTGACGCTGTTCAGCAACCAGCTCGACCGCACCCTGCGGCCGAGCACCAATCCCTCCCAGCTCAAGCAGCTCTTTCACGAACTGGACAACGCCACTTGCGACCGGACGACCGAGCTGGCCACGGCGCTCTCGACCGTCGCGTCCCAGTTCCGCCAGCGCGGGATGGTGATTCTGATCAGCGACCTGCTTTTGCCGGTGACCGACCTGGAAGAGGCGCTTGCCCAGTTCCGGCTTCGCCGCCACGACATGATCGTGCTGCAGGTCCTGCACGGGGATGAACTCGACTTTCCGTTCCAGGAAAACATCATGTTTCGCGGGCTGGAGCAAGCCGACCAGTTGCTGGCCGAGCCGCGGGCGTTGCGGAACTCGTATCTCGAAGCGCTCGAGCGGCACCAGGCCGGCTGTCGCAAGGCCTGTGCCAGGGCCGGCGTTGACCATGTCCTGCTGAACACCAACAAGCCGCTCGACGTGGCCCTCGCCAGCTACCTCAACTGGCGGGCCAAATCGCGGCGAAGGTCCGCGGGGGTTCGGTGATTGTCGCCTTTCGCTCCGCGCAAGGAGCGGGCGTTCGCGGAGCGAAAGGCGACACAGGGGGAAAGCGCCCCTCCCGTCCTCCGCGGCCGGGCCCCACAACCCGTACGG
>JANOFL010000096.1:0-36467 GCA_031405895.1 Planctomycetota bacterium
TCTCACTGTTGCTGAACCAGCATCAGTCGCCCGAACCCGAAGGTGGCGGCATGCAGGTTGTCTGGAATGAAGGGGAAGCCACTCCTTACCTTTCGGTACCAACCTGGCATGGTTCGCTCGACGAGGGACAGGAACGGATCACCTGGACGCAGCAGGTCTTCATTGAAAATGGCTCGCTGACGTTTCGGGTCATGGACGGGGTGGGCTTGACCTGGCAGCTTTTTGGCCACGCGGATGGCCTGTCCCTGTCGGTTCCGACTTCGCTCGAAAACCTCGCGAGCTATGATCCGGCCCTTTCGCAAGGCAAAGCCGATGTCGTATTTGCTTCGAATCGCGTGAGCACCTTTGGATTGCGAAGGGTCCGGTACTACCACGCCAGCGGAAGCGTCGACACCGTCCGCTTCAATCTGATCGACAGTGAAGGCATCAACTGGGGTGACGACTGATAGTCTTTCCCGAAAACTCACTGTTCCCTCCATCCCAATCCGCCTGCCGCAAACGTCCATGAGCCGCCGCCAACTCTTCCCGCGCCGCGATGGCAACATTGCCGTGCTTTCCCTGATGATGATCATGTTGATGATCGGGGTCTGTGCCTTCGCGATTGACCTCGGCCATCTCTCCGTCTCCAAAGCAGAGCTGCAGCGGGCGGCTGACTCGGCCGCAGTTGCCGCCTGTTCCAGCTATGTGACCCAGGTCGCGGCAGGGACTGCCAGTGGTACCGCGATGACGTCCGCGCGGGAGACCGCGTCGACGTTCAGCAACGCCAACAAGGTGTACAACACGGCGACATCCGTCGACCTGAATTCGTCCAATGACAGCTCCGGCGATATTGTCTTCGGTACCTGGAACTTCGAGGATCCAGATGGCAGTGTGTCGCCAGGTACCGGATCCGCCACCAATGCGGTCCAGGTCCGGCTGCAGCGAACCAGCAGCCGCAATGGCGAAATTCCGTTCTACTTCGCCCGGCTGATGGGGACCGAAAAGAAAGCTCTGAATGTCGAGGCGACGGCCGCGGTAGTTACCTGGATCAAGGGATTCGGCACGCCTTCCAGTGGCAGTCTGGGCATGCTCCCTTTTGCGTTGCGCGACACCGCATGGCAAGCCGTTCTGAACAACTCCACCACCGATACCTGGAAGTACAACGAATCAACAGGAGCTGTCGCCAGCGGGTCCGACGGCAAATATGAAACCAATCTTTTTCCCAACGCGACGGGTGCGGCAGGCAACTCGGGGACGGTCGACATCGGCAACCCGAACAACAGCACCAATGACCTCAAGCGCCAGATCGAACAGGGCATCAGCGCCGAGGACCTCGCCTGGATGGGTGGCAAGGTCGAACTGGGCCCTGATGGAACCCTGATCCTTGAAGGCGACACCGGCATCAGCGCCGGCATGAAGGCTTCGCTCGAATCGATCATCGGCAAACCGCGGATCATTCCGATCTTCCGCACGGTCACGGGAGTCGGCAACAATGCCCGCTTCACAATTGTCAAGTTTGTGGGCGTCCGGATCCTCGAAGTCAAGCTGACCGGCAACCCCAAACGGGTCATGATCCAGCCGGCCAACGTGGTCCTCGACGGTGTCGTCCCGGGTACCAGTGCAACCAGCGATTTCATCTTTACGCCGGTGATACTCGTCAAGTGACCGGCTGAGCATTTCCGGCAGCATTCCAATATCCCAGTCAAGGATTCTGTCATGCGACTCCCGCTTTTCCGCCGTCCGCGGACTCCCGGCGTCTTCCAGCTTCGCCGTGGCGCGGCGGTCGTCGAGTTTGCATTTGTGGCACCCGTATTCCTGCTCTTCCTCGTGGGAATTCTTGAGTTCGGACGCGTCATGACGGTCAAAAACGTACTGACCAACGCGACGCGTGAGGGTGCCCGCATGGCAACGCTGCCAGGATCAACCACCGACAGTGTCACCACAGCGACGACTCAATACGCGTCAACGGCGGCCATTTCGGGAGTAACCCTTACCATCACGCCATCCAACTGGAATTCTTCGACAGCTGGAACCGCCGTGACAGTTTTGGCCAGCGTGGACTTCAGCGACATCAGTCTGTTGCCCGCCCCCTGGTTCATGGATGGACGGACGGTATCGGGAAGCACCACCATGCGTCGCGAAAGCCTCGTCATCACCGGTCAATAACCCAGCTCACCGACCCCGGCGAGAGGGATCCCGGTCGATGACTGGGGGCGCCGCTCTTTTCCCAAAAAATGAGCGGCTTCCCCTCTTTTATTGCTGCCTGCTAGAATCCGGACCGTTCACTGTCGTCCTGAATTGTCCCCCGCGGCCCGCACCGTCCGGCCGCCGCCATGCCCGCCTCCCGTCTTCGCCGCCAGATCGCCTGGCAGGCCGCCCAGTTGATGTATCGGCGCGAGGAGTCCGAGTACTACCGCGCGAAAATGAAAGCCGCCCGGGCCCTCGGTCAGGGCTGGATCAAACCGTCCGATCTGCCTTCCAACGCCGAAATCCGCGACGAAATCCAGCTGCTCGCCCGGATGATCGAAGGCCAGTCGCGGACCGACAACCTCCGCCAGATGCGGATCGACGCCCTGCGAATGATGGGCTGGCTCGACCGCCATCACCCGCGGCTGATCGGCAGCGTCCTGACCGGCCACATCCGCAGTGGCTCCGACATCGACCTGCAGCTTTACACCGACAGCCTGCAGGCCGTCATTTCCGATCTCGACTATCACGGCTTGCAACACGAACTCATTCTTAAACCCGTTCGCAAGGACGGTGTGAGCCGCACGTACCGGCATGTCCTGGTTCAGGACACGTTCCGCTATGAGCTGACGGTCTATTCGCTCGCCGAACGCAACGAAGTCCAGAAAAGCTCGATCACTGGCAAAGCCATCGAGCGGGCCACGGCCCCCGAATTGCGGCAGTTTCTGGCAAGCGAGTACCCCGACCTCGATCTGGCAGGCGAGCTGGCCCGTTCCGCGGAGAAACCCGACCGTTTTCAGGTCTACGAGTCGCTGCTGTTGCCGCTGGAAGACGTCCGCCAGGATCTGCGCTGGCATCCGGAAGGCGACGCCCTCTATCACAGCCTGCAAGCCTACGACCGGGCTTGCGATGCCGTGCCCTACGATGAAGAGTTGCTGCTCGCCGCGCTGCTGCACGATATCGGCAAGGCGATCGACCCGGCCGAACACGTCGCCGCCGGCCTCGCCGCGCTCGACGGCTTCATCACCACGCGGACCGCGTGGCTGATCGAGCACCACATGCTGACCCACCAGCTGCGCGACCAGACCATTGGTGCCCGGGCCCGCAAGCGGCTGGAACAGAACGAATGGTTCGATGACCTCGTCCTGCTCGGCGACTGCGACCGCGCCGGCCGCGTCCCGGGCATCGAAACCACCGACCTCGACGCCGCCCTCGACTACATTCGCGACCTCAGCCGGATGTAAACGTGGTGACAAAGCTCCCGCTTTGTCAGTCCGCGTAATGCCTTTGCAGGTCCGCTTTAGCTTCGCCATCCAGCATCGTCGTGGGACACAGCTCCGCATTGCCAGTCCGCGCCATGGCTTTTGCAGGTCCCAACTCCGCTTTGCCATTTCCCATCGACCTAATCCCTCCTTCGACCGGCTTCGCCCGCAAGCCGATGCGCGACCACAGTTCACGCACTCCCTCGCGCGAAGTTCTTGCTCCCCTCTCCCCCGCTGGTTCTGTTCTTTTCAGAACCAGCGGGGGAGAGGGGCTGGGGGGTGAGGGGGCCGAGCCGTGGAGAACAACGGCCCGCGTTTCGCCATCCGGTTTGAACACCTTCGTAGAAAAAACGCGATCGGGTATCTGTTGTGGGACAGGTTTGGAACAAGGCTTTCCGTTTGGGTAGGCTCGCCACTCCACCGGCTCATCCTCAATCCCGCGCCGACCGCCACTCTCCTCCCAGATCCAGCCGATACATCAGCTGGTTGTACTCATAGCGTGGGACAGCCAGCGAATTGCCGGAAAAAGTCCTCGTAAACGTTCCCTCGAACCAGACCACCCGGCCGCCATCCTGATCCAGAAAAGTGTGCTGCCGCGGGTTGTAAAACGACCAGCCCGGATGCGTCGCGATTTTGACCGCGTCCAACCACGGCCCGGTGATGTCGGCGGCTTCCGCGTACCAGACTTCACCCAGCGTTGAGGGCTTGCCCGAGGCGTTGATCTCGTTGCCGATCAGGATCCAGCGCTGGCGAAAGCCGTTCCAGTTGACCGAAGACCGATGAATCTCGACCGGGCTCCCGCTCTCGCGGTCGCGAAGCTGAAATCGCGTTGTCGCAACCGGTTGTTTGCCTGCCTTCAGCCGGGCAGCCTCGCCGGCCTGGTTGTCGGGTGGCACTGAAGTCTGCCACTCGTAGTCCTGTTTGGCATCACTCCACGCGAAGGCCTGCCACGCGGCCGGATCGTGAATCGCCTCCACGCTGGCCGGTACGCGAACCGTGGGAAAGGGTTCGCAGAAGCAGAACCATTCGCCCGGGCCGTCCTGGACCCGCACCGCGTTACCGTGCGGATAACGCCAGGTGCTGAGGTCGTCAAAAGTTTTTGTCTTGAGGAAGACCTGCTGTCGGTCGTCGTACCGCGCCAAGCCGTGCTCCACCATCTCGCCCAGCTTCAGGTGCCGCGAGTAGTGGGCCAGCAGGACCTGCTGCCCCTGTTCATCTTTCACCACGAGCAGGCCAAACAGCCAGACCACTCCCGGCTGATCGTCCGGCAGCATCGCCTTGGCCCGCTTGCCGTTGGCGTCGACAAAGTACTGCAGCGGCACGCCGCGTTCCAGATCAAAACCACCGAGACCGGGCAGCGGCGTCGTGGCGGCCGTGACATGAAAATTGCCCAGCGGATAATGCGGCAGGTTCGTGTCGCCCCAGAGCCAGAAGACCTGATCCCTGTAAATGACGGCCTGAACTGAATCGCTGCCAGTCACACCGGCATTCAGCGCCGGAACATTCAGTGGCCGGCCCTCGTCCAGCAGTTCGGCGTCGCGAAAAATGCCCTGGCCCGTGACCCGGTACATCCGCTCGGCCGGCTGGGTCCGCTTGACCTTGACCATGACCCGTTCGCCCGGCGTGGTCATCAGCCGCACGCCCCGGAATCCAAACCCGTCGGCCGGGAACTCATAGCCTGGCGAATCAATCTGGAAATGAACCTCCTCGTTCATCAGGCCCGGTTCATCAAACGCCACCCAGCCCTCGCTGTCGGTCCAGTTTTCAATGTTCCCGGTCGTGCTCAACCGCACCAGCGGCACGCCACGCCCCGTTGCTTCGTCGACAATGCGAATGCCAAACGCTCCGAGGCCGCCAGGCTCCTGCCTGGTGCAAGCCGTCACCAATCCTGCGATTGTTCCAGCCCATAGTACGAATCGTACCAATCCACCCATTGCCAAAGTTCACCTCCTGCCTGCTGTTCCCCTTGACGGTATCTTCCACCAACCGAATCCCAAACGGTCGAATCCTGTTCCACCGATGCGATCAACATTGTGGCCAGCCTCCGCGCTCCAGGCTAGAATCTCTCACCGGTACCGGGGCTGTAGCTCAGTTGGGAGAGCGCTTCGTTCGCAATGAAGAGGTCGAGGGTTCAACTCCCTTCAGCTCCATCGCAGAAAACCCCGTTTCTCGCGGGGTTTTCTCGTTTGATGACTGAAGAGGCGAAGTTGCCCAACTGTCACAAACTGACAGGTTTTGTGCAGAACTGACTGCCGCAGGTGCAACCGTTGGTGCAACGAAACCTCGGCACGCAGTAGTGCCGGTTGCCCGCCGGGATTCGTCCCGCGTAGGGTTCAATTCCACCGGCAACGGCAAAGACGGCAGCGACTCCATCGCCCCGGCCACGTCCAGCAGTCGCGGGTCGGTGTAGACGTTCATCGTCAGCCCGATATCCGAATGCCGCATTGCCTGTTGCGCCGTTCGAGGTGCGACCCCGCCCTTGCTCAACAGCGTTCCGAACGAATGCCGCAAGGAGTGAAAATCAACCGTTCGTCCGCGGTCGTCGCGCTTCGCGATCCCGGCAACCGCAAGGTCACGGTCCAGCACTTTGACCGCTTGTTTTGAAACAGCGAACAGCCGTTTCCCTGGCGACAAGCCCGCCGGCGACGCATCCGGCGACCGAAGCTGCAAGACCTCCACCCGTTCCAAATCTTGTCGCATCGACTCAAGCCAAGTCCGGAGGTCGGTGGCGAGGTCCGACCGCAGCGGGATATCCGCCGCCTGGCGGTTCTTCGTCTCGCCGGATTCCAGCCGCAGCATCGGACAGGCGGCGGACAGCTCACAGTGGCCAACCGTCAGCACTTCGATTTCGCCGCGACGCAGTCCGGTTAGAACCGCCAGCTTGTAAACGAGCGCCCTTTCCTGCCCCAGTCGCTCCAGTTCCGCGACGAACGTCGGATTGCCCGCCAGCCGTTCCCGCGCCGCCTTGACCGCTGCCGGCAGTGTGTCAATTGTCAGCGGCTTCTGTGACCACGTCTTGCGGCTGTTGGGGTTTGCCGGCAGCTTGTCCGAACCGACCGGTTGCGAATCCCTGCCAAACTCCGCGAGCGGTCGCCAGCGTGCGACGTACAGCAGCCGCAACAGCTCAGGTTCCGACAGTGCCCGTCGTTGCCGCCGGCGGTCCGCGTCGACATTGAACCGGCCCATACCGGCAAACGGGTTTTGCGGCAGCCTGACCTCGCCAAGTTGATTGCTTCGTCGCCCGGAAACCCGCTTTCCCGTCAACCAGTATCCGAACCCGACTGCCGTTTCAATGAACCCGTTTAGGGCAGCCGCCGACCGACCACGCTCAAATTCGGCAGCCAGCCACGTCGACAGCGTACTTGCCTGCATATCCCGCAATCGCTGAAACCCGCACGCAGCCGCAATCGTCCGCAGTCGGCTTTGAACGGTGTTTACCCGGTCCGGACTTCTGCGTTCTTGCCGCAGAAACGCAACAAATTCATCGATGTGAACCAATAGAGGCTGCTGGTTCTGTGCGCCGACTTGAACGTCTCGCGTCGTCAGCGACCCTGCCCGAATTTTTTCCGCGGTTCGCTCCAGTTCAGCGAGTTTTGCCCGTGCCGCCTGAACATCGCGGCAGCCGGTAGGGACTTCCCGAACGATTCCGTCGCCGTCGCGGTACTTCGCGTAGTAGGTCGACGATGAAACTCTGACCCTCGCCGACCCGTCCGTCGTGACTCTCACCACAGCCGACCGCCGCGCCCCGGTCCGGTCCCGCCACGTTGCGACCGACTCAACCACCGTCGCCTTTTCCGGGTCTCGTCGCAGTTCCTTCGCGGTTGCCCGTCGGCGTTTCGACTCGACGCACGCGCCGGCAGGCAGCGGCCGCGTGACATGTTTCTTGAAAACCGTTCCCATCGACTCAACTCCCGTCGTTGTCCCAAATTCAAATGCAGCGCGGCGACCGTTCGGGAAACGGCGTTCGGGAGCTACCCTAGCCGCGCCATTCACAGTTTACGTCGGCAGTTCGCAGCCGGTAACCCAAGAATCGACCGCACCGTCGACAACGTGACCGGACCCAACCACTTCGGGTCCGGTCTGGCTCATCAACCTGGTCGAAGGGCGGAACGTGCGGTTCACAATCCCGATTGGCCCGCTTCGCCGGCGTCATCGAAGAGGCTCCCGTCTCCGCCTTCAAGGTTGACACCGCAACTGGCACGACGTGCCACGCAGCTTGCAGTCTCTGCAGCAGTTCCGGCGACGTCATGGCGTATCCCTTCGTTGACGGCAGGTCTTGGCGTGCCGGCTCTTCGACTTCTCAGGTTTTGCGATGACCCCCGCCGGCCGACTGTCGGCAAAGCGGGGTCAGCCGCTTATGGTCCCTTATGGGAAAGCGGAACTCTGGTTCCTCAGTACTGGCGGCAATTTTTCCGCATGACTCAGGAAGCCGGCTTCCTCAGCGGTTCAACTCGATACCGCGATGCCCCCCTGTTCAGACCGCCTTGATAAACGACCACGATCAAACCCAGTTTCCGAAGCTTTCCAATTGCTTGCCGCACCGCCCGATCCGAGATCCCGGCCCGTCGCGCCATGTCAGCCTGACAAGTCGAAGCCGTTCCATTCCGGGTATCACGGAACAGGATTAACCAGGTGGCAAGCTCGGCTCGCGTCAGACCGACCAGCGAACAGTCGACAAAGGCATTCAGCACCGCGAATCGATTCGCTGTCAAAGCACGTCCAGACGCCCGAGGCGAGCGACTCGCCTTTGCACCAGTCGTGCCCTTTTTCTTCCGCTCTGCCGGTTCAGTCATCGGCGGCAGGGTTGATGCTCCCAGCAGAATCGACCGGCTAGGGCGACCAAGCTCCAGCTTCTCTGCTACGGCTTCCACGGCTCACCCTCGGCCGGTTCCTGCTGCCTCCACGCCTTTATCAGCGCCGTCGAGAGCATGCCTGTCGTGGGCTCATGCTGACCTGACTCATTTGCGGAGGCTTCCGGCTCCATTGTCTCAAATCGCTGGAGAGCACCGGTGAAACGAAGGCAGATGTCGGTCTGCTCCCCGTGCCGCGCCTTCAAATGCATCAAACGGCGAATCCCCGGATCCTTGTCCGGGGCGAGGATGAAGGCATCATCAGCTCCGAACTCAAGTTCCCCGGATTCCTTGAAGCTGGCGAGGTTCATGGCGTCCGCCGCATAAGTCGACCGGCCCCGGTTGTCCTTTTGGCGGCCGACCGATGAGACGACCACCACAGCAGCGCCGGCATCGGAAAACTGGCGCAGATACCCCATGACTGAGTCGACCGACCCGCGACGGTCGTTCTGCACTCCCGGCGGAGCGATTCGCTGCAGGTAGTCCAGCACCAGCATCAACCCGCAACCGCTGACTGCGTCGGGCGCAAACTGGTCGGTCGTAGCAGCAACATTTGCCAGGTCGAACGGCGGATCAACAAAGCAAAGCCGGTCAGCGAACGCCTCGATGGTCGCCAGCCCCGCATCGATCCGTTCTGCGTGTCGCCCGTCCAACCTGCGGAACCGGATCGCGTCCAGCGGGACCCCCGACAGGCGGGCAAGCTGCCGGTCAAGAAGTACGGCCGGCCGCATTTCCACGTTGCAAACGACCACCCGCAACTCCGGGTTCAGTCGCAAGGCGTCAATTGCGGCCTGCATCACAAGCCCGGTCTTGCCGGAACCTGGCGACCCGCCGACCAATGTGATCAGCTGTGGGCCGATCTCGACTTGGGAAAGTGGCCCCTCTTCTGCAAACCGGAACATCACGGGCGGTTTGCCCGTCAACAAATCGTCCCGCCATCGGTCGAGCGCATCGGCTGCCACAGTAAACTTTGCCTTGTTCATTGCTTTTCCCTCTGATGGTTCAACCCGCATTCAATCTGCCGACGGACTTCCGACGGCGGTAATCCCGAATCCAGTCCCGACTCGGTCAACAGTGCGTGCGCCAGCGCCGGCGGACAATCAAACTCGGCGAGGTTCGCAGCCGCGGAGAAGAGCAGCCGGTGTCGGTCGCCCGGCATTGCCCCGTCGCGGATGAACTCCAGCGTCGATCGGTTCAGCGCCCCGGGCACTGGGCCTGATTGCCGGCGCGTCATGGCCGCAGCCTGTTGTCCTTCGACCAGGGCGACCGCTTTTTGCCAGTCGCGCGCTGCTTGTCCGTTCGGTTGCGGTTGCGGCGGCAAGTCGAACGGTTGTGGCGATCCGGCCAGCTCGACAATCCGCACCGACTTCAGCCCCAGCAGTTCGTCCAGCGACAACTGGCGCTTGTGCCGGCCCGTTTTCGGGTGCCGGGAGTTCGGGGCGCGGAATGCCCGCACCGCGTCATAAACGCCCGTGTCGACATTGACACCGACCACCGCCACGACCGCTTCTGCCAGCGCCCGGCAGTACCGATGAAACAGCCGCCCCGGTTCCGGTCGCCAAAGCGCCGTCGGCAATCCGACGTGAAAGCCCTTCGCCCCGCTGAAAAACACAAGCAGCTCATCGCCGGCCAGCCCGTAGCGTTCCACCAGCCACGCCACCAGCCGACGGCAGTCCAGCGTCGCCACCTCGATCTCGTCGCGGTCGATGTCGAACCAAAGCCACGGCGACCACGTTTCGCCCGCGAATCCTCTCGGCGAATAGGTCTGACGCAACTGGTCCGCAAAGTCATTGCCAAACCGAAACGCGGACAGGTAGCATTCCTGTTCAAGGTTTGCCCGTGGGTGGCAATTGGCATGGGCCAGGAAGGCGGCGGCCGAATCAATCAGCCGCCGCTCTCCGTCGATCCCGCCAACAATGCGAAACCCGAAGGCCATCGCATTGCAGGTCGTCATAGGCTTGCCCCTTCGGCCTGATCCGCCTCCGGCAAAACCGCTGCGTCGGGAGCGAACGGATCCTGTTCCGGCTGATCCAATCCAATGGCGTCGAAGGCCCGCACCCGGTTTCTGGCTGTCCCGTCGTCGTCATTGCGAACAACCACCTTGCACCGGACGCGAATCCAGCGGGGCAGCGGCTGATCCATCTGTTCCAGCGTCGTGATGCCGAGTTTGGCAAGGTCGCCCATCGATCGGGCAAGCGCCGCGGGCGTCAACCAGCAATCGTGCCAGAGCAGCCGACCATTATGCGGACCCTCGATGACTCGAAACGTCAGCTTGTAGCCCGGGGTCGCGTTGGTCCGGCTCCGATCGAGTTTGCCGTCAACCACATGGGCGACGTATTCACCAGCTGGAAGAGGAGCCAGATCGCTTGTTGGCGTGGTCTCGTTCCAGAGCTTCCGCAGGTCGTAATTGCCGCTTCCAGCGGCTAGAATGTCAGATAGTTTCATGGCTCAATGGTCCTGTTGGGTTGATGAATGACTCTGAATCACCCGCCGCGGTTGCCGCCGCTTGCGGGTTTTTTGTTGCCGTTTCTGGCCCGGCCAGCGACGGCGGTTGCATGTCCGACCCACGGTCAGACGCCTGGCGACAGGTCAGGAAACGGGCAATCGGTGACTGACGGTCAATAGTGAGCTGGCGACCCCAGCATTCCGGCGGCTGCCGCAGCGATGCCGGGTTTGGCGTCGGGTCCGCGGTCGGCCATCGAGATTCCGGAAGCACTTTCCCGACAGAGCTCATGTCCGCCTCCTTGCCCGATCGGCGGAAGAGTTCTCGGGGCAGCCAGCGGCAATCCAGTCCTCGATGGTGCGGCGATCCCACCGGACCGACCCTCCGAGCCGGATCGGTCTCGGCATTCGCGCGCCATCGGCAAGCCGGTAGACGTGCCGGGCTGAAACCCCCAGCAGGCTTGCGACCGCTGAAACGTCCAGCAGTCGAGCCGGCTCAGGGACCGGCGGTTTTGAAGTTGGCATCGTGTCGACTCTCGTTCGGTGTCAAATCGCCTGCGCCACTCGCAAGCGCCCGACAACCACAAACCCGACGCCCACCAGCCCCGCCCAGACAAGTCCTGTCAACGAAAAAGCCCGCGTTTCAGCGGGCAGAAGAAATTTCCAACTTTTTTCAAGAATCGGAAATCGCCGGAAATCGTCGGAAATTCAGATTTCCGACGACCGGACAATCGACTTCCCGGTGCGTCCTCCCCTTGGGCGGTTTCGGCTTTCGCCCAGTCTGCTTCGTGCCTTGCACACGTAGTCGGCAAAAGTGTCCAACATGGGCAATTCGTATTCGACCTTCACACCGTCCACTTCGATTCCGTTTTCCTTCAGCCAATTCCACGTTTTGGGAAGGGTCAATGTCCGTCCCGCCTGCCGCTCTGCGTGTTCTGCCGCGAGGTACGCGAGGCGATAGCTTTGAGGCAGGTTCTCAATCGCCTGATTCCTCGTGGCTTGGTCCAGGACCTTCCTGTCTTCCGGCGGGGGCCCCAAAGGCGATGAATTACATGAGGGCGAAGATTCGAGGGTTTCTAGGCAGGTTGGATTGCCTGCCGGCTGTTCGGTTTCAGTTGAGTTTCGGCCGTTCGCCGGGTGTCTGACGGGCCCACTGGAAGACCCTTGGTCCGCAGAAATCCCATGTTCTCCGCTCGCACCGCCGCCTAGAGACTTGTCCGCTTGCTCATCGGTGTTTCTGGGTGACTCGGGGTTCGCTTCCAGCCACTCGATCCAGCTTGCGAGGCAATCGACGGCGACCGCTTTCGCTTTGTCGAGGAAGTTCAGTTCCAGGCTCCAAAAAAACCGGCATTGCGGCGAAAACAGCCCCTCCCGTGATGGATGCGGCTTGTCGGACCGCAAATACCTAACGGCCATTGCGGTGGTCAGGTTTTCCGGAAACAGGGTGTGAGCCACGACTGAATCAGTCCATATCGGTTGGCGCTGGTGGTTTTCGGAGCTTTGACCGACAACAGCCAGCTCCCAATTCAGACCCTGTTCCCGAAACGGGGCAAGCATGGGCTGCAATTCATCTATTCCGTGCAGCCAATCAACCCGTGGAGGCTGATTGTGACTGGTCGCGGGAAACTCGGCCGGCGTTTCAGTGGAGCTGCGAATCCGCCGAAGCAGGGTGTTAAGAATCGCCCTGAGTTCCCGTCGCATTGGCGCTGTCAGGCCTCCCGCTGAAGTAGCCAATCCAAAAAGCTCGTTTCCCTGGACCCCCGGCTTCTTTCTAATCAACTCCTCCAGCCATCCCAGCTGTGCCTCCTGCAACGCTTCAACGGGCCGCTTGATCCATTCAGCCCATTGCGATTCGCTCCAATGGTCTTCTCGGTGCTCCAGGAATTGACAGACCTGCTCCAGCCCTTCGTCCAGTTGGCACCAATAGACTGCTGTGAGGTCACGGCGCGCGTTTTGGCCATCGTTGACAAATCCAAGCGTCCAAAGCACCACGTTGGCATCATCAGGCGGTAGCGGCCGCATGGTCCGAAGTGACGGAAGCGACTGCCGCACGAGTTCGGCCGCTCGCAGAAGAGAATCGCCCCGCCGCGGCAAGTCGGCGTCAATTCGGATGGACGGCGCTCGCTTCCGCAGGACTTGGTTCAGCCTCGCCGCAATGACGCGGAACCCTTCACGCAAACCGTCACGCGCAGCTTCGACGTACCACTGCTCAGTCATGCCTTCCTTGCCGGTTCTCCTTGCCGGCAAGAGAGCAGAAAAGCACGGCACCGCGAACCCGGCAAGGATTCAGATCGTTGCGGCGTCACCCCGTCGGGCTAGCCGTGCGGGATGGATTGTACCGCCGAAATTTGCCTCTTTGGCAGGCTCGACTCTGGCACGGCTTTGGCTGTCATTGCCGGATTCCGGCCATTGTCCGGCAGGTAGAGCACAACCTTGGGCCGCGGCGCATCGTTCACGGTTTCAACGCGGGATTCCAGCGGGATAAGCCTGGCCCAGAGCCGGTAAAACGCGGTCGGCTCTTTCTTGGCCCAAGCCACCATCGCATCAACGCCGCCAATCCCGTCAAACGTCGCCGAAAGAACATCCTTGGCTGCCCGTGTTGCCCGGTTGGGCGTTCCCTTCGACCGGCCGCTGCCGAGCGATTTCGGCGTGCCCTTGGGTCGTCCGGCCATTTCTACTTTTTCCTACTTTAGGAACTCGTTCGCAGTTTTGGCCGTGATTCAGGCCTTTGAAATTGTACCGGTGGCGTTATGCCAAATCCAAAGCCCGGGATGCTGCGACTTGGCCAAGCTTCTCGGTTGCGGCGACGCCTACCCGCTGCCTGGCTGTCCGGCCGTTGGAGGGTCTGGTAGCTTTCCCCGTTGCCGACTTTGCTGATTCGGGGCTGACGAATGACCAAATTGAGCGACTACATCAGGACCGCCGAGGCCGCCCGGCTTTTGGGCGTCTCACAGAACACGCTGCGGCTTTGGGCCGACTCCGGCAAGCTCAAGGTTCATCGCAACCCAGCTAACGGCTACCGGCTGTTCAAGCGAAGCGAACTCCAAGGCTTCCTCGACCGGGTCGAGTCCGGTGCCCCGCATCGTCGACTGCCGAAGTAGTCTGCCCAAAACTGCTGAGCGTCATGCGATTGGCCGAACTGAAAACCGGACTCACCTTGGTCGGCCTTGAGCCGGACCGCGTCTGCACCATCATCCAAGTCACGCCTTACGCCGACAATGCGGTACAGGTTTTCTACAAGCTGCCCGATGGGAGTTTCAAAGAGCGGCTCTTGGGCCCCGCCGACGAAGCGACCATCTCCGTCGCTACGTCCGAACGCCCTTGGGCCTTTGACGGCAACGCGACGGCCTTCCAGCTGGCGTGCGAAGCCAAGCGGATCGACCTCGCGTTTCTCTTCGATCCGATGATGGCGGTCCACACTTCAAACGTCGATCCGTTGCCGCACCAGATCACCGCCGTCTACGAGTCGATGCTGCCCCGCCAACCGCTCCGTTACGTCCTCGCCGACGATCCGGGTGCCGGCAAGACCATCATGGCCGGCCTCTACATCCGCGAACTGATTATGCGGGCCGACGCCCGCCGCGTTCTCATCGTTTCTCCCGGCAGCCTGGTCGATCAGTGGAAGGACGAACTGTTCGAGAAGTTTGGCCTGACCTTTCAGGTCTTTGCCGGCGGCGACGCTTCGTCACCCAGCGGAAATGTCTTCGAGGACCACAATCTGCTCATTGTCCGGCTCGATCAGTTCTCCCGAGGCGAAGAAGACGACGGCAATGAAAAGAAGCCCAGCCTGCTCCAGGCCAAACTCTGCGCCGCAGGTTGGGATCTCGTGGTGTTCGACGAAGCCCACAAACTCGCCGCCCATTTCTACGGATTGAAGGTCGACAAGACCGCGCGCTTTCGCTTCGCGGAAAGGCTCGGCAGAGAAACCCGTCACCTCTTGCTGATGACCGCCACGCCACACAACGGCAAAGAGGAAGACTTCCAGCTCTTCCTCTCGTTGCTCGATTCGGACCGCTTCTACGGCAAACCCCGCGATGGTGCCCACAAGGTCGATACCAGCGACTTCATGCGGCGGATGGTGAAAGAAGAACTGGTCAAATTCGATAACACGCCCCTCTTCCCCGAACGCAAGGCCTACACCGCAAACTACAAGCTCTCGGATGTCGAGGCCAAACTCTACGAGACTGTCACGAACTATGTGCGGACGGAAATGGGCAAAGCGGATCAACTCGGCGGCTCCCGCAAAGGGTCCGTCGGTTTCGCGCTCACTACGCTTCAGCGTCGCCTCGCCTCTAGCCCGGAGGCCATCTACCAGTCGCTTCGCCGCCGAAAGAACCGCCTGAGCGAACGGCTGAGGGCCGAACAGCTCGGCGACCGCGGCAGGCTATTGCTCGCCGACACCCTGGACTACGTCCCCGAGGACGACGACGACTTGAGCGCTGACGAACAGGAGAAACTGGAAGAGAAGCTCGTCGATCAGGCGACGGCAGCGAAGACCATCGCCGAACTTGAAGCGGAAATCCTCCTCCTCGCGGATTTGGAAACGCAGGCCATGGCCGTGGTAGCGTCCGGCAAGGATCGCAAGTGGGAAGAACTTTCGAAACTGCTCCAGAACAACCCGGAGATGCTCGACGCCAACGGCCGGCTGCACAAGATCATCATCTTCTCAGAGCACCGCGACACACTCAACTATCTTCACGCCAGGATCGCCGGCGTCCTCGGCTCAGCCGAGAGCATCATCACCATCCACGGCGGCACCAACAAGGACGACCGCAAGAAGTCGCAGGCCCTGTTCCGTTCGGACCCCGATACCCGCGTGCTGATCGCCACCGATGCCGCCGGCGAAGGCGTGAACCTCCAGTGCGCCCACTTGATGGTGAACTACGATCTGCCGTGGAACCCCAACCGGCTCGAACAGCGGTTCGGCCGAATCCACCGCATCGGCCAAACCGAAGTCTGCCACCTGTGGAGCCTGGTCGCCAAGGAAACCCGCGAGGGCGACGTTTGGCACCGCCTGCTCGAAAAGCTTGCGGTCGAGTGTGAGGCCCTCAAAGGCAAGGTCTTCAACATCCTCGGCGATGTGTTCGAGGAGAAGAGCCTGAAGGATTTCCTTATCGAAGCGATTCGGTTTAACCACCAGCCCGAGACGCGGGCCAAACTCCACCAGCAAATCGACCATGCCTTCGATCACGAGCACTTGAAGGAGCTCCTCAACCGCAGTGCCCTGGCCCAGGAAACCATGTCTGCCGACCGGCTTTTCAAGATCAAGGAGGACATGGACAAGGCCGAGGCTCGGCGGCTCCAGCCGTTCTTTGTCCGGTCGTTCTTCCTGAAAGCCTTCGATAGCCTCGGCGGCACCATTCACAAACGGGAATCCGACCGCTGGGAGGTCACCCACGTTCCCGCGGCGATTCGTGAACGAGACCGCCGCCTCACCGGACGCAACCGACGCGAGAACGAGCCCGTTCTCAAGCGATACGATCGAGTCGCCTTCACGCGCGAGGCGATCCAGCCGAACGACAAGCCCGGCCTCGCCCGTGCCGTGCTCATGCATCCCGGCCATCCGCTCATGCTCTCGCTGACGGACATGATCCTCGAACAGAACGCCAACCTGCTCCGGCGCGGCACGGTGCTGGTCGATCCGGCCGACGACAGCGATCAGTCCTGGCTGCTCTTTCTGCTTACGCACGAGGTCAAAGGGGGCGACGGCGTCGTCCTCTCCAAGCGGATGCAGTTCATCCGTGTGAACCCGGACGGCTCTGCCGAGTTCGCCGGCTGGGCACCCCACCTTGATCTCAAACCGCTACCTGACGCCGACCGCCCCCGCGTTGCCGACCTGCTCAACGCCGATTGGATTCGCACCGACCAGGAGCAGAAGGCCATCGCCCTTGCGGCCGGGTCGCTGGTGCCGGAGCACTTCGCGGAAGTCGCTGGCCGCCGGATCGAGCATGTTGACAAAACCCTCGCCGCCGTCCACGAAAGGCTCACCAAGGAAATCGCCTTCTGGACCGACCGCGAAATCAAGTTCAAGGACGACCTCGCGGCGGGGCGGGATATGCGGCTCAAGATCGACAACGTCAAGAAGACGCTCGACGACCTGCAAAGCCGGCTCGACGGCCGCAAGAAAGAACTGCAAGCCATGCGTCAGGTGCAGAACGGCACGCCGGTCATCCTCGGTGGCGCGCTAGTCGTGCCGGCGGGGCTGCTGCGGCAGGCGAAGGGCGAAGGCTCCGCGATCACACCCGCCGAGGCCGCGGATCGCAAGCGTGTCGAAGACCTGGCCATGAAGGCGGTGATGGACGCCGAGCGGGCCAAGGGGCATCACGTCGTCGATGTTTCCAAGGAAAAATGCGGCTGGGATGTCACGAGTTACCCGCCGGCGGTCAATACCATCCAGCCGGACCCGAAGCACATCGAGGTAAAGGGCCGCATCGCCGGGGCGGACACGATCTGCGTCACGCACAACGAACTGCTCTACGCCTTCAACCAGGCGGCGAAGTTCGAGTTGGCACTCGTCTTCGTGAACCCAGACGACAGCGTGCAGGGGCCGCACTACCTCGGCAACCCGTTCACCCGTGAGCCAGAATTTGGAATCGCAAGCGTCAACTACAAGATTGACGCGTTGCTGCAGAAAGCGAAGGGGCCATGATTTGCATCGACAGATTGCGACTTCACAATTTTCGCTGCTTTGAAGACTGCGAAGTCTCGTTCGAGCCTGATCTGACGGTGTTCGTTTCGCGGAACGGACAAGGGAAAACGGCGATTCTTGATGCAATCGCTCTGACCCTTGGGTTGTTCGTCGACGCCATTTCGGGATTAAGAAGTAGGCGCGGATTAAGGCATAAGGACATCCGCCGAGTCGCCGGCGAGGAGAGATCCGACATGGCGGAGAGATTTGTGATTTGTTCAGCCCAAGCTGACGTTGGCAAGCACAAGATTATGTGGAGTCGTGTGCTAGGAGCTAACGCAAGGTCGGAAAGGATCTCGGAGAAAGAGGCCGGTCCGTTGCTCAATGTCGGCAAGGCCATTCACAGCCGACTTGCGCAGCGAGATAGCGCAGACGATCTGGCTATTCCATTTGTAGGTTATTACGGCACAGGTCGACGTTGGCAAACCGCAGACGAAAAGCCTGCAGCTTACGCCCTGAAAGTCGTGAACGAACGCTTTCTTGGATATTCCGACTGCCTGAGTGGCGCAGCTAGCTACGGTTTGTTTGTCGATTGGTACGAGCGAACGTTCATATCGCTCAGCAAGCACATCGTGACAGGGACTAAGAAAGCAAATCGCCCAGAGTTTTTGCTTAATGCGGTCAATCACGCCATGGAAAGTGTCATCGAGCCGGAAACCGGCTGGAGTGGGCTTCGATGGGACGGTGACGAAAGACAGCTCCTTTTGACGCATCTCGTTCACGGCCCATTGCCATTGGATTTCCTGAGCGACGGCATTCGGAATACTGCCGCCCTCGTTGCCGACGTTGCACACCGGTGCGCGCGGCTGAACCCGCAACTCGATGATCCGGCCAAAGAAACGGCAGGGATTCTGATTATCGACGAAGTTGACCTGCACTTGCATCCCGAATGGCAGCAACGAATCGTCGAGATGCTTCGCGCTGCGTTCCCGAAAATGCAGCTCATTCTGAGCACTCATAGCCCGCAGGTGTTGTCGACAGTTAATGCAAACCAGATTCGAGTGGTTCGGTTCCGCGAAGCTTTGTTGGAGATTCGGAAACCGGCGTTTCAGACTCGCGGCGTGGAGAGCGCCGACGTTCTTGCCAACATCATGGGCGTTGATCCGGTCCCAAGGGTGGCTGAGGCGAGGTGGCTGAGTGATTATCGTGCGGCGATTGAACAAGGGGATCACGAAGAACCGGAGGGACTCAAACTAAGGGCTCAACTTATTGGGCATTTTAGCGACCAGCATCCTGTGATGCTTGAATGCGACCGGCTGATCCGCTTCACGCGGTTCAAACGGATGCGTGGGGCGGAGGGAACCAGCGATGCATCTACTTGACCGGGCCTCTGTAGCCGCTCCACCGTGCCTTGGTCATTACAGGCACGGCGCGAACAATTGGGACGATGTCATTCCCGAACATAAGGAAGAGATTCGGCGACATCTGGAAATGATGCAAGGACGTCGATGCGCCTATTGTGAGGGACCGCTCGAGACATTAGGGCAGCACATCGAACATTTCAGGCGAAAGTGTGCAGCACACTTTCCGCAGCTGACTTTTGATTGGGCGAACCTATTCTGGTCCTGCGATCAAGACGGACATTGTGGGTGCTTCAAAGACCGAAAATCCGGGCCGTATGATCCAAGCGACTTGATCGATCCTTCCAAGGATGACCCCGATGACTTCTTTCGTTTCTCCAGTGATGGCAGGATTCGGTTGCTTCCGGATTTGACCGATGCCGCCCTAAAACGTGCGCATGAGACATTGCGAGTCTTTAATCTGGACCATGACTACGGCCCGCTGAGGCGAATGCGTGAATCACATTGTGCAGGCTATGTGGCTATTGGGGCAGACATTGCAGAGTTGGTTGCCGCGACGTCTCCGGATGAATGGCAACCGTTTCTTGATGACGAATTGAGGCAAACACGAGACTTGCCGTTTGCCACAGCGATAAGACACACGTTGACTCCGGCATGAGCTGACTCGGAAGCCGAATGATCGAAAACACCATTTCTCCGAAGAAACTCATTGAAGTCGCCCTCCCGTTGGACGCGATCAATGCGGCTGCGTCGAGGGAGAAGTCGATCCGGCATGGTCATCCGTCGACTTTGCATTTGTGGTGGGCGCGGCGGCCGTTGGCGGCGGCGCGGGCGGTCATTTTTGGACAGTTGGTGAATGATCCGGAAGACCTCTGGAGGTGCCAGAATCCCGGCAAGGAGCCAAACCAGCAGGTGAAGGGGCACTGGACGAAGGCCCGCGCCAAGCTCTTCAAGATTATCGAAGACCTCGTGCTCTGGGAGAACACCACGAACGAAGCGGTGCTGAAGCCGGCCCGCGAGGCGATCCGCCAAAGCTGGCGCGACACCTGCGAACTGAACAAGCAGCACCCGGACGCCAAGACGCTCTTCGACCCGGAGAAGATGCCCGGCCTGCACGACCCGTTTGCCGGCGGCGGGGCGATCCCGCTCGAAGCCCAGCGCCTCGGGCTGGAAGCGTTCGCTAGCGACCTGAACCCGGTCGCGGTGCTCATCAACAAGGCGATGATCGAGATTCCGCCGAAGTTTGCGGGCAAGCCGCCGGTGTTTCCCGGTGCGAACACGGTATTGACGAGTTGGAACGGCGCGGCCGGGCTGGCGGAAGATGTCCGTCGCTACGGTCAGTGGATGCGGGACGAAGCCTTCAAACGCATCAGCCACCTCTACCCGCCAATCGATATCACGAAGGCGATGGTGAAGGAACGGCCCGATCTGAAACAGTACGAAGGTGAGAAACTGACCGTAATCGCCTGGCTGTGGGCCCGCACGGTGAAAAGCCCAAACCCGGCGTTCAGCAATGTCGATGTGCCGCTGGCCAGCACGTTCATCCTCAGCAGCAAGGAAGGCAAGGAATCATATGTGCAGCCGGTCGTCGGCAAGTCCGGCTACACGTTCACGGTAAAGGTCGGCAAGCCGCCCGCCGAGGCCAAGGCGGGAACGAAACTGTCACGCGGCGCGAACTTCGGCTGCCTGATGTCGAAGGTGGCGATTGAGCCGACGTACATCAAGGCGGAAGCGATGGCCGGGCGGATGGGCCAGATGCTGATGGCGATTGTCGCCGAGGGAACACGCGGCCGGGTTTACCTGACGCCGACCGACGAACACGAGGCGATTGCGAAAGCGGCCGATCCGAAAGAAGCGGCGGCGATGATACACGTTCCGCTGGCCGACGACCCGCGCAACCTCTGGTGCCTGCAATACGGGCTATCGCACTTCGACCATCTCTTCACCGCGCGGCAGTTGGTGGCGTTGACGACGTTCAGCGATCTGGTCGGCGAGGCACGGGAGCGGATTCAGAAGGATGGCCACGCTGCAAGCCTGAAGGACGATGCACGCGGCCTCGACGCCGGCGGCACTGGAGCAAAAGCCTACGCCGAAGCAGTGAGCGTGTATCTGAGTTTAGGCGTCAGCAAGGAAACAGTTTCACTTGTGACTTTAGCGAGATGGAGAGCAGGTGAAGGCAAATCTGCTCCAGCATTCGGACGCCAAGCGATACCAATGGTCTGGGATTTCGCTGATCTGAATCCATTCGCAGGTGCCGGTGGAGATTTCGTTGGCATTCTTGATGGCATCGAGCGAATGCTAATTGCCTCCCCACAATCCGCTCAAGGTGTCGCTCAACAGAGTGATGCTCAAAATCAGCATATTTCGCTATCTCGCTTTGTTTCTACTGATCCACCATACTACGACAACATTGGCTATGCCGATCTCTCGGACTACTTCTATGTCTGGTTGCGTCGAACATTACGAACAACATTTCCGAACTTGCTGGCCACAATAGCGGTTCCAAAGGCAGAGGAATTGGTTGCCACACCTTACCGTCACGGCAGCAAAGATCTTGCAGAGGAGTTCTTTCTGGCAGGCATGACGAAAGCCATGCATCAACTGGCAGTGCAAGCCCATCCCGCTGCACCGCTCACCATCTATTACGCTTTCAAGCAATCTGAGACCGAGGATACCGAAGAAGGCACTTCTTCGACTGGTTGGGAAACTTTCCTTGACGCCGTCTTGAAATCGGGGCTTGCGTTGTCTGGGACATGGCCGATGCGAACTGAAAATGCAACTCGTCTGGTAAGCGCTGGGACCAACACTCTCGCTTCCTCGATCATCCTCGTCTGTCGGCCACGTCTAAAAACAGCGGGCACTATTGGTCGGCGGCAGTTCATTCGGATGCTTAACGAAGCCTTGCCGCTGGCCCTGGACGCCATGACCCGCGAGAGCGAAGGGCTGCATTCGCCGGTCGCCCCGGTGGATCTGTCGCAGGCGATCATCGGCCCCGGCATGGCGATCTTCAGCCGGTACGACGCGGTGCTCGAAGCCGACGGCAAACCGATGTCCGTGAAGACCGCCCTGCAACTCATCAACCGCTTTCTGGCTGAGGATGACTTCGACGCCGACACGCAATTCTGCCTGCGTTGGTTTGAGCAGCATGGCTGGGAGACTGGACAATTCGGGGAAGCCGACGTGCTTGCCCGTGCCAAAGGCACCAGTGTGCAAGGCGTGAAAGACGCCGGCGTGGTCAAGAGCGGCGGCGGTGACGTGCGTCTCCTGAAGTGGAAAGAGTACAAGGCTGACTGGGACCCCACGACCGATGACCGCCTGCCTGTGTGGGAGGCCCTGCACCAACTCATCCGAGCGTACAACGCGGACGGCGATTCGGGGGCCGCGAAGGTCCTCGCCGGCGTCGGTAGCAAAGCGGAAGCAGCCAGGCAGTTGGCGTACCGCCTCTACACGCTGAGCGAACGCGCCGGCCGGGCCGAAGACGCCCGCGCCTACAACGAAGTGGTGACCGGCTGGAGCGGCATCGAAAGTGCCGCCGCAAAGTTGCCGTCGCCCAAACAAGGCACACTGTTCGATCACGAGGAAACCACATGAAGCCTTGGCGCGAAATTGCCATTCCCCATACCGACGTGCTGAAAGGCACGTTCCAGCAGAGCGAGTTCGCGGCGGACATCACCGCCGTGCATTCGGGCAAGGCCCCAAACGAGTACCAGGACGCGGCGGCGTTCTTCGAGCGGACGTACATCACCGAAGGGATGCGGCTGTTGCTCACGCAGGTAGCCCAGCGGCTCAGCGGCAAAGGTGGCGAGCCGGTCATCCAGTTGCAGACGGCGTTCGGCGGCGGCAAGACGCACACCATGCTGGCGGTGCTGCACCTCGCCAACCGGAAGTGCGCCCTGAACGACCTCCACGGCATCCCGACGCTGATCGAGAACGCCGGGCTGATGGACGTGCCGCAGGCCCGCGTCGCGGTGATCGACGGAACGGCCCACGCGCCTGGTCAGGCGTGGAAGCATGGCAAGATCACGGTGAAGACGCTCTGGGGCGAACTGGCCTGGCAATTTGGCGGCAGCGACGGCTTCGTCCTCGTGAAGGACGCCGACGCCAGCGGCACATCGCCGGGCAAGGACGTGCTGCGAACTCTGCTGGAAACTTACGCCCCGTGCGTCGTGTTGATGGACGAACTGGTGGCGTACATCGGTCAGTTTGGCGACGGCAACTCCCTCTCAGGCGGCACCTACGACAGCAACCTGTCATTCATCCAAGCCCTGACGGAAGCCGTGAAACTGGTGCCGACGGCGGTCGTGCTGGCGAGCTTGCCGGAATCAGATACGGAAGTCGGGAGCAGTCGCGGCGTCGGGGCGCTGAAGGCATTGGAGAAGCGATTCGGGCGGGTGCAAGCCCTCTGGAAGCCCGTGGCCACGGAAGAAGCGTTCGAGATCGTGCGACGGCGGTTGTTCGAGCCGATCAAGGATTTGACGACCCGCGACAAGGTCTGCCGGGCGTTCGCCGATGCGTATGCCAGCGAGGGTGCGAAGATGCCGAGCGAGACGCATGAAGGGCGATACTACGACCGACTGTGCCAGGCATACCCGATTCACCCGGAAGTGTTTGATCGGCTCTACGAGGACTGGTCGACAATCGACGGATTCCAGCGCACTCGTGGAGTGCTGAAGTTGATGGCAAAAGTGATTTTTCGGCTGTGGCAGAACGACAACAAGGATTTGGTGATCCTGCCAGGAAGCATTCCGCTGGCGAGTGGCGATGTTCGCAACGAGATGACCTACCTGCTGCCAGCAGGCTGGGACCCGGTGATCGAAGGGGACATCGACGGCGACCGGGCCGAGACGACGGAACTCGAAGGCAAGGAACCCCGCTTCGGCCAGGTGAACGCGGCCCGCCGCGTGGCGCGGACGCTGTTCTTCGGCACCGCCCCGGCAAGCGTGTCGACCAAGCCCGGCACCCGCGGGCTGGATCGTGGGCGCATCCTGCTCGGCTGCCTGCAACCGGGGCAGACCTCGGCGGTTTATTCGGATGCCCTCAACCGCCTGGCTGATCGGCTGCACTACCTGAACTCCAGCGGCGACAAAGCGGCCGACACGACCCGCTTCTGGTTCGACACGCGGGCCAACCTGCGACGGGAAATGGAAGACCGCAAGCAGCGGTTCGACATCAAGACCGACGTGCGGAAGAAGATCGAAGAGGTGGTAAAGAAGCTCTTCGCCAGTGTGCAACCGTTCGATGGCGTCCACGTCTTCACCGCGCACGGCGACGTGCCGGACGACAGCGCCCTGCGGCTCGTGATCCTGGGGCCAGAGCAAAGCTTCACAAAGGACGATCCGCGGGCCGCGACAGACGCGGTCCTCGAATACCTGAAACTGCACGGCAGCCAGCCCCGACACCGGGCCAACCGGCTCATCTTCCTCGCCCCGGATCACCCGGTGTTGACTCGCTTGTACGACGCCACCCGAACGGCGCTGGCCTGGGAGAGCATCGTCGACGATATCGAAGACGTGAAGCTCGTCGCCGATCAGTTGCAGAAGAAGCAAGCCGAGAAGGAGTTGGCCAGCGCGAACGCGGTGCTGCCCAAAGCGGCCCGCGAGTGCTTCAAGTGGCTCCTCTGCCCGGTTCAAGACGACCCGACGGCGACGAAGCCGAACGTCGAGCCGTTCCCGCTCCACACCACGAGCGGCACGGCCAGCGGCGAACTGGAGCGGGTCTGCAAAGAAAACGAACTGGTGATCGAAACGTGGTCGCCGATCCACTTGCGAAGCAAACTGCGAGAGCTTTACTGGAAAGCGGACAAGCCTTCGGTCGAGGCCAGGGCCTTCTGGGAGGATTCGCTCCGCTACCTCTACCTGCCGCGATTGCGGTCACGTGGCGTCTTGGAAGCGGCGATCCGGTCCGGTGCGACCAGCCGCGACTTCTTTGGGACCGCTTACGGCCACGTTGACGGCAAGTACGAGGGTTTCCATTTCGGCGAAGGTGGGGTCTCCCTCGACGATACTTTGCTGCTGATCGATTGCGAGGCCGCGGCGCAGTATGCCTCGACGCTGAAAACCACAATCGAAACGCCCAACCCAGATGTTGGCGGAACTGGTTTCCCGGTCCAGCCAAGGGTTGGGGTCACCGTGACAATTGACGGCGCGACTGACCCAATGCCCATCGTTGGCGGGCCGGCCGCAGCGGAAAAAGCCCGGTCATTCCGGGGCAGCGTAGAGATCAACGCAGCTCTGGCCAAGTCCCGCCTGAACACCATCGCCGAGGAAGTCATCGCTTTGCTGGCGTCTGACCCGAACGCCACAGTCCGGGTCACACTGGAGATCGACGCCGAGTTTCCCACTGGTGCCAGCGATACCGTCCGCCGCAGCGTCAGCGAAAACGCGAACAGCTTGGGCTTCAAGAACAAGGCCTGGGAATAGTGGCGGAAGATTTGACTTCCCTGCTGCGTCATCGGGTAAACACTCCCTTGGCGACTCGGCAGAACAGGTCACAGGTCCGAGGCCGCACCGGTGCCCCATCAACAGCGCGAGCAGTGAAGCCAAATGTCCGGAAGACGAGTACCGCGCCCCGAGATTGATTATGGACGACCTTCCCCCGGCACCGGCAGCCAGACGCTGGCCGATTTGGTGAAGGAGTTCCTTTTGGATTTTGGTTGTGGCCCCGACGAGGACAGGAAGTTCTACGCGGGCCAGAAATCGCTCAAGTCCGCCATTCGGGCAGCCGGCATGGCACGGACCATGCGAAAAGACAGGGAGATTCGTCACCCGCATCAGTGGCGCTTGTCCGATGACACCCTCAGCCGAGCCAGGAAGGCGCTGGAGAAGGCGATTGGCGATATTGGCCAGTGCGAGTCCTTTGAAGAGCTGTGGAGCCTCGTCAAAGGAACCATCGGAGCGATTCACGGCATCGGCGACTTGACGGTCTATGACACCGCGGTGCGCATCGGCTTCTTTCTCGGTCTTGAGCCCGAGGTGATCTACCTTCATGCCGGGACCCGGAAGGGAGCTGCGGCGTTGGGCTTGGGGCGGGGCAAACAATCGATTGCCGTTTCCGAGCTGCCGCAGGAACTCCGAAAGCTCACTCCAAGCCAGATTGAGGACTTTCTCTGCATCTTCAAGGACCAGCTCAAAGCCCTTTACCGTCGAACTGGCAGGTTGGGACGATAATCCATGGGCACCAGGAAGGCCAAGGTACGTTACTCGATTACTTACGCCGACGAGCTGTATCGATTCGACAAGGACCTGAAACTTCGGGAAGAGGAGGATGATGACCCGGAAGAATCCCTTGCAGCTGTATGGGATTGCGAGGTCGCCGACGAGACTTTGGTTGCACTTCGGCGCACGTTCTCAAAAACGTTCACTAGCGAATATCGCCTTGAGCTGCTCCAGCAGCTGCTGGTGGACATTCGGCGTGAATGCACGGAAGCTGGCAAACCGCTTCATGTGATCTGGTCTGAGCTGGAGCTGCCCGCGATCCCGCTGGAAGAGTATGACCCGAGCGTTAACAAGGTCCGTGTTTTCAAGTTCATCTTCGTCCGAAACCGCGACCTCGCCACAAAGGTGCTGGTCAAGGGCAAGTCGAAGAAGCTCTCGACCATCGTGGGGTTTGAGGACGCAACGGAACTGCTTCGGACGCTCCGGGCCGTGATTTCGGACACCTTTTCCGAGATCCACAACGTGGACCAGTGTGAGGCATTGCTGCACAAGATTCGGACCCGTATCTGGGCGGTCCTCCCCGCGTTCAACGTCTGCCTCAGGTCGATCGAAAAGGAGCCGATCGCGCCGAAAACACCAGATGACGCAGACGAACCGGTCAATGACCCAACGCCCTGAAACGGGGTCGCCCCCGGTTGGCCGACGCGGTGGGTCTTCATCAAAGGGTTCCCAAATGAAGCAGTGACAGTTCAGCCCTTTGTTACCGGCGAGGTTGGAGGCTGATCCCTCACAGGTCGCTTCATGTATTGCACTACCGAGCCATACGCCGGACCTTCCAGGGCCTCTACCGTCGCGTGGGAAATATCGTCGTCAGGGCCGAGTTTGCTGGTCCACTGCCCATCGGCAAGCTGCCTCGCCGCATGCTGCCAGATGTTGTTCTTCGAGTAGATCGCGAGCTTGTCAAACCCGGTCTCAACTGCCCCGTGTTCGCAACGCAGAAAACCGTGGTGCTCGTAGACCTTGATCAGCGATTCGACGGAGTGATCATCCGGGAAGTTGTCAGGCCAAACGCCGCCGGGTGCCCACCACTCGTCCGAAACTGCAGCCGCCCACGCAATGCAGTTGTAGAACTCGTCTGGGCAACTTGTCGGCGTGTATCCACCAAGTTCGTGGATTCGGGGGAAAGCAGACTCGTCGACGGTCAACTCAGTTTGCTCCTTTTTTTGCCCCATTCGACCCAAATCCGGGCCATTTCTTTGATCCGACCCCGAAACGCAGCCGGCACCGGGTTCTTGCCCGTGATGGCGCGAAGCGCCCAGTCCCAATGGCTCGGCCGAAGCTCCATCTCACGCAACAACAGCGGCACCACCTGTGGTCCAAGTCCGATGATTTGCTGGTAGGCTTCGTTCATCGCCATCCGCTCGATTGACGACTCGTGCCCCCGCTCTTTCTTCCACCGGGTAACCAATTGGGCGAAACGGGATTCAAGCTCACCTCGTGCCAAATTGCGATCGCCTCTTGGACGTGCTTTGCTTTGCTTCGCAAGCCGCCGTAGGGTCTGGGTGCCAAACTGTAATGCCGGTTCCGAGCGGAAACCACGTTTGGGCTTTAGCTTGACGACGAGGAATTTTTTGCCTTCTGAGACTGGTTTCATGGTTGATTCTCCGCGTTTTCATCCACATCATCGGTATCGACCGCGCCGCTTTTGGCCGCGCGCTTGAGTTGCGCCGTCAAGAACTCGTGCAACTCTTGCGCCGTGGACAGGTCAAAAACCAGATGGGCCTCGACGTCGAACACCGTTCCCGACTTGTTCCTGCTTGCGATGTTGTCTGTAACTTCTTCTCCCAAGCTGTCGTCATCGTTGACGAGGTAGGTCTTTCGCCTGGGGATGGCCGGTCGCTCCGTATAGACGGTCAGGTGGATGTCCCCACTGTCAGAAAGCGCGCCGAAGAAGTCCACGCCATGGATCGAGCGAAAGTATCGGCTCTTGATGAAATGGAGGTCGACCAACCTTTCAGTTGGCGAACTATCTTGGAGTTCTGACATGGATCTCGCGGCGCGACTGCTTCGGGCGGAAACCGGTTCTGACCAGAAGTTGGGTACTCGAAATCCGGGCTTTTTCCCACCCCAAAGTTAAGCCGGGGAGCTGAGACGTTCAATCAGGTGCGTCATTCCCGTGCAAAAAGTGTGAGTTCCACGTCGGTCGACAGCTGAAGCCGGGGGCTACCGAGGAGCGCAGGAAGGTTGCTCCCGGCCGGCTTTGGCCTGCTGATCGTGGACTGGCAACCAGCTCAGTTGCTTCCGAGCTCTCACCTGCCGGCGATCATGGATGCTCGAAAACCCCGCAATCAGGATTCAATCGTTACCCGCCGCTGAACGGTCGCAGTCGTTTCGACGGCTCGTTTCGGGACAAGGCCATGGACTTTGACGAGCGAGTTTAACAAGACCGCGGCAGCCTTGATCTGGAGCTCTGGGTCCTCTGAATCTTGGGCGATTTTCCAGAGGGCCTCGACCGCCTCCGCTGCAGCGAGCGACAGCCGGCCAAGAATCTCTTCCCGGGCGATCCGGCGAATCTCCTCAAGTTGTTCTTTGACCTCTGGGTCGGCGAGGCGGCGCTGGACGGTTCGCACGGAGCAACCAGCCAAGTGAGCCGCACCCATTTGGGTCGCTCCATTGGCGATTGCTTCGAGAATGCGATCATCCTGCGAGTCCACCTCGCCGACGGGCAACAATGCCTGGCTCATTTCTCAACTCCCTGACAGGAACACGTCATTTCACGACAAAACCCGCCACCGTGATTTCAGCACCGGATGGTCGCCAAATCTCGATGGCCTCATTTCCCGGCGTTCTTCCTCGCCGATTTACCCCGGCAATCCGGCAATCGCTTCGGGTCCAGCAGCTCGGCCATTCGGCGGCATTGATCCGCTGTCAGCCGTGCCCGAAGCCCTTCCGCCAGTTGCAGCAAACACGCATCGCAGGTGCAACCTCTGGTGCAACGGTTCGCCGAATCGACGGTTTCCCCGGCGTTTTCCGGGGTGCAATCGTTCGTTCGCAATGAAGAGGTCGAGGGTTCAACTCCCTTCAGCTCCATGGATTTCCGCGTAAACTCGCGGTTTGCGGATCCAGCCAAAGTGCGGCTGGTGTCCGGGAAAGGGTCAAGACCGAACAGAATCGGACACCAAACGGTCGGGATCATAACGCGACAATGCCAAGCAAGCGGTCCACTTCTCGACCCATTGGCCCTGCCGCCGAGAGAAACGAAAGCTGGGCAGGACCGCCTGGGTTATCGGCATGCCGCTAAACGGCCCGAGCACTTGAAGGCGGCAAAACGCACGGATGCGTTCGACATTGGGCCCTACCCAGATACGTATTCGAAACAGATCAGTTCGAGTTTGTCGCGCTGAATGGTGGCGGGCAAATCGCTCTTCGGCCGGTCTTTGCCAAACTCATCGGCCAGCACCCGGACTGCCGCCAGAAGCGTTGAGTCGTCGCGCGCCGTCGCAAAGGCCTCGTAGGCCCGCTTGAGTTTCGCGTGCAGCGAGCGACCCATCGGCTGGCCAAGAAAACGGATGCTATTCTTCGCCAGTTCGCGATCCACTGTTTGGCGGCGAAGAGCGTCTTTGAGCTCTTCTGCCACCGCCTGCTGAATAGGGTCAACAGTAGCGGGCGCGGAAGCCTTTGCCTCTACTTCGCGCTCCGACGTCAAAATCTGTTCGATCACCCTTTCTTGGAGTGCGAACACATCCTGATCGCCGATGTACCGCGGTTCGTCGGGCTGACAAGCAATGAGCTGGGCGATCTCGTATCGGTTCTCTTTGATCTCGTGGCTGCGTGCGTCAATGTACCGCCAGAAATGCCTCTGGCCTTCACCCGTTGTGCGGGGGGCCTGAAAGTAGAAGAACATGCCGTGGCAGTTTTTTCTTCGAAGCCCGGAATGAATGCCGTTCGGCAGGTCGGAAATGGCTTCACCTCCATCCCGGCGCAGCATTTCCTTGAGGTGTTTCAGAAGCAGTTCGGGACCGGCCAGTTCGGCGCGAGCCTCTTCCTCGTCGAGCACCGCGCCATCCTCATTGCGAATGCGGCGCAGCGTGTTGAACGTGCGGGGATGAACGACTCCGCCAAGCACGCTCGCATCCAGCAACCCCAGCTCGTCGATGGTCAAAATCCGGGTCGTCAACCGCTCGATAAGGTGCAGCAGGCCTTCCAGTTCCTCTTCGGGGAACATGTTGTAGATGCCGATTTCGGAATGTGGGCTGCCGATCCGGTCGATGCGGCCGTTCCTTTGCACCAGGCGAATGGGATTCCAGGTCAGGTCGTAATTGATCAGCACGCCACAGTCCTGCAGGTTCTGACCCTCCGACAGCACATCGGTGCTGATCAGGATGTCGATGGGCTGGCCGTCTGCGGTGCAGCCGCTGGCGACCGGTGCGAACAGGCCAAGAATGTGACCGCGCTCATCAGGGTGATTGCCGCTGTCGATTCGCCTGATATGAGGGTCGCCAGCCGATGCCCGCCAGGCTGAGCACGCCTCGCCGGTCAATTGCCGATGAACATAGCGTGACGTGTCCTTGAAACTGCTGAAGATCAGCACTTTGCGGCCCTTCAGGTCGCTCGCCAGTAGTTGCTTCAACCTTTCCAGCTTGCCGTCGCTGGCCGAGAGCGGCTCGGTTTGCTGGTAGAGCCGCTTGAGCAGCGCCACGTCCTGCTCCACGTCATGTCGCAGCTTCCGCAAGTCGAACTGGTTCAGATCAACCCTGGGAAGTGCATCGAGGAAAGCCCGCGCCTCGGCTACGGCATCGAGATCTTCCGCCAAGCTGCCGGCTGCCGGCTCGTCTTCTTCATCATGTGCCAGATAGCGCATTAGCCTCTGGAAATCACGAGACGAGACGACCGTGCCGTCAAGCAGATAATCGAGATACGTTTCCTCGAATACCAACGCCCGCCGCAGGCTTTCGCGAAAGGCGAACACACTGGATTCCAGCCGCTTGAGAAACCGGGTCTTGAAGATGCCTACGAGGGCCAGCCCGCGGCCTGCCTCCCATTCGTGTTCGCGCTCGTCGCGGATTTCGGACTTCTTGCGATATGTCTCCAGCTGGTAAGGTGCCAACGACAACCGGTCGATTTCGGCCACGATCTGCGCGTACAGCCCGCTATAGCCAGCGCCCAAGTCGTATTCCACCGTGTGCAGGCGACGATCGGGAAAGACCACGGGCTTTCCGTTGATCGTCGCGTTCGGGTAGGCCGCCTGAATAAATGGCCGCGTGTTGCGGACCATGATCTCTTCCAGCAGGTTGAACAACACCATACCCGGCGTGGCGTCATCAGCCCGTGCAAGCTGCCGGGCGCGGCGGAAGTAGACATTCAGGTCGCCGATTCCGGCGTCGCGAAAGTAGTCGGCCTCGCCTTGCGTGAACAGGCCGACCTGACTCGCCAGGTCGTACAAGTCGTTGTTGATTGGCGTCGCGGACAACAGAATCAGCTTCTTGCGCTGTCCGTCGCGGCCGCGGCCACCGCCGCGCTGGATCGCTTCATCGAGAGCCAGATACCGGTTGGACTTGTTATTGCGGAAATTGTGGCTTTCATCGATCAGCAGCACGTCGGCGTCGCCGATCGGACGCGTGTCGAAGCCCTCGCGGCCAAGTTCTTCCATTCCGACCACCGTGGCCGCAATGGTGGCGCTGGCCAGTTCCCGTCGCCACATTTCCCGCAGGGAGGCCGGGCATACGACTACCGCTTTCAGTCGCCGATGGTAGGCGAAGTCCTCCAGAAGCCTTTTGCCAATCCAGGTCTTGCCGAGTCCGACCGAGTCAGCGATCAGCACGCCGTCGTAGCGGGCCAGGATGCGGCGGGCCTTTTTTACAGCGTCTTCCTGGAACTCGGCCAGATCCACAGCGCTGCGCCCCAAGGCCAGCGGATCGGCACCAAGTTCCTCGCAGAAGTACTCGTAGAGCGCTTTGATGTAAACCTGATAGGGCGTGTACTCCTTCGCCCCAAACTTGCTGGCGTCGAGCAAGTCGATCAGGGCCTCCTTGAAATCGGAGCTTTCCGCCCATTGCCGCTCGAACCACGCGGTCAGGTCGCTGACGGCCCGCGCGCCGACCTCGCTCTTGATCAGCCGCCGGGCCGGCTCGGGCACATCAATGCCGCTGGGGTCAAAAATTGTCTCGGCCGGCAGCCTCTCCTCGGCCTGAAGATAGGTCAGGTGCTGGGCGGCTTCCCGGTCGATGGCTTCATCCTCGGCCGTCAGCACGCGATGCACCAAATTGAGCTCGCGGTTGCTGGTCAACCCTGGCCCGGTGAAGTTGCTTGAACCGACAATGGCCGCGAACGGCCGCAGCCGGTCGCCGCGGTTGTTCGGCCCGACCACATCACGATGAAACAGATAAGCCTTGGCGTGCAGAAAGCCCCTGTCAAACAACCGGACTTCGACCTTTTCGTCGCGCAGGAAGGCAATCAGCTCCTCGACCAGCCGCATGGTGGCCTCGGTGAACGGTTCCGCATCCAGGTCTCCCGCGAGCCTGCGGGAAAGCCGTTTGGCGCTGGGCTTCAGCCCCACGTCCGTGCCGGCCTGCGGGTCGGAACCGATCAGCAGGCGGAATGCCCCTGCCTGGCATAACCGTTCGCGCACCAACCGGAAGCCCGAAATGGCGAAATAGGCCGTCGCCACATCCACCGGTCCGCCAGCGCAACTCTGAAGCAGTTCATTGAGAACATCCGCAAGCCGGCAATGCTGGTTGTCGACAACAGACGGAATCATGGGGTCTTGCGGTAGTGTCCGTTATCCGCAACGCGCGGGCACGTCTTTGGGAATCGGCAAGAATTCTTCGCCACTGCACGGCTGAAAGTCGTCGGGCCAGCAGGAGTTCATCCGGCAAAGCAGCCGGTTTTGCACCGGCGCTTCGGGATTCACGCGGACAACGGCGAGTTCCTGATACGGAACCTGGCAAGTCAGAATCAGGTGCCGTATGTCGCGGGCGAGGTACCGGGGAACGTATCCGATCAGTTTTCGGGAAGCCGTGAGCACTTTCACGGCATACGGATCGGACTGGTTCCCTTGTTCCGGCTCCAGCAACAGTTCGTCGCCTGCCTGCAGTTTGGCAATTCGGTCCAGCGCCGAAGGTCCGGCCCAACGAATGCCATGCAGAAAGAACTTGTTGAGGTAGCAGCCGCCCGCGTCCGGAGCGGGACACGGAAACACCTCAACCGAATCGGTCTGACGGATTCCTTCCGTGACGCCGAGCACCACAATCGGGTCGGGAGGATTGTCCGGGTCGAAGTCGCTCCAGCGCAGGTAGTCGTCGTATTCGGGTCGCGACTCTGAAAGCAAACGATTAGCGAAGAGCGGGAACAGGTCTTCCGACTCGTAGAGCTGCTCCAGATCGTCCATGCCTGAAAATGGCCGAAAATCTGGCTGCCGCGCCCCCTGCGTGTAGCAGAACCAGTAAAGGTCGCCGTCGTGAATCAGGCGACCCACCGGACGCCATCCGCAGCTAACTTTTTCTGGTCGCCAGGCGACAAACAGGGCTTTCATGTGTTCCGCGTTTCCAGCAACCGGCGGCGATTTTCGGCCAAGAGTGCCAGCGTGAACTCCCTGGTCACGGGCAACATGCGAGTCGGCGGCACGCGCTCAAGTATAGCCGACACTTGCGGGTCCGACACGGCCGACAACCGGTCCAGCCAAGCGTCGGCCGCCACCGGTGCTCGCTGGGCGAAAGCAGTGAACGCATCGAGGGTCGTCAGCGGCCGTTCATCTGCCTCTGAGCGATAAAGACGGGACCGCGCCCGACGTGCGAAAGCCTGAATGCCGTGCGCCTCGTTCTGCGTGGACAGTCGTTTCTGACGATCCAGATCGGACAGATTGCGGGCCATACCGGCGGCATGATCAAAGGTCGGCGCAAGACTGAGCTCCAATTCGTGACCATCTTCCATCAAGGTCACGATCGCGCCCCAGTTTTCATGATGACGATCCTGGTTGGCGACCCATGCGTCGAGCATCAGATATCCCACAAAGACATCGGCCGCGGTTCGGACGTTCGCGGGCAGATGGGTTGCCCAGACCGGCTGCGGTGCCTGAATGGCACTCACGGCATTTGCGACAGAATCGACTGAATGCTGGCGGACCTTGAACTGTTGTTTTTCGGGGTACCGCGCATCAAGGGCCAAAAGCAGCTGGTTTCCCAAAACAAGCCACGAAGGGGCCCGGACCATGTTTTCGCACAGGACGCCGGGCCAGAGCAGCCTTCCTTCGGCAACGCATTCGGCGAGTTCGTATTGAACGTGGGGAATCCCGACAAGATCGCACAGATGGCTGGCAACGACTTCTGCCCAGTCTTCACCGTAACCGCGCGCTTCGCCCTTGAAGAGCAGTCGCCTATCGCCTTCGCGAAACCAGAACTTCGGCTTGCTTCCCAGCTGTTCCGCCGCCTCGGACTGGCTTCGATCAACGCGGTGGACCAGAAACCGTTGCGAACTCATAGCATGCGGCTCAACCGCTCTTCCAAGCCAGCCGCCTCGTCGTCCGAAAGTCCGGCCAGACGATAGAAGATGCGGTCGAGCAGGTCCTGCAGCGGCTGTGCGGCGGGAGCCAAGGCCGAACGCTCGTGACGGGCAATGTCGCCACGGCCATGTTCAATTTCGATGATGCGTTTCACTGCGGCTACGATGCAGTCCCGAACAGTCACTGAAAACGGCGGCTGATTGAGCAGGTCGGTGATCGACTCAAATGCAGCAGCGGTGTCACCATTGGCCATGGCGCTAGTGAAGCGACCAACACGGGTCAAACAAGATGAATCGTTCGCAAAATGTGGGGCCGGAAGATTGTGAAGCTGGTATTGATTAGCGTGAGCATTGGAGCTTCCGAGTCGAAAGTACCATTCACACAGTTGCGAGTTTAGCAACGCGAGCACGGCCTCAATCGGCACACTCGAAAGATGGGCCGGCGCGTAGTTGATGGTGTAAAAGCAGATTGTGCCAGCCGGAATAAGAGCCGAGACCAGTCGTCGAAAGTTGTTTTGAGGGGCGTTGCCCTGTACGCCGACACGTTCATGACGGAAGTGATGAATCTTGGCGTCCGGTCGCTTTCTGTTGATCAAAGCGCCGATGTCTGCATACAAGTCACCCGTTGTTTTTTGCGACGGTTCTCGCACCACATACAAGCACAGCGCTGATGCTCGCAATACACATGGCCCGATTCGAGCGTCTGGAGAAATCGTTCCTTTAGCTCGCTCGTTGGTTTCGTTGATTTCACCTTGAAAGAACTTGCATGTGTCGCGTATCCGACTCATCCGGCCGTTGCCCATGATTTTCGTTGCTAAATTCCAATCAGCTTGACTGCATGCAACGATTGGTTCGTTTTCGGCATCATAGAGTTTTACATCGTTACGGCGCATCGAAAGCGCCGGCGAACTGGCGAGGATTTCCTTGCCTGGATGGACTCGGACGCGAATCGGCGTGTCTTCGGTGGAATGCCGTGTAACGAAAACGCAAGTGCTGAGCTTCGCGTCCTCAAAGACGCGGTTGGAGGGGTCATCCTTTTGCGGAAATGCGTCGATGCGTGAAATTGCTGTCTCGGCGAGCAACATTTTCCGCACGCCGACAGCTTGCTCATCCCCCAAAAGCGGCATGGGCACGATATGGCCCACTCCGCCGCCGTGCCGCGCCAAAGGCACATTGCGACAAATGAAAAGTTTGTAGAGGTTCAGCTTGCCTCCCAAACCGCAGGCGTACCGCGATTCACTGCGGAAGTAGGTCAACAGCTCGCTCAGATCAATGCCGAGCTCTTTTTCCGCCAGCACGTCGTAGGGCGGATTGCCGACTACCGAGTCAAATCCAGCGGAGCCTGCCACAATCAGATCCTTGTGCCTTACCCGTCGGCCATCGGCATCGGCAAATCCGAAAAAGACTTCGGGAAACTCAATCTCCCAGTGGAAAAAACGCCGATCGGCTTGCCGGGCCAGCGCCTCAATCCGGTCAACCGTTGCAAGCTCCTCCAGACTTTCCAACGAAGTCTTGAACCGGTGCGCGCTCGACAGGTCAAGATTCTTGCCATAATGCGACAGGAGCTTGACCGCATCGGGAAAGCCAAAATACTTGGCCAAGAGTAGATCGAGCACCACCTGGTAGCCTGAAAGCTCGATGCGCGCCCGGCCGTATTCGCTGGCCGACTGTTGCACCTCGGCCGCCGTGGCGTCGGCCATCTGATTCACCTGGATCACATGGCGGATGGCCCGCACGAGCGGCTCGTAGTCGATGCCGAACAATTGGCCGGTCGTAGCAGATTCCAGGTCCTTGAATGTGGCACCGACCAGCGAATTGCCGCACCGCAGGTGGTGGTCGAGGAACGAGAGCGGCGCGCCGATTGTGAAGGCGTCGAGCCAGAGGCTGACCTTGGCCAGTTCGACGGCCATCGGATTGAGGTCGACGCCGTAGATGCAGCGCTTGAGCGCCCGCGCAAGCCATCGCCCTGAGCGCCACCACCGATCATCCGCCGTTGCATACGGTGTTGCTGGGTGCGTGGCTGTCGGTGGCGGGCGACAGTGACTTTGCCGCGCGGTATCTCTCGGCGTTTTTCGGTGTATGGATAGTCGCGTTGACGTTTGCGTTGG
>JANOFL010000112.1:0-4768 GCA_031405895.1 Planctomycetota bacterium
AGACTCCCGTCGGCACCAATCGCAATTTCGCTTTCCGCGAGGTCGGGTGGAACTGTGACCGGCCCGCCGTTGCCGAGCAGGGGGAAGCCGTCGGCGTTGATCAGCTGGCCCTGAGTGGTCCGCTGCAGGACGCCGTTGCGCGAGTAGAGCGTGACGCCGTCACCTTCAAAGGCGAGAAAGCCGTTGCCTTCGACCGCCAGGTCGAGCTTCCGGCCAGTCGGCTCGAGCCGGCCTTGTGAAAAGTCAATCGACTCGGCCGCGACCTCGGTCCCCGGCCGGATCGAGCCATCGGCCGCGGTCTGTTCCTGAAACGAGAGGATCGCCCGCCGGAAACCACCGGTCTGCACATTGGCCAGATTGCCAGCGATCAGCTCCTGCTGGCGTTCCAGTGCATTCAGTGCCGAGGCACCGCTTTGCAAGGCATTAATCATTTTCTCAGGGCGGGTGTGGGGCGTTTGTCTTCCGGTTCGGTGTGTGTCAGCGCGGATGTCATTGCGCAGCGTCCCCCGGACTGATCCCGCAGTCATTGCAACCGGTATGCCAGGCAATCTTTAGGCGACCGGAAAATCTGGCCCGGAAGGAAAAGCTGGTCGGAATCCTGCTGTTGTTGCCGAAACAGGCGGCGTTGGCAGAGGGCCTGGGATAACAGCATCGAACTGCCATCACGAATCTTTTTCAGCCGCTGCCGGAACGTTTTTCCGGGAGCTGGGCCCGGTCAGAAGCTGGCGAAGTCGTCTTTTCAGGAGGTTGGTCGACGCCTTGCCGGGCCGAACTGCCAGCCCGACACGGCAACCTTGCTAAACAAAGTCGTCCCAGCCGTCGATAAGGCCTGATGACCAGGCAGACTTTGCGGTCTGCGGCGACTCTGACATCTTCGCTGATTTTGCACCCTGTTCCATCGGGTCGTCGTCGGGTCTGGCGCGGAAACTCCGCGCCCGAACAGCCGCCTGGGCGGGCCTAGCGCTGCTTGCATTCACACCGGTTTCCGGTGGGGATCGCGCCGCGCCGTGCCGCTTCGCCGTGAAGCGCCACTGGCCCCCACGTCGGCCGCCACATTCCCACAGTCCGGGAATGAACGCGGCCCCGTCAAAAGGGGAACAGGGAATGTCCGAGCCGGAAAAAACAGAAGCCAAGCCCGCCGCCGGCAAAAAGCCCGGCATGGTCATGCTGGTCGTGGTCGGCGCGCTTGC
This sequence comes from Planctomycetota bacterium, assembly GCA_031405895.1. Taxonomy (GTDB): domain Bacteria; phylum Planctomycetota; class Planctomycetia; order Pirellulales; family Pirellulaceae; genus BJ22. The sequence goes on from JANOFL010000112.1 coordinate 1,191, forward strand.
CGTGGGCGGCGGCGTCGGCACACCACTGCTGATCTCCAAACTCTCCGGCGAAGAAGCCGAAGCCGCCGCGCATCCCAGGGTCACGAAGATCGCCGGGATCGAAATGCCTGAACCGGGCAGCAAGACAACCTTCATCGACTTCGAGGAAGTCGTCGTCAATCTCAACGAGTCGCGCTTCAACCGCTACCTCAAGGTCGGCTTCTCGCTGCAGATCGCGTCGACGCAGAAGAGCGCGATCGAAACGCTGATCACGCAGAAGCAGGTCGTGCTAAAGAACTGGCTGATCAGCCACATCGCCGACAAGAGCCTTGAGGATGTCGGCAGCAAAATGGGCCACAACCGCCTGCGGCGCGAGATTCACGACCAGTTCAACCTGGTGCTCTTTGACGACGGCGTGGAGCGGGTCCAGGACGTGCTGTTCAAGGAGTTCAACATCCAATGAACGCCGCGGCCGTTCGGGCCTACGATTTTCGCCGCTCGGGGTTCGTCGACCCGGCCCTCGCCCGCCAGGTGCGGGTCTGGCTGACCAAAGCGGCGACGGTCTTTCAGCGCCGCTGGGAGGAACTGTCACCCGGGCCGCTCAAGGCCCGGCCGGCAGCGCCGTATGGGCTGTCATTCGCCAACCTCGTCGAAGCCCTGCCACGGCTGGCCACCGGCTGCCGGATGCTGGCCGGAGCGGAACGCGTCCCTTGCCTTGTGACGGTCAGCCAGCCGGGGATCCAGATCCTGGTTGGCCAGATTCTTTGCGACAACCCGACCGTCTTCCCCGAACCGCGCGAGCTGACCGGGATCGAACTCGACCTTTGCCAGCTGGTCTTTGACGGACTTCGCGCGGCGCTGAGCGAGGGGTGGCCCCAGAAAGAACCGTTGCCGGTGGAACTGGTCGCGGTCGAACCCGCGCCGCAGCGGTTGCGGACCTGCGCGCCTGAGGAAGACATGCTGGTCTTGCCGCTGGCCGTCGACTCGTCGGCGGGCGAAGTGCGGCTCGAAATGGCCCTGCCCCGCAATGGCCTGCGCAAGCTGCTCACACCACTGCTCGGACCTGACACCCACGGCGCGGCGAAGGGCCGCAATCCGCTGGAACCGGTGCTCGACATTCCGGTGGACGTTTCGGTCCGGCTCGGCACGGCCAACGTCGGCATGTCCGACCTCGCACGGCTGCAGGTCGGCGATGTGCTCGTGCTCGGCAGCCTGATTCATCAGCCGGTCGAAGTCGAGATCGATGGCGACCTGGTTTTCCTCGGCTGGCCCGGCCGGGTCGGTCCGCAACAGGCTCTCAAGATCAGCGAACGTTTCTGACGGACACCCCGCAATGAGCAGTCAAGCCGAAACCTCGATGCCGGGTCCAGCAGCGACGGGAGCGCCCGTCGTCACGGATTCCGCAACACCCATTCCGGTGCGCGAAGCCGATTTTTCACCCGTCCAGGACGAACCGGCCGGTGGCCCGGCCTTGCCGATCAGCCGTTTCCAGGATGTCCAGGTCGCGGTCACGGCCGAGCTGGGCAAGGCCCGACTGCCGATCCGCAAACTGCTCCTGCTAGGCGCGGGAAGTGTGATCGAACTGGACCGTCCGGTCAGCAGCCCGGTCGAGCTGATTGCCAACGGCGTTCCGCTCGCCAGCGGCGAAGTCGTCGTGGTCAATGACTGCTTTGCGATCCGGATCAGCGAAATCTATCCCGGCGCGACGCCACGGAGCGACGCATGAAATGGAACACACATCGCGGCTGGTCGATCCTTGTGGGCGTCGTTGCGCTGGGTGCTTCCAGCGACGTCGCGGGGCAGGAGCCAGGCAATCCGCTGCGCTTTGGCGAACTGCACATCCTGTCGACACCGCTCGCGGACGCTGAAGGCTGGCCGGATTCGCGCGGCACGCCGATCGGCCCTGGCCCGACAGCCACGGACCAGGCCTCCGACCCGCCCGTCCTTTCCTTCTCCCGGACGATCGACGCCCAGATTGCCCAACCGCCGGCAAGCCATCAACCTGCGCGCGAAGTTCGCCGGCTGCCACTGCCGGAAGTCACCACACCCATCCGCGACGAACTGGTTCAGCCGGCGAATGTGGCTCTTTCGTCCGCGCTGGGCGGACGGCTCAATGAAACGGCGGCGCTGGAGTCGGGTCCACTGCCCGCTCCCACTGAAGCTTCCGGCTGGTGGGCGGCACGGGCGCGTGGCTCCCAGGCTTCGGGCCGGAAGCCGTTTGCCGGGCCGGCGGGACTCGAAGTCTCCGGGTCGATTCGCCAGCTGGCCTTCGCCACGCTGGTCTCCCTGCTGGGCGTCGTGGTCATCGTGGTAGTCGGCAAGGCAGTCCGCCAAAACCAGCGACCCGTGAAATCGCCGGCCGCCGACGGACCGCGCGTCGAGCAGACGCTGGCCCTCGGCAACAAATCCCTGCTGCGGGTCGTGCGGGTCGGCAAACAGCAGGTCCTCGTCGCCACCGACGCCACAGGAATCCGCTCGATGGTCCCGGTGCCGGGTGAGTTCGGCGAACTCGTCGACGAGCCGGCCGAAGAACAGGTCACGCCCGAGCAGGAACAGTTCTTCAACCATCTCATGGAGCGGCTCAACGCGCGGCCGCGCCACGCCTGAGGCCATTTGCGTGGGGACAAAGCTCCCGCTTTGTCCGGACCAACAGGAATAACGGATGCCGACGCTGCTGATCGCCGACACACTGACACCGGAAGGGTTCAACAACCTTGCTCCGCCGACACAAGGCTCCGATCATCGAGAGCAAAATTGCCTCTGATTCTCGCTCGACGACATTCTGATCGAGGTCTGTCATGGCTCGCATTGCGTCAGCCGAGTGGGCTGCGTTGCCACGGTTGAGAGCGTCTGCAGCCTGCCAGAGCAGCGTCCGTGCTTCGTCGCGCTGCGTGAACGTCGATTCGTGTCTCTGCTCTCCGCGTGGCGCTGAGGGTCGATGCGCATTCGCCTTCGCGCGCCGCTTGGCCGTCGCCGCCCGGCGCGGTTTGTTGTTCGTTCCCATGTCAGTCGAAACAACATCGCGGGTGTTACAAGGACGAGTGAACGACGACGTGACGGCACACAGCGATCAGAACGTCCACGTCGTGGTGCCGGACGTGAGCTCGTGCAGCGACCACCAGTGGAACTCTTGATCGAACACCATCACATCCAAAAGCACGATGCCGTAGCGACCAAGGCCCCGCCGCAGCCGGAGGAATGCGCGGGAGTCATCCTCAGTCACCTGGTAGCGATCACCCAACCATGGATGACGAGGTTCGATCACGAACCAGTGGTTCGGGCAGGGGGGATCGACTGGAACTTCCCGGCAGAGCAGCATCTCGGCCGGTCGCATCGCGAACCGGTGCACGTTGTCGAGACTCGACCCCTTCGAGGCACACCTGAACCTGCCTTCATCGTCGAGATGCCAGACCTCGGGCCACGTGCGCCAGGCGAGCACTGGGTCGAGTTCGGCGTGTCGTGCCACGTCGTGCGCATCACGAAACTGGAGCCCCTCGAACTCGGGACAGCTCCAGTCGGATATGTCATCTGGCCACCGTCGTTGGTAGGTGTGCATGTCGCGTCCTCTCGATCGATCGTCTCGAATCAGGAGGCCGCAC